>NZ_JBMOSM010000006.1:87737-415955 GCF_049316025.1 Paenibacillus sp. NPDC058898 | reverse complement strand
CGTCCCTAGCTTCATCCAACTGAAGCGTTTTGAAAAAACGCACATCGGAAGCATAAGCTTCGGTGCTGAAAATCGACCTTTTTGAACACGCACTTATAGGGTGTATTCATGTCCAAGAATCAAAAATACACTGGAGGTCCAGGTGAACGCCCGATCACGAAGCCCCGCACCGGTCAGGGCATCAAAATTCTCGGCCATGCCGCTGAGACTGACCATCCGGCAGTACCGCTGCGCAATCTCCGTCGCCAGCTCCATATCGCCGGCTGCTGCCACCCCTTCGACCAGCAGCATCGTGGAGGGAGCCCAGATCGGCCCGCGCCAATATCCGTCCGCCTTATAATAGCGGCTGCTTACGCTCTCGGTAGCCCAGCCGTTGCTTGTCAGGAATCGGCTTTCATCCCGAAGTCCTTCCAGTAGAGCCTTGCGAATAAACTCGGGAAGGCGTCTTCCCAGCAGGATGGGAACGAACAGCAGCAAGCTGTCTCCCTCGGATACCTCATGCGTTCCCGAGCGGCAGGCCGTGAACCGGCCATCCTTCCAGAAGTGTCGAATCAAACGCTCCAGCGTTTCGTCCGCTCTCTGTCTCCATTGGCTCGACTCCTCGGTCAGGCCCAGCAAACCTGCGATTTCGGCCAGCGTCTCCATCTGAATAATGAGATAGGCGGCAAGATCAGGGCTCTCGACGGGAATGCCGTTATTAAACGCCGTGCTGTTGTCCCAGCCTGAATCGTTGCCGTGATTATACTGGGGAATGCCGTCGCCGTCATGGTCCCGGTGCGTGAACCACCACTCCGTCCATTTGGATAACGGGCCATAGACCTCGCGCAGTTGGGTCTCCTTAATGAAATCGGTCCGACGCATCATCCAGGCCAGTGTCCAGCCGTGAATCGGTGGTTTGTTGCAATTCCAAAGCTCGTATTTATCGTTCACGAAGTCAGGGATCAGGCCGCTCTCATCCTGCCGGTCAAAAAAGATCATGAACTGATCCCAGGCCAGCTCCGGCTGATGCCGCACGAGGGCCATCGCGTTAAAGCAGTTGTCCCAGCTCCAGATGTTGGTCATCCAATTCTTGGACATATACATGGCTGGGCGGGTCAGACAGCCTTCGGCCGGAACCACGCAGGACCAGGTAATATAGGCCGCGAGCTCCCTTGCCTCCTGCCACCGCTCAGAGACGGTAAGGGTGTTGTTCAGCCATGCGGCATAATCTTCCCGGACGCTATGAACCGCCTCGTCGAAGGACTCCCATTCCTTGCGCGGGGTCATGACGGTCATGAACTCCTCTACCGCAAATTCCGCCATATTAGTTAACGCGTCCACGGAGAAGTCGGCGGTCACCCGCGAGCTCTTGATCTCGTTCCATTCGACCTCCATGCCCATCTGGCCTGCAAGCCGGGTTAGCATGAAGCGGCAGCCATGCGTGAAGCTGTTCACCTCCCAGCTGTCCGGATGGGTCTCATAGGCGTAATCATACGCTGCTGGAAAAAAGGTAAGCCGGATGCCGCAGCCTTCCGAGCGGAATCGGACGGTCCGGGAGTCCGATAAACAAATGTCCGCATGGCCCTCCGAATCGGAGGCCGTTAGCCTGATTTTGTCGGGTGATGCAACAGGTTCAAACGGAACCGGCTCGCTCTGCCGGTTTAGCAGCTCTATCAGAAACGCCTCGCCAAACTTGTCATCTCCTCCGCGGACGGTTCGCAGGTAAAGTCCTGGTCTGCGGTCCTTTGCCGCGGGCAGGAGGGAAATTGCCAAGAAGGACTCTCTTCGGCTGAAAGGTACGATATTCAGATCAAAATTCATAAGACATCTCCTTCGCTGAGGTATCGCTTTCATTGTAAGACTTCTCATGGGAAGAGAGGACTGCCGGATGTCTTGCCGATAGAGGGATATTGTTTGCCGCAGGCTCGCTTGAGCGAGAGAGGTGTCATTTTGTTCGATAAGAGGGGGGACAAATGTCATGGCAACCAACAGTGACGCAAGATCCTATAAAAAACCGCCGATGATCGCGACATCGGCGAAAGGCGTGATAAGTGTGTAGCGTATGATCGGGGCAATTACGACTGCTTCCTAAGGCCGTTAGGGCCGGCGGCCGTGCTGCCGCCAATACTGTCTTTTTCCGTCATCCCGTACCGTAATTCCCAGCTTCGATAGTTCCCGGCGCAAATCGGCTGCATCCTCTTTTTCCTCGTTCTCCATCGCCTTCTCCCGTGCCAGGAAGAGCGCGTTCAGGCCGGGCGTCAGTTCCGGCGAACCGGCAACCCATCGTACATATTGATCGGCGAACGGATCGCGGTCTCTCCAGGAGTAACCGTGCCGCTTGAAGGCTTCGTCCAAGGCATCCCGCTTGGCTTCGGGTTTCTCCCGGTAGAGTTCCTGCCCCTCAGTGCCCAGCAGGACCAACTGCTTGCCATCCAGAAAGACCGCAGAAACCTCGTCTCTCGTAAACGTTTGTTCGGCATCATGCATGCGGAGTCTGATCTCTTGATCCGACAGGCGAACGGCAAGGCTTTCTTTAATGGCAATGTGGGAGAGTACCATGCCCGCAAGCAAGCCCAGAATAGCGGTTACGATGACGACCCAAGGTCCTTGTATAGATGCGATTAACTCCAGCGGTCCTTGAAAAGGCACCCAGGCGAGGCCCGTTGCCCAATCCGCGATGGCAGGTATAAACCAGCCGACAACCGCGCCTAATAACGGCGGTACCGCCCAAATCAGGATCCGGTCAGAAGCCGATAATCCAAGGTCACTGTATTCCATCCCGTGATTCAAGTATATCCGCTCCTTTCCTAAGGGTACTGTTCACCGCTTCCCTCCATATCGCTTGGTAATCCAATCGAATCTCCATCATGATATAACTCGTGATATTATCAATGACCAGTGCCAGAACATACGCTTTGGAATCTGCATTCTGCCGCTCAATGATCCCGAAGTCTGCTCCTAACCGCATCAGTTCCCGAAAGCCGTCCAGGAACGATTGCTGCATAGCTATCACCCGCTGGCCGTAATTGGCACTCCGATTTGCGGTCAGCATGAACTCATTCAATAGGCGCATGACCGGCACAAAAGCCTCTTCCTCCTCCGGAAACATGCGCAATCCCCCTTGGTACAGCTTCTCCGCGAAGTTGTGCTCGTTCATTTCGGTCAGGGAGAAATAATGATCGAAATGATAATCGCTGAACATATAATCAAAGACGCGCTCCACCAGTTCATCCTTGGATGCAAAATGGTAGTAGATCGACGGTTTCGTAATACCCACCTCGCCGGCAATCATCGCAAGGCTGGTCTTCTCGATGCCATGAACCGCAAACAATCCGATGGCGGCCTCAACGATCTGCTGCGAGGTTAAGTCTTTCTTTTTCAACGTATGATCCCACTCCTTTTTTAACTACCGATAGGTAGAATTTTAAATCTAAGAATGGGAAGTGTCAATATTTTTTAACTATCGGTAGTTAAAAATAAAAAAATCGCCGACGCTTATCGCATCGACGATTCGTATAGATTCGTTTGGTGCCATAACCGGCTCAACCGATTAGAGCATTCTTCTTCCCATCATGATGATGGTATTAAGCAGCGACTTCCACTTTCCATCGACTGTACGTGCAGTCGTTGCGGTGTTGGCCGCTTCATTGCGTTTAGATCGCAATTTCGTTGCCATCCTGCATCGTTCCAATTCCTGACGGAGATCGCGAACATGCTGTTTGGCAATATCTTCATTATTGATATTCATGGTTTCATTCCTCATTTCTTTTTATAGCGACAACATTCCGACATTACCAATACCTGCAAGCGCCTCTTCCGTCCCCTTCACTATGATACTTCCATTGTTTACTCGAAGGTAAGGGTACAAAATGCCTTTAATTCTTTTTTCCCCTACAACGACTTCGCCGAAAAGATCCAGGGAGGACAGCGAAGCCTTAATGTCTTCCTCAGTCACGTCATCGTCAAAGGTCAGCGTCCCGTCAACGATAAAGCTAGCCGGCTGCCCCAAAGCCAGCAGTTGATCCCTCGACCAGGTCTCCTCGCCGTTGATGAAAACAAAGAGCCGCTCATAACTTACGATTTCCGTGTTCAGGTTGGGACAGCGCTCCCAGACCAAATCCTCGATCTCCTCGCTGCAAATGATGAACGAAGTCGACTGTATCTCTGACAAGGCCTGGCTGAAGGCATCCCGGGTCACGTCCGCCTCGAGAATGAGCGGCTTATTTGTGTAGAGCTTATGGTCTTTAAAGCGCCGAGCGGTTCTCGCGTTTAGCCTTACGGGTTTGGTTACATATTCGAAACCTGCCGGGATCACCTCGACCAAGCCGTTTATCGTTTTCAATTTTTCATAGAAATAAGGAGATTGATGTTCATGAATAACCGCCTTGCCGTTAACGCGGATACTTTCAATTCGGGCCGTGAACTGCTCCATATCCAGTTCCTTATCCAGTTGAACTATGCCGTTCAACACCAGCTCCATGGGCTCTTTGCTGGAGGCCAGATACGCACTATTCAATTGAACCTTCCCGGACTCGAACCTGGGCTCGTATTGATACGCGTGTATTTCCGCGCTGGCTCCTCCCGCTTTGATCAACGCAGCGGTAACAGCTCCGGCCAGATGCCGGGGAGCATAGACCTGGCCGTTGACCACCAGGTGCAGCGTACCGTTCTGGAATACTTCAAGAGATACTTCTTTATCGATAATGACCGTGCCGTTAACGAACACGCGGTCCGGCTGCTCCAGAAGCTGAAAATATTCCTCGTCCAATCGCAGCGTACCGCTGTAATAACGGTGCCCCTCCGGAATTTCAAGCGTCTTGCCGATATTGCCTGCATTTTTCAACAGCGTGAGCAGGTGTGCCGTCTCTGCCCGGTAGATCACAAGTCCCACGTTTCCGATCCGTTCGATACTTGTTACGGTTTCCTCCGTTGCCTGCGTAAGATCCAACATCCCTACATTCTCGATTATTCTGCTCATTTCATATCTTCCTCCCATAGTTTTCTCAATTTTTTAATGGCAGTTTGCAATTTGTACCGAACCGTGGCTGCCGGCATGCCCAGTTGCTCACCAATTTCCTGGCTGGACATCCCGAGCCAAAAGCGCTTAAACACGATATCGCTTTGCGATTGCGGCAAACGGGCGAGCCATTCCGTCATTTCAATATTGCGGCTTGAAACGGGGAGCTCGGCGACGTCCAGATCATCCTCCCACGATACGAGCCGCTTCTCCCGGCGGCTAATATCGATCATGCGATTTTTGACGACTCTGAAGAACCAGGCCTTTTGCTTGTGAAGGGGCAGATCTGCCAGGTTCGGCTCCTTGATGGCCTTCATAAAGGCATCCTGGACCAGATCATCCGCTTCATAAGCATGCTTGGCAATGGATCTGGCATAACGCCGGACATCGTCCTTCAGATTTTCATAGAGATCACATACTTCCATTAGCCAACCTCTCACTTTTCGTTTTGTCTTTTCTGTTAATATAACGTTTGGGCAAATGAAACTGATGGATATTCTCGAAATTTTTTTCGAGCCCATAAAAAAAACACGCCAACCGTCTACGCAGTCAGCGTGTATGCCTCTATTTAATCCTAATCAATATTATTGATTGATCAATTACTACTTTTCGTAAAAAACATCTGTAATGTAGCGTTATATCATGGCTGCACTACCCTTTGCGTCTTCAGCTTCTCGAGCACTTTTGCCCATTAAACTCCTCATCGTTGCCGTAATTGCCTGCTCATGGGGCGTCCATTGAATCGGGCCTATCAAGCGTTCATATTTTTCACCGCTCAGCACCAGAGGCTCCTCGGTCAAATACAGCATCTCAACCACCTCTTTCATCACAGGATTGAATAATCCAATCAAAGATAGCCCAATTCGTCCCAGCGGCATCACAGTCTTGCGCTTTCCGGCAGCCTGCTGCGCAATCCGCACCAGCTCATGGCCTGAAATAACGCCCGGTCCGGGGATATGCCAGTTCTGCCCATAGGACTCCTCTCTTGTTGCAATCTCCACAATCATCCGCGCAGCATCCGGCAAATAGACGTACTCACGGGGAACGCTCATATTGCCGATGAAAGCGGTCGGTTTGCCTGCCGCAATAGCTTCCATTGTGACGGATAGGTAAGATGCCTGCGCAGAAGGACCGTAATAGTCGGGAAGCCGTACGATAAGAGGTTTTGCCTTATGCCAACGCGACGAGAATATCAATTGCTCGTAGGCCAATCTCACTTTGCCCTTGCGGGTATGCGGTTTTTTGGGATGATCCTCCGTCGCCTTTTCCATTAAGCGCCTGCCATAAGGATAGATTCCATCAACGACAACAACCTTTGCACCCAGCTTCTCTGCTGCTGTCATAACCGATTCACCCAGCGGCAGCAGCCTGGACTCCATCTCGTGATAGGGAATGTTGGCACTGTGAAAAATAACGTCCGCTCCTTCCCCGGCTCTTAGAATATCCTCGGGTTTAAACGCATCTCCAATTTCCAGCGTAAGCAGAGGAGAATGGTCCAACTGCTCCGCCAGCTCATTCAGCTTCGTCGAGGAGCGGCCGAAGGCCACCGTTTGGACCCCACGCTTTACCAGCTCCACGGTTAATGGAGCTCCTACCCCACCTGTTGCACCCAAAACAATCGCTTTTTTCATCATCAATCTCTCCCTTATCCCATATCGTTATTGATTGACCAATTACAATTTCTTTTAAAAAAATGCCCTTCTTCCACCGCGCACTACCCATACGGTACGCGGTGTGGCACAAAACGCGCCTGGACATGATCTATCTTATAGGCATCATATTCGGCATATCCATCGCCATGGCTACATTGCACAGCATGCCCCGGGCCAGAAAATCGGAGGTTTTCTTATCGGCATCCTCAAACCCCGCTCGCACAAAGGCATTCTCCACGAGATCCTTCACCTCATTCATTCCCTGCTGCATCGCTTCGCGGATCGGCGCTTCCTGAATCGTCTGTGCCTGCATCTGGAGCAGGATCTCACTGCGATGCGACTGCACAATCCCTTCGTAGGCCTGAATCAAACCCAACTCCAGATTCTCTGGAGAAGCGGATTCGATCACCGCTTGAAATGCCTTCACGATGCGCTCCCAGGAAACAGCCAGCGATTCCACGAGCAGTGACTCCTTGGTAAAGAACCGATAGACGTAAGGCTGGGATATCGCTGCCCGTTCGGCAACCTGAGCCGTGGTCGCGCGATAATATCCGATCTCTGCAAACACTTCGATGGCTGCCGCCACGATATCATTCCGCCGATTCGCGGAGGTTGACGCTCTAGCCATTTCTACCGCCCTCCTTCACTCATCTTGTTTTATTATTGATTGACCAATCACTAATTGAACTTAGTATATACGGCCTCCTTTCTTTTTGCAACTGCTTTTTTCCAAAATGATCAAATACAACATCTGGCTATAACTTGCGCATCGGGAAGGAATCCGCTATTACTTATCGAACTGTTTTATGAACCGTGAATAAGGCAGGCGCATATTTAAACACTTTATTCTGCAATCGATCAAGGAGGATGAATCATGAGTCATGAAGGTCAACAGCAATTCGAACGATGGCATAGACACCGTACGGTCTTGTTGCAACTGCTGCAGGACGTAAAGAGCGAGCATTTGGATTATAAACCGTGGGAGAACGCCTATACCTTGGGTGCATTAGCTGTTCATATTGCGGCGTCCTCGGATATGTTCCTGCGCTCCATTGCAAAAGGCTCGTTCTCTCCGCCTTCGATTTCCACCGAGTACGAAACCATCGATGACATTAGAAATATCGTGCAGGCTTCGACCGAATCGTCTACGGCGGTTTTTAATGAATTGTCCGACTTCCTGCTGGAGCAGCCGCTGGACTTTAACGGGTTCGTTGTCCCAGGAAAAGTGTGGCTGGGCAACATGGTCGATCACGAAATCCACCATAAAGGGCAATTATTCACTTACGTGCGGGCTGTCGGAATCGAAAAGGTTCCCTTCTTCACGGTCCAGCCGCCAAAGCGGTAACGATAGGTACTGCTGGAGTTGCTGCTGCAAATCTCTAATGCTCCCCCCAGATTCATCATACTCAAAACAAGCAAGCCGGATTTCCTGCAGCTTGCTCTCAGGTAATCCGGCTTGCTTGCCCTTACTAACCCTGCTTCGCCAGTTTCACCACAGCCTGCAAGGCCGTGTTAATCTCGCGTTCCACCGCGTCGGCGACCACATTCGTGTTCGGGTCGTACTCAGCCGCGAGATCGGCGTCAGCAAAGCCGTCCATCGCGACAATCGCGCCGGCGCGAACGCCGCGAATCGCCGCAACGACGTACAGCGCCGCAATTTCCATCTCTACGCCAAGCGCTCCCGCTGCTTTGTACTTTTGGTGCGGTACTTCTTCAACGCCGTTAAAGAACACGTCCAGGGTTACAGTAATCCCCTTACGCACCACGCCCTCACCGATCGCAATGGCGGATTCGTACAGCGCTTCCGCTACCTGGCTGTCCGCAACTGCCGGAAAGCCGTCTGGCACCAGCTGTTTCGTCAGGCCATCCGTACGGATCGCCGCGGTGCTGACAACAAGGCTTCCCGCAGGGGTATCCGCCCGATACGATCCGGCCGTGCCCACGCGAATCAGGGTCTTTGCCCCCGCGCGGATCAGCTCCTCGAAGCAAACCGCAGCTCCCGGACAACCAACGCCGTGGCTGGTTACCGCAAGCTCGACGCCTTCATACGTCCCCACGAAGGTGCGGTATTCCCGGCTGAACGCGAGTTCGCGCGCGTTTGTAAGCTTGCGGGAAATGGTCTCCGCACGCTTCGGATCGCCGCAGACAATCACAAATTCAGGTATATCCTCTGAGTTCACTTGCAAAATAGGCATCAACATATTAGTCAAACTCCTTATGTGTCCATTCGTCTTCAGGTATATCCAGTGCCTCGCCGCTAAACCGTTCTTCCTTGAACGGGTCCGCTTCATTGTGGAAACCGTTGCGTTCCCAGAAGCCTGGGCGGTCTTCCTTCATAAACTCAATGCCGCGCAGCCATTTGGCGCTATTCCAGAAGTAGCGATGCGGCACAACCGTGCGCAGCGGCCAGCCATGCTTGTCCGTCAGCGGCTCGCCGTTAAAGCGATAGGCCAGCAGCACATCGTCCTTGAGCAGATCCTCGATAGGTACATTCGTATCATAATCCGGATCGGCATGAAACATGACGTATTTGGCATCCGGCTTGATCTTCAGCCCCGCCAGGAAATCCCGGAACAGGACCCCCTCCCAAACCGTATCGAATTTGGACCAGCGGGTGACACAGTGAATATCGGTATTCACGGTCACCGTTGGCAGCCCCATGATATCTTCATAAGAAAATGTCCGTTCCTCTTCGACTTCGCCGAATACCTTGAGCGTCCACTCCGACATGTCGTAATGAGGAACCTCCCCTTCGTGCAAAATGGGGAATTTCTCGGTCAGCGTCTGCCCCGGCGGCAGCTTGGCACGCTGCTCCTCGGTCAGGTTGCCCACCGCCACCGGCTTCATTTTTTTCAATCGCTCTGCTTTTTTGTGCACCAAGTTCATCTCCTTTACGCTTTGTCGGCTTTCGCATCCGCTGATCGTCTAAGATGGCGAATTCACTTGTTGTCACGGCGCAGCATGCGCACCTATCTGGAGCTTGAGCCCTGCTTCAGTGCATCCTGCTGGAAGCTTTTGTCCTTAAAGAAGAACATCGCCAGAATCGTGACGACATAAGGCAGCATCTGCGTGAAATGCGTAGGCAGCGCCAGCCCCTGGAACCTTATGCTGAGCGCATCCATAAAGCCAAACAGGAGGCTTGCGGCCGTTACTCCAAGCGGACCCGATTGGCCCAGCATCGTGGCTACGAGCGCAATAAAGCCGCGTCCAGCCGTCATGCCTTCCGTAAACATCGTCACCTGGCCAAGCGACAGCTGCGCACCGGCAAGCGCACACAACACACCGCTCGCCAGCACGGCTCCATACTGATACCGTCTTACACGGATGCCCACGCTTTTGGCAGCGAGCGGATTCTCGCCAGCAGCCAGGAACCGGAAGCCGCTCTTCGTGCGATAGAAATAATACCACATGAGGCCCGCAATCAAAAACGACAGATAGACAAGCGGCGTCAAACCCGCCAGTATCGGACCGATCACCGGAATATCCTCGATAATCGGAATGTTCCATTTCGGCAGCCCAACCATCGTATTGTCATAAAATGCACCTTTTACATCAAAAATAGCCCGTAAACTAAATGTGGTCAATCCAGCCGCCAACGCATTCATCGCGATACCGACCACGATGACGTTCGCCTGCAGATTGATGCTGAGATAAGCAAATATAAAAGAGAATATCGAAACGATCACAATCGCGAACAAAATCGCATAAAAGACGTTGCCGAGGAAGTGGTTCCCCACCACGGCGGAAAAAGCGCCAAGCAGCATAAAGCCTTCCAAACCGACGTTGAACAGTCCGACGCGCGAACACAGGGCACCGCCGAGGGCCGCAAGCAAGATCGGAGTGAGCACCCGGAGGGCCGAGTTGATTAAAGCAAGATCAAACAGCTGTTCCATCGGATTTGTTCCCCTTTCTGCGCTTCAGGAAGCTGTAAGTGAATCGGGCGGAGATAAACAGAATCAGCACGGCTTGGATAATCGCTCCTACCTCAAGCGGCACTTCCGTATTCCGTTCCACGCCCATACCGCCTGTCTGCAGCGCGGCCAAAAAGATCGAGGCAATCAGCGTGCCGATCGGATGCGATCCTGCCAACAATGCAGCCATAATGCCCGTCCAGGCATAGTCGGCCGTAGATAATGCGCCATCAATATAGCGATACTGGGAGCCCAGAATTTCAACGGCGCCACCAAGACCGGCCAAGCCGCCGCTGAAGAACATGGCGCCAAGCATCATCGGTCCGCGCTTAACGCCGCCAAACAGAGCAAACAGCGGATTGCCGCCAAGCATACGTACCTCGTAACCGATCACGGAGCGCTTCAACAGCACAAATATAATCAACGCGGCCAGCACCGCGAGCACAAAGCCTACATGCAGCGGCATGCCGGAGATTAGCTTCGGCAGCCAGACGCTGTTATCCAGCATTTCAGATTGCGCCATCGCAGCTGAACCCGAGCGGTCCTTCAGCGGATAGGCGACCAGATAACCCGCAAACAACACGGCCACATAGTTCAGCAGCAGCGTAGAGATCAGCAAGTTCACCCGGAACCTGGAATCAAAATATCCGGCCATCACGGACCACAATCCACCTGCAACAATACCGGCAAGAATTGCAACGATACACACCAGCCAGCCCGGGCCCGGCATGTACAATCCGACCAATGCGGCAGAAAGCGCGCCAAACACCATCTGACCTTCCGCGCCAAGGTTAAAGAACCCTGCACGGAATGCAAACGCCGCACCCAGACCAATCAGAATAATCGGAGTCGCCCGGGACAACGTATTCGTGAAGAAATACATGCCCCCAAAGGCACCCTTCCACATCTCCGCGTAAGTCTGCAGGATATCGCCACCAGCAATCATGATGGCAATGGCTCCGGCGAGCAGCCCTACAATGATGGCCGCAATCGGCTGGAGCAGCGGAAGCGTAAATTTTGTCCATTTATTCATTACAAGGTTCCTCCCGCCATCAGCAGTCCCAATTTCTCTTCTGTCGCTTCCTTCGCTGACAGTTCGCCTGCGATCCGGCCTTCAAACATAACCAGAACCCGGTCGGACAGCTTCAAAATTTCCGTTAATTCCGACGATACCAGTAGAATTCCCGTCCCCTCTTCACGCCGCTTAAGCAGCTCGCCGTGGATCGTCTCCATGGCTCCGATGTCGACGCCGCGCGTCGGTTCGGCAGCGATCAGGAACGGGGTTCCCTGTTCCAGTTCCCGTGCGACGATCAGCTTCTGCAGATTACCGCCGGATAAATATTGCGTGCTGGTCTCCAGGGAGCCCGTCTTGATGGAGAACTTCTGAACCCATCCGGAAACTAACGAACGAATGTCCTTCAGATTAAGGAAGCCGCCATTCTGCAAGCGGCGGTGGTGCCCCATAAGCCCGGTATCCATCACGGTTGCCGTTCGATTAGCACCCCATACATAGCGATCCTCCGGAATATGGGCTAATCCGTGCTCCCGTATTGCTCTTGTCGACATGCCGGTTACGTCCTTGCCCGAAACGGCAATCCGCCCGTTGTCCGGCTGAGCCAGACCGGAAATCACCTGCAGCAGTTCGGACTGCCCGTTGCCGGAAATACCGGCAATCCCGACAACTTCGCCCGCACGGACTTCAAGATTCACTTCGTCCAGAACCGGCTTTCCTTTCGTTCCGCGGATCGAAACGTCCGAGACTTCCAGCACCTTCTCACCCGGCGTGATCGGCTTGCGATCTAGTTCTATCAGTTCGCGGCCGACCATGAGACGGGAAAGCTGATGGGCATCGGTATTCCCCTTCTCCACAACGCCCGTGACGGCGCCGTCACGAAGCACCGTGATGCGATCGGCCACATCAAGGACCTCGTTCAATTTATGACTTATCAGAATAAAGCTCTTTCCCTGTTTGGAGAGCTGTTTAATGGCATCCAGGAGCTCCTGTACCTCGAGCGGCGTCAGCACGCCCGTTGGCTCATCCAATATAATGATTTCGGCGCCCTGATACAGCACCTTCAAGATTTCAACCCGCTGCTGCACGCCAGGCGCGCTGCTGCTTACGATTGCGCGGGGATCCACCTTCATTCCGTATTGATCACAAAGCCCCTCAACAATCTTCACGCCTTGCTTGCGGTCAAACCTGGCACCTGATCCCGGCTCATTGCCGATCACGATATTCTCAGCGATTGTAAACGTAGGAAACAGCATGAAGTGCTGGTGCACCATACCGATGCCGCCCTGAATCGCGCCCTCCGGGCTTGCAAACGAAACTTCCTTGCCATTCAGCCGAATCGTACCCGAGGTTGGCTGCTCCATCCCGTACAATATCCGCATCAGCGTTGTTTTGCCTGCACCATTCTCCCCGACGATCGCATGAACTTCACCCGCACGCAGCGAAAAATCAATGCCGCGGTTTGCGCTAAACTCGCCATACTTTTTCGTAATATTGTCCATCTGGAGTAGCATCGAGTCATGCCTTCCTTTCGCTTCTGAATGAAAGACCGACTGCTCATGGGCAGCCGGTCCAGGTGAGAACTAATTTTGTTCCAATGCGTTGGTTACTTTAATCTTTCCGGCGATAATATCGTCGGAAATCACCTTAAGCTGATCTACGATGTCTTGTCCAATAAATGGGTTAAGCGGTGTTTTGCTCTCATGGGTTACGTAAGTAAGACCCACGCCGCCTTCTTTCAGACCGTAATCACGAATATCGAATGAGTATTTGTCTTCTGCAAAGTCTTTAACCGTTTCGTAGACAACAGCGTCTGTACCTTTCAATTGAGCAAGCACAACGTGCTCGGGATCCGTGCCCGTGTTATCCGTATCTTGTCCTGAAGCATAGAAGCCTTTCTCTTTCGCGGCTTCGAATACGCCCAAATCACCAACAGCGGAAAGGCCTGCAACGAAATCGGCACCTTTGGAGTTCTGCAGGAGTGCGAGTTCCTTCGCTTTAGCCGGATCTGTGAAACCGCCGACGTAGTTAACGAAAATTTCAACGTTAGGGTTTACCGATTTTGCACCTTCTGCAAAGCCGGTCATATATTTATGCATAATCGGAATGTCGTCTGCAACCACGTTGCCAACCTTGTTGGTCTTCGTAGCCAATCCAGCTGCTGCACCAAGCAGGTAAGCTGCTTCATGTTCACGGAATACGACGCTGCGGACATTCGGCAAATCCACTACCGTATCGATAATGGCAAAAGGCACGTCCGGATTCTCCGGTGCAACCTTCTTCAGTGCATCTTCCATTTGGAAGGTGGATGTGATAATCAAATCATATTTTTCAGCAACCGCCGTACGCAGGTTTTGCTCAATCGAAGCCGGGTCTGTTGATTCAATCGTTTTCACTTCGACATTGAAATCGGCAGCGGCCTTCTGCAATCCTTCGTCCATCAATGCAAAGAAAGGATTCACGCCGATCTTCTCAGGGAGAACAAGTGCAATGCGTTTCTTATCTTGAGATCCTTCTGAACCGCCATTAGCTGCACCATTGTCAGTAGACTTATCATTATTGCCGCAACCTGCAAGCAATCCAACGGATAATACGAGTGTTAATAGAATTGACCATGTCTTTTTCATTTCCTGACCTTATCCTCCTAAGTGAGCACTTTTTATACTATTATCCTATGGTATAGATAAGCAGATGTCAAAACAAAAATTTTAGCGTTTTATGTAGTTTAATGTGTTTTTTAGCAAAAATTTGGCGGAAAACTGCCGATATCACAGAACATTACCTTATCAAAATGTCGAGAATGTTCGGAAATTGCCAACATTTGAGCAAGCGTTTTCTGCCGAGATCAGGATGAAAACGCATTAATTTCAAATTGTTGGCAGCTTATATGCTGCTTTTCCTTTTCATTCACGCAGAAAGGGATGCCTAATGGCATCCCCTGCAAATATATGAAATGTTCTAAGATCCGACCTAGTTAATCCCGCTGAATCAATCGATCAGCTCTGCTGCCTTTAATAACCGCTGCAGCATGACGGCCGCCTCGCCGCGGGACAGCTTCTGCAGCGGCTTAAGCCCTGCGTCGGCTCCATGGACTATTCCTTGCTGCACAAGCGCGGCAGCAGCCGGTTTGGCCCAAGCGGAAAGGCCTTGGAGATCTTTAAAAGAGGAAAGGATACCAGTTGATTCCATCTCATTCACTGTAGTTGTTATACCTGCCAGTTTCATCACTCTACCCATAACCGCTATGGCCTCTTGGCGCGTAATCCCTTGAGTTGGCCGAAAACGGCCGTCCTCATACCCCTGAAGAAGCTCATACTGTACGGCTTGTGTAATGACGCCGCTATACCAGTCGCCTGCGCTGACATCCTGAAAAGCAGGGATTTCGCCCTTCACCTCGTGCAAACCGAGTGCCCTGACGATCATGGCAGCAAACTCCGCACGATTCACATGAGCGTCCGGAGCGAAAAGGGTCCTCTCGGGCTGATTCGCACCGGTGTTTGTGGGCCCCTTCACTCGGCCGCTTCCATCAAGGATCAATCGCGAAGCCAGATCGTTCACGGCATCCTTGGACCAATGAAACGAAACATCGGCAACGCTCGCTTGATGAGATATGAGAGCAACGGTTCCGGCGGTGAGGCGATGCAGAACGGCCTCGCTGCTTCCATCCTTCTTCATCTCTATTCGCGTCGGGATATGATAGAAATCTCCATTCTCATCCACCCGGGCAGCTGTAGTAATATGGCCTGACACTCCCTGTCGCCATGAAATCCGCTGCTCCACATACTGTGGAAACGGATCTAATTGCAGGGATATGTCCTGAACTTTAGCTGTAATTTCAAAATCGACAGGCAAACCGACAAGGGTTATGCCGGATTGCAGCGCCGCCTTCTGAACAGCCTTTACCTTAGCTGCATCGCTGGCAGACATCGTCAGCGTCACCAACATTTGATCCGCTGCTATCGGCTTATCCAAACCTCCCGACTTCTGCCAGCGCGATGATGCCATCACGGCAGCAGGAACATGGAAGGTACCGAGAACGGATCGGATTTCAATGGCGCCCTGCTTAGCATCAAGAAGGTCAATTGCAGCACCGCTTATTTCCAGGTAGACATGATCCGCAGGCTGTGCAAGCGCAATGACGATGACCGGATTGTAGTCCACGGTCTTTAAACGGGCTTCCAGCTTTGCCGTATCCAGCTTCATTGAAACGACGGTATGTCCATCTGTCTCATGGAACAAGCCTGTAACCATCCCTTCCTGAGATTCATCGTTTAGCGTAACTCTGACATTCACTCTGTTCTCTGCTGGCGTGGCACTGCCTGATGAACCTGAATTTGCGTATCCTGAGCCTGAGCCAGTACCTCCAGGAGATAAACCTCCTCCCGGTTCTTCAGGCGTTACACCTCCGCCTCCGGTTGACGACGCTCTTGTCACCATCACTCTATATTTCAGATGCTGGCCATCCGGCGCCGTCACAACGACCTCGATTATATGGTTACCGACGGAAACCGGGAGTTCCGGGCTCTCCTGACCGGAGAAAATATCGATCGGCCCCACTTCCAAATCCCCGGCTTCCCCGTACACGCTGAGCGTTACCTGTACACGAGCGTCATACACCTGGGCAGTCACCGTAAGGCGATCCGCTTCATTGGCTACCTGTGCCTTGTAATCATGATGGTATCTATCGAATTCAGGGCTCAGACCCACTTCCGCTCCAGGTGAATTCAGCGCCAATGCTTGCAAGGTGGCGTCATACGGCGTGGTCGCAGGCTCCCTGACCGTAAAACTCCAGGTATCCCCGCCTTGAATTCCGGCAAAATAGGTACCCGAATGGTTACCGGTAAAAGCCCCAGACTCGATCTCGACATAATAAGTCGTTCCATAGTCGAAAGCAGTCAACGGATCCAGGGTCAACGTGTTCCCGAGAACCGAGACTTTACCTGCATCAGCAGCATCGATGGTCTCCACAACACGCTGATCCGAAGCTTGCCTAATCGTAATCGATTTACCGGACACAGCCGTCACTTCTTCATTAAAGACAACCTGCAAGGTCGCATCTCTTTCAACCCCGACAGACTGATGAGCCGGCGTATACGATACCACCGTAAGTTCGGTTGGTGCCGGGTTCGCACTCCATTTGGCATACAGCGTGACATCCTGCGTACCAAATATAAGCTTGCCTCCAGCCGGATAATCGATCCCGCTTCCATCGGCCTCCGTATTCCAGCCGACGAAGGTATATCCATCCTTGCCCAGTTGGCCCGTATTGCCCGCCACAACCGTTTCGTCGCCTTTGGCAAACAAACCGCTGCTTGCCGGAACATTCCCAGTGGCATTTCCGTTGCCATCATAGATTAACGAGTAGATTTGCGGCCATTTCGTTGTCACTTTCAGCATACGGTATGCGCTTTTTCTGCCGACGGCATCTTTGGCGATGACATTAAAATAATAATCCGTGCCTTCCGCAAGTCCGTTTACCACAAGTGCGGTTTGATCCGCCGTGTAGCTTCCGATCGGCTTTCCGTACCTCTCCATTTGACTTACGTCCCCGATATTCGGGCTGCCAGACGAATATAAAAGATACTGCAGGTCGTGCTGCTCCGTCATATTGTCCCGGGCCTTGGGCCACTCCAATCCAACGGAGTCCGCGGTAATGCTGTACGGATTCAAGACCCCACTTCCTGTATCCGGCGCCGTGGTATCCAGCACGGCCTTCGTCAGGGTAGGAATATCCCTGGTATTGTTGTAGGTCCCATCCCCGATTTGCCCTCCGGAGTTAAAGCCCCATGCCCAGACGGTCCCATCCTTCTTCATCGCCACGCTATGATAGCCGCCGGCGGAAATTTCACGAACATGCTCGATCCCTGACACAGGGGCCGGAATTAGGCTTGAACCATTCGAGCCTAGGCCGAGCTGCTTCTGACTGTTATCCCCCCAGCTCCATACGTTTCCTGCTTGGTCCACTGCAAGACTGTGGTACCCACCGCCTGCAACCGCAACAATATGCTCCAAGCTTCGAACCTGCACCGGTTTCGTTCGGTTTGTTCTCGTGCCATCACCGAGCATGCCGTATGTGTTTTTTCCCCATGCCCATACGGTACCGTCTTGTTTAACGGCCAAACTATGAGACCCCCCGGCGGCAATCGCAATGACGTCTGTCAGCCCGGCAACTTGTACCGGCATGTATCGATCCGTCGTCGTTCCATCGCCAAGCTCCCCGTCTCCGTTCACGCCCCAGGCCCATATGGTACCGTCCGATTTCAGCGCAAGACTGTAATATCCTCCAGTCGCGATAGCCGTCACATCGTTCAAACCGGTCACCTGAACCGGGAAGTTTTGTTGTATCGTCGTTCCATTGCCCAGCTCTCCGTTGACGTTTCTCCCCCAAGTCCATACGCTTCCGTTCTCTGAAAGCGCCATGCCGTGATAACCTAATCCGCCGGATATAGCCTTGATCCCGCTTAAACCCGCAACTTGTGTGGGAACGTTCACATTCGTTGTCGTCCCAATTCCCAACTGTCCGTTCTCGTTCGCCCCCCAGGTCCACACCGTTCCGTCCTGGCGGAGCGCCATGGAGCTGCGGACGCCGGAATGAATGTCAATGACATGGTTCAAACCCTTCGCCATGACCGGAGTGATCCGGGTGCTCCAGCTGCCGTCGCCCAGCTGTCCCCTGTCCCCATACCCCCATGAATAAACCTCGCCGCTGCTTACAAGCGAAGCGGTATGATAGTAACCGGCAACAAGCTTCGGTGCAACCGCGGTGGCTGCGAAGGCTTGCCGGTATCCGAATACCCAATCCATCTGCATCAACAGCAAAGCTATACATAGCAGGATTTTCCCTGAACGCCTTAACATAAATCTCCTCCCTCATTTCATCAGCGCTTATAAACCACAATCCCGGTCGGGACCGCGGTACTATGGATGCTATCAAATAAATGGAAGGGAAACGATTGACAAACGTTAACTTTTCATCATTTTTTTCATATAATCTAGTTATCTTGACTCAAATTTCGTAAAAATAACGTTCGTATATAGCGAGGGTGCCTATGAAATTACTGACCGATTCACCTATTCTGAAAATGAAAATAAGCCTTCCCGGGTTAAAAAAGCATCTCATTCACCGGGATCGGCTTATTCAAGCGATGACAGCAGGCCACAATGGACAACTAACTACCATTATTGCCCCTGCTGGATACGGCAAATCGACACTGCTGGCCCAGTGGGCCCATGGAGCCAACGAGCGATGCGCCTGGGTGTCGCTGGATGAACGGGATAACGATCCTGTCCGCTTTTGGCGATACGTAACAGCCGCCTTGGCTTCGGTTCTTCCAGAACAGCAAGGAGATCGGCTTATGAACCATACGCATCTGCTGCCAAGCGCCTCGATTGAAAGCTTTCTGGATACGCTGATCAGTGAATTATACGAGGAGCATGAACCCCTCAATCTCATTCTCGAGGACCTGCATAGCATTCACTATCATGCTATCCATGCGGGGATTTCCTACTTGATTGATTACCTCCCTGAGCCTATTCATCTATTCATCTCCTCCCGAACCGAGCTTCCATTCCCCACAATGAAAGGGATGGTTAACCATGAGGTCAACCATATCGGAATGAAGCAGCTGGAATTCACCTCTGATGAAACCGAGCGCTTTTTCCGGCATGAATCAGATAGCAGTCAGCCCCGTCTAACTCCGATGCAGCTGGATGCATTGCTTAATCGAACGGAAGGCTGGATAACCGGGCTCCAGCTTGCTTCGCTTTCCCTGCGAACCGGCCGCGATCTGGAGCCATTCGTCGAAGATCTGAAGGGAAATCAACTTCTGATCTCAAAATATCTGTTCCAGGAGGTGATAGGCAGGCTATCTTCCGAGGTGCTCACTTTTCTGCTGCAGACCGCAGTCCTGTCGGAGCTTCATCCACAGGCGTGCGATGCTGTAACCGATCTCAGCGACAGCCGCCCGATGCTGGAGGAGCTGCAGAAGCTGAATCTGTTTCTGGTTCCACTGGATGAACATCATACCTGCTATCGCTATCATCATCTGTTCTCGCAGTTTCTGCTGGACCTCCTGCTACGTGAAGATAACGGGGAGTATACGAAGCGCCATCGGCTTGCCGGGCAATATTACGCTTCTGCCGGTTCTATGGATGAGGCCATTGACCATATGTTTGCAGCGCAGGACATTGAGGGGGCCGTGAACTTGCTGGAGCAGCATATGCAAACCGTGCTTGAACGTGGGGAAATTGCTACCTTGCTAGAATGGTTTGACCGCATCCCATCCCCATTCTCGATGAGACTTGAAATGTCATTAGCGCATGCCTTTATCATGGTTCTGGCAGGGGATCTGGAGCGGTCTGAGCGCATGCTCTCCCAGATTGAAGAAACGTGCGCCGCACTCGCGTCATCAAATCGACGGGAGCAGCTCCGAAGCAGCCTCCTGTTCGTGCGTTCCAATCTTGTTTTTCTGAACGGGGACTTCGGCAAATGGTTTGCTTTCAGCGAAGGCCTCCTCGACAACGCTATGCCCGACAATCCGATCTACTATCAATTCGATTACAACCGTCAGGAGCCTTACGTAAGACGTACACCGCTTGGCATGAAGGGAGCTCTCTCCGCTGATACGGAGAAGATCGCACATCTGTTTACCGGCGTGCTGGAATCCCATGGATGGGCGCATTCGCTCATGAATTTATATGTAAAGCAATCCTTGTGCGAGGGGTATTATGAATGGAATCGGCTTGCCGAATGCCGTCAACTGCTGGTACAGATTCGAAATGCGCCCCCCGCCAAAGAAACCATGGGTTTGTTCGTGCCGCTTCATATAACCGAAGCCAAGCTGTACGCTGCGGAGGGCAAGTTTCATCTGGCCCATTATGCTCTGGATGAAGCATGGACCGCTGTCCTCGGCAGGAAAGCGAGCCCATGGCTTGCTCCATTAAAGGCTATACGATGCATGCTCTATATTCGGGAAGGGCGTATAACCGAAGCCCGCAAGGAAGCGGCCGGTCTCCCGATTTCCGTCAAGGACCGACCAACCTATAGCCGGGAAACCGAATATCTGGCGTTCGTTCGCCTGTTAGGCAAACAGCGCAGGGAAGCCGAGGCGCTTCACCTCCTGGAACTGTTAAAACCCCAAGCCGAGCGCGAACAGCAACGATCCAGCATCATCGAGATCACAGGCCTGCAAGCGCTGCTGGAATATCAGCGTGGTCAACGAAAGCAGTCCCTTCATCTCCTTGGCGACGCATTGCGTATTGGAGCACAGAACGGTTATGTCCGTTCCTTCCTGGACGAAGGAGAGGAGATGTACCAGCTGCTGAATTTGTATGCAAACCACCAAGGACAAGAAAGCGGCTTACAGCCGGAGCAGCATCAGCTGCTTGAATATGTACGCATCCTGTTGGAGCATTTTCCGGATTATCCCCAAGCGGACCTTTCATCCGCCAAGCTATCCCCGTCTGTTCTCCCGGAACAGCTGAATCGGAATGAAATGAATCTCCTGCATCTGATCCGGCAAGGTGCCGCCAATAAACAGATGGCCGCTGCACTTGGCCTGTCCCAAGGAACAGTCCGGGTATATTTATCCAGACTGTATGGCAAGCTCGGCGTGACTACCCGCACGCAGGCTCTGGTTAAAGCCCAGTCATTAAACCTGCTAGAGGATTGAACGTAACATACAAAAGAACCTCGGGACACGCGTTCCCGAGGTTCTTTTTTTACTCTATGGATTTCTTACCATAAGACAACCGTCCATCCATCATGAGCTGAAGGACCGTATCCATTTGAATCGATTAACCTTTACGATCGCCACAAAACACTTCAGTATCTGATCGGACTTCAAGCAAATGAATATGGCGAGTGGTGATAAATCGAACACGAACGCGCATAATGCCGAGGAGGGCAGCACGATCAGCCACATAAAAATCAAATCGTTGTAAAGGACAAAGCGGGTGTCTCCGCCGCTTCGCACAATGCCCGTTAATGCCGGCATCTGATAAGCCGTTCCGACTACGGTGATCGACAACACTGTCATGAAATGGAGCGCGAGTGTCTTCGCCTCATCGGATATGGAGTAGAAGCCCAGGACGAAATCCTTAATTACAAACAGCACAGCGCCCGTCAGCAAGCCGAGTAGGATATACAGAATCTGCAGCGTTTTGGCATAGGATATGATTTTGTCCATCAACCCTTCACCGATGGTCTTCCCAATCAGCACAGCCGTTGCGCTGGCCGAAGCGTAAACGATGACTGTAACCATCTGGAAAATCGTAGTCGCAATACTGTTGGCCGCGATTGCCGATTCCCCCATATGCCCCAGAATGGCAGTTTGTGCCGCCATGGCAAGCCCCCATATCGTGTTCGACAGCAGAATTGGGGAGCCTACGCGAATGTACTGTTTGAAGAGTTCCATATCGAACTGCAGGAAATCCTGCAGCTTTAGCAAAATTTTGCGATCAAATCGTTTAATGTACACCAGGACGATCACACATTCAATGATTCTAGCCGTCAGGGTAGCGATAGCCGATCCGGCCACACCCAGTTCAGGAAAACCTAAATACCCGTAGATGAGGATATAGTTCAGGCAGATGTTGATAATCAGGGTCGATAACGATACCACAAAGCCGATTTTCACCGTTTCCACGCTTCGCAGTGAAGCCAGCAAGGAACTGGTGACGGCAAAGAAGATATAGGAGAAACAGATGATTCGTAAATATTCCACACCTGCGGCTATAACATTCTCTTCCTTCGTAAACAAGGACAGTACCTCATGCGGGAAAAAGAACACGACTATCCATAACACAATACTGAGGAAAATGGCCATGCGCATGCCGATGCTTGCTGCCTTTTTGATGGAACCTAAATCCTTCGCTCCCCAGAATCTGGACGACATGATGACCAATCCTTCGCATACGCCCATAACTAGCATGTGCAGCAGGAATTGGATCTGGGTCGCGAGGGCAACACCCGATAGGGCCGATTCACTGTATCCTCCCAGCATGACGTTGTCCGACAAATTCACGCCGACCGATATCAGGTTCTGCATCCCGATCACAAGCGTCAGCCAGAAAAAGCTTTTGTAGAACCCTTTTTCGCGAACAAATAAACTCATGTCAGTTAACCTTCTTCGTCTATAAGATGATGAATCTCTAATATGTATGAAATTACACAAATGAACAGAACATTATGAAGCGAAGCATTCTTTCCATAGATTAATAGATTAATAGATTGCTAGAATCAAGACATAATAACATTATAATGTTTTTACGTTAAAAAACTAGTTATCAAGTTGGAGGACACTGCGAATGCCAGTATTCGAACTTCGACGGCATCTTTAGTGATTCCACAGCAAATCCCCTGTCTATCGTCACATCTCCCCCGCTTGGTCGCGCCAGAGGTTCCCCTTCAGTGTCAACTGCGCGTTAAATCGTGGGATTTCCTGACTATGTACAAAACAACATACCGTATATATGATGGCAGTGTATTCCAATCCCAATGATACAGAGGAGAATGTGTATGACCGTGTGGAAATATCCGTTATCCCGCAAAATGATCCAGCGAAGTATGATTGCAGCCCTCGGCGCTGCGCTCCTCATGACCCCGCTTCATGCCTTTGCAGCCGATGAAGCGCCCCAGCCCGAAGCATCTTCCGCTCATCCGGCAGCCAGCACCAAATCCAGCACCTCAGCTCCAGCACAAATCACGGAGAATCTAGGCGGTTCCCTAGCGATCGGGGAGCACCGGCTAACCAGTCGTAAGGAGATCGACCAGAATTGGGATGGCCTCGATCCGGATTACACACCGGAGAAGGCGATCGCCGCTGTTAGAGCACTGCTCTCGGAGGAAGACTTTGAGGCGTTGTTCCCTTACCGGCTAGGCTCGGCAGAATGGTTTAAAATCTCCAATGGCAAAGAATACTATAAAGCCGATCAGACCGACTATTTCTCATACGACAACCTCATCAACGCGGTCGCGGAGGTCTCCAATCTGAAGATCAAGATCAACACGCGGCAAGGAACCCCTTCCGCGCAGGAGATTTACCGATTAGACAAGGACGCCCGCGTTGAAACACTCGTTGTGCGTTCAGCTGACTTCCATTCGGTTGAGAACCTTAACAAAGATATTGAAACCGTTATCATTGATGGCGGCACTTTCCTGAAGGAAGGGTTCAAGAAGGACCGCAAGCGTGAACTGGCCGCCTTCCTCGCCAATCTGTCCCACGAAACGGGCGGAGGCTGGGCTACCGCTCCGGGAGGACCGCTCCGTTGGGGATTGTTCTGGAACGAGAACATCGCCGGCCGGACTGGTGTCAACAAGGATGCTTTCGTCGATCCTGCCAGCGCGGTGCTGTATCCCGGAACACCAGACAAACGCTATTATGGACGGGGACCGATCATGCTCAGCTGGAACTTTAATTACGGCCTGTTCAGTTCCATCATCTATGGAGACAAAAGCCTGCTGCTGGACCATCCGGAGATCGTTGCCGCTGACGGCAAAATCGGCTACATGACCGCCATCCTGTTCTGGATGACGCCGCAGGACCCGAAGCCTTCCGCCCATGACGTGATGGTTGGCAGATGGAAGCCTTCCCCGCTTGAGAAGTTCAGAGGGCTGGGCGATCCCGGCTTCGGTACGACCGTGATGGTCTTGAACGGCCTGGAAGCTAACCTCGGTGAAACCGAGGGTAGCCCGGTGCAGCGCCGCGCCGGTCACTACCGCGATATTACAAGCCGTATGGGCGTTGATATTACCGGGGAGAAAGTGGATACTTTGGGCATGAGACCATTCTGATACGAAACCGCCCAGCGGATGGGTTGAACTAGGTTTGATGGTACCATCTAATAATCGCCCTCTGGCAAGTGGATGTTTATCTGCCTCCACTGTGCCACAGGGCGATTATTTATTTCAGCAGGCTTCATACCAGCCGCTGAGAGATCGCATCGCGCTGAGCCTTCGGTAAACTCTTCAGCACCAAATCATAGGAATGATCAATCATATCCTGGAGGTCCGCTTCCGTTAAGGAGCCATCCACGGTAATGGTATTCCAATGTTTTTTGTTGAGATGATAACCGGGCTGCACCGCGTCATGCTGCTGGCGCAAATTCTCTGCAATCACCGGATCGCATTTCAGGGAAATATGACTAACCTTCTCTCCTGCCGTTATGGTAATCAGGGCAAACATTTTGCCCCCGACTTTCATGACGATCGGAAGCGGGCCAAACGGATAATCCTCGGTTGCAGCTTTCTTCGAAAGACAGTAAGCAATGAGTGGGCTTCGCACCTGGGAATTCTCTCCTTCTAGATCAGATCTATTTGATTATAGTAGATGACGTTTCCCTGTTCAATTCCGGTTTATATTTTGTTCACGCTCCGTTCATATAACTCTTGTATATTGGGACCGATTCAAGATGCAAGGGGGGGAATATCCATTGGTAAAATATAGTAAGTGGCTGATGCGTATCGCGGCAATCTATACACTCTTCGGTGCTTTGATCGGAGCGGACATGGCAGGGAGAAGTAACTACAGCATGGTTGCAGGCCACGCCCATATTCTGGTGGTAGGCTGGCTGACCTTATTTGCCTATGGCCTGTTCTACTACGTGTTTCGGGAAAAACTCAGTTTGAAGAAGACGGCCGCGCTGCACTTCTGGACGAGCATCCTCGGGGGAGGGATCATGCCGCTGGGCATGCTGATGTATTATCAGATGCAGAATACGGCAACCCTGCTGGCCTTTATCATACCGGCGTCGATACTGCTTGTCGCGGCAGCTTTATTTATCATCTTATTGTTTTTCGATAAAAAATTGTTTTCAAGCACATAGCTTGGTTTAAGGCCATCGTGGAGGCTTGCTCTACTTTTTTGGCATATGCTGAACAAAAAAGAGAGAGGTGAGCCTCTTAACAATGAAATATAAAAGCAGTACCATCAAAAGCAAATGGAAGAAAACGAAATGGTTAAACGAAGATTCTTATTTCAGACAATACGTACCGCACACATTGCCGTTTAGTAAAAAAAACCTGAACGCTATGCTGGCGGACTACACTACGGTTTTCTTCAAACCTACGGATGGTTCAGGCGGCAATAACATCATCCGAATCCGCAAAACGGACGGGGGCTACCAAAGCCAGCTGAATACCAAGAAAACGTCATACTCCAGCTCATCTCAATTGTACCGTGATCTGAACCGCTTTGCCGGGAGCAGACCCTACCTGCTGCAAAAAGGAATTCGTCTAGCCAAAAGCAATGGCAAGCCATTTGATATCCGGGTAATGGTCCAGAAGACTAGGCAGGGAGCCTGGGTCAGCACCGCCCTGTTCACCAAAGTCGGCAACCCTAACAAAGTCGCCACCAATTATAATCAAGGCGGCACCATTGGCACGTTCCGCAAGACGATGAGCGGCGCCAATTTCGCCTCGGCCTTCACCCAACAGCTGGAATCCGAGCTCAAAGGACTTGGCGTGGCGGTAGGTAAAAACTTTGACCGCCATTACAAAGGATTTAACGAACTCGGCCTGGATGTGGCAGTCGATTCCAAGGGGAGGCCCTGGATTCTAGAGGTCAACACCAGACCCCAAGTTTATCCGCTCAAAAACTTGAAAGACAAAAGCCTGTACCATAAGGTGCTGTCTTACGGGAAGCAATATGGGCGTACGAAATAAACACGGTAACCCCTTTTCAAACCAAACAAACTGCCGGGCTTCATGCCCGGCAGTTTTGTTTAAAACTTAATGATATTCATATCCCTAATTTCAGCACATCGATGGAAGATGAGGTTTTGACTTCCTAGTCACGATCTGCTAGTTACGACTTGCGAGCTACCACTTCAATCTCAACCCGTCCATCCTTCGGCAAACGGGCAACCTCCACGGCGCTCCGTGCCGGATATGGCTCTGAAAAGAAAGAAGCATATACTTCGTTGACGGCTTGGAAATCATTCATGTCCTTTAAAAAGACTGTAGTTTTGACGATATCCTCCATACCAAAGCCGGCCGCTTCCAGAATCGCCTTCACGTTAAGCAGTGAACGATTCGCCTGCTCTTCTACCGTCGGGGCAAACTGCCCCGACGCATCCATTCCAAGCTGACCGGATGTAAACAGAAGATTTCCGTATTGCACCGCTTGCGAATAAGGGCCTATGGCTCCGGGTGCTTGCTGAGTGGCGATGGTTTTTCTCTCTTGTTGTGTCATGGTGTTCTCTCCTCTTTAGCGCATACGATCACGCATTTATATTGATGATTTCTTGTCTTAATCCAAGAAATATTCATCCTGCATTAATGGACAGATGCTGCACCTGCATCATCCGCATGAGGCTTGTTCTGACTTCCTTTATGCGGATTGTCGTATTCCTTCAACATTTCCTCCTGCTGCTCGGGCGTAAGCTTCGCGATGCCGAACCCGGTAAAACCCCAGATCGTTGCGAAGATAATGCCTGTCCAGCACAATACTGCCCATGGTAAATAAGATAATGTCGCTACGCCCAGTGTACCGGCCATATAGGCACCTGCTGCCGTCCATGGCAGAATCGGTTCGGTAATGGCAGCGGAATCCTCCACCGTCCGCCCCAGGTTCTTCGGATGGAGACCGCGCCGGATGTAAGCCTCACGGAGCATCTCGCCTGGCATCAGGATGGAGACCTGTCCGTTGCTGGTTACGCCGATCATGGTCAACCCTGTTGCAATCGTAGCCAGGATCAACGAGCCGGTGGAACGCACATGCTTCAAGAGCTTGTCCACAATCAACT
The DNA here is from genome assembly GCF_049316025.1 of Paenibacillus sp. NPDC058898. Lineage (NCBI taxonomy): Bacteria > Bacillati > Bacillota > Bacilli > Caryophanales > Paenibacillaceae > Paenibacillus > Paenibacillus sp. NPDC058898. The sequence goes on along the minus strand of NZ_JBMOSM010000006.1, from coordinate 388,640 downwards.
CCAGCGATTTGGTCAGCGATATCGTGCCTGCAAACGTGATCGCACTGAAACAGATGAGCAGTGTCCCCATCATGGAGCTCATGCCTCCCCGGTTAATGAGACGCGGAATATCGGCAATGACGGTATTGGGATCAAAGCCGCTAACATGAACCATCGCGATATCGAATCCGCTTACAACCGAAGTCACAACATCATGCAAAGTGAAGCCATGGAATATCATGCCGTTCGCCATGGCCACAAAGGACGACAGCAGCATGACAGGAATCGTTGGTTTCTTGGTGATCGAGCCGTACAGGACGATTAATACCGGCAGGATCAAGAGCAAATTCCAATCGTATATCGTTGTCATCGTGTTCATGATCTCGGTGACCTTCTCAGGAACCCCAACGCTGGTTACATGCGTGTTCAGTCCTGTGACCACATAAACGATCCCCGCCACGAAAAAGGACGGCAGCGTCGTATACAGCAAATGGCCGATATGTTCGTACAGATTAACGCCAGTGGACAAGGCAGCAATATTGGTGGTATCCGAAAGCGGCGAAAGCTTGTCCCCGAAGTAAGCACCCGCTACAACTGCACCCGCCACAGCGGCAAGATTGGCATCCATTCCAGCGCCGACCCCCATGAAGGCAACCCCGATGGTCCCGGCAGATCCCCAGGAGGTTCCCGTACATACGGATACTACAGATGTAACCAGAAAAGCGGTGATCAACAAAAATTGCGGATCAATGATTCTCAGGCCGTAGTAGATCATCATAGGAATAGTTCCACCGACCATCCACGCGCCGATCATAAATCCGACCACAATCAAGATGAGGATGGCGGGCATGGTTTTCGCAATTTTTTGCGAAATGGATTCCAAAATATCGTTGTAGCTGTAACCCAGCTTAATAGCGATCAGGCCTGCGACAATGGCGGATGCAATAATCAGCGGTTCGGGCGGCAGCTCAAATAATACGTAACCAAGGCACAGCAAAATCACCATCGTAAAAATCGGAAGCAACGCCAGAAACATGGTCGGCTGCTTTATCATTCGTTCCTCTTTTGGTTTAGCCATCATGGATTCCCCCTGGATGTAAATAAGAAAATGTCTATCGATGTACCTTCTCAGAAGACAGACCGCATATAGCGGAAGTTTTTCTTGCGAGATAAGGATGGTAAGCCTTTGAAGTTTATTCCTTCTGATCTCTTAAACTTTGGTTGTTAACGCTGTAGCGGATAAGCCGCGGCAAGCCGCTCCAGGCCTTCCTGTAATATATGACGCGGCGTGGCGATGTTGACCCTGATGAAGCCTTCACCGCCAGGACCGAAAGAAGAACCGAAGCTAACGCTGACACGCGCCTTCTCCTGAATCCACTCCACCAAATCCTTTTCATGGCAGCTCACGGCCGTACAGTCAATCCACAGCAAATATGTCCCTTCAGGTTCGATCACGGCCAGCTCTGGCATATGATCAGCTATGAATGTTTGGGCATAAGCCATGTTATCTTTGATATAAGCACGAAGTTCCGTTAACCATTCATCACATAATGTGTATGCGACTTCCAGCGCAGGCACGGAGAAGAATGTAGGATTATGAATTCCGGCCTGCAGCAGACCGTGCTTAAACTGCCCTCGCAGCTCATCATTGGGAATGATGATATTAGCGATTTCGAGACTTGCCAGGTTAAAGGTTTTGCCCGGTGACGTACAGATAATGGAACGATTCGCAACCTCTTCGGACAGCTTCGCAATGACGGTATGCTCGTGTCCCACATGAATGAAATCAGCATGGATATCATCGGACACAATCAGTGCGTCATACTGGATACAAAGCTCCGCCATCTGTTCAAGCTCATCCTTCGTCCATACGCGGCCAACCGGATTGTGCGGTGATATGAGCAGGACCAGTTTAACCCCTTCCCGCATCCGCCGCTCCATATCTTCAAAATCGATCTCGTATCGCCCGTCCGCTAGCTTAAGCGGACTTTCAACCAATACCCGATCATTTAACGTAACCGCTTTCGCAATAGGCTGATAAACAGGTGTATGGACAAGAATCCTATCTCCGGTCTCCGTAAACTTCTGTATAATGACCGAAACGGCTTGAACAATGCGCGGACAAAATACGATCCATTCGGGCTCGACCTGCCAGTCATAGGCTTTATCAAGCCAAGTGCGGACAGCTTCGAAGTAAGGCGGGAACGGATCGGTATATCCGTAAATACCGTGACGTGCGGCCTCCGCGACCTTATCCACCACCATTGGCGGTGCTGGCAGATCCATGTCCGCCACGGAGAGAGCGATCATATCGCTCCCCATGCTCTGCGCCATCCCGTCCCATTTCGCACTGTTCGTGCCAAACCGGCTGACCACCTTGTCAAAATTAAATGTCATGATGTCACCTTCCATTGTCTCAGGATGCAATGCGTTCTTATTAGGATGAAACCCGCTTATTTCAGCTTCTGCAAATAGCGATACACGGTAGGCTCCGATATGGATAAAGCCGCGGCAACCTTGGATACTCCGCCCTTCAGCAGAAATACCCCCTGCTCATTCAATTCCTTCACAATCTCGATCTTCTCGTTAGAAGATAAACGGTCCGCCGGAATGCTGATTTTGCTAAGGACGGTCTGGACGATATGCTGCAGCAAATCGTCCACGTTCCCCTGCAGATATTCGGTGGACGGTTTCTCCTCCTTGGATGCATCAAGAGCTGCTGGCGGCGTCAGCGATCCTCCCTGCAAAATGCTATTGATCCAGTCGGCCGCAACCTCCATATGCGTAATGTCGATGTTTAGGCACATCAGACCGACCAGCTCGCCGCTGCCGTTTTTAATAAAATACGTCGAAGATCGAAAAGTCTGACCACGGGCGCTGGAAGCTTTGTAGTTCGCGATGAACTGCTCTTCTCTGTAGGCCTCAGCCTTCAAAATTTTCAATACGAGGTCTGTGGATGCATCGCCGACCCGGCGTCCGCTAATATGGCCATTCTCGATAAAAATGATGGAGCGTTCCGGATCGCTGATATCGTGCACAACCACCTCGCATTGAGGTCCGATGATCGCCGCGATAAAAGAGGCAATCGGAAAATAGCTTTCAAGCAGCTGCTGGTTTTCATTCATGAAGAGCTTCCCCCTTCTCTGTTACGCCATTATTTATTTCTGATACGCCATCATTTGTTATGGATATCATCCTTTACGATATAATAATTAATTATCATGATAATATTATATTATAATAATAAAACGTTTTCAATACTTTTGTCTAAAAAAGTCGAATGCTTCTCAAAACACTCTTCAATGGACCATTACAGTTCGCCTTACGACAGAATTTTGGGTTCAATGCTATAAAAAAGGCTCTTCGCGGGCGGTCCGGTATGACCGCTCGCAAGAGCCTTTTTGCAACCATATGAGAACGCGTAGTATCCACGTTCTAGCTGCATATGTTTCCTATGTTTTAGCTAACCATTTCGTGACTAACGCCGTTACGATTCCCTGCCAGCTTGCTGCTGCAGGTCCCGCCATACTTTCTTGTTGCTGTATTGTTTCTCCGTGCTGATATCTTGTCCAAACCATGCCGGCGGCACAAAGCCGTCTGCGGCTTCCATAGAAGGAAACTCTACCTCCAGCACCAGCAAGTGAATCTGCGCATAATCGTCGATTTCGATGATCGTGTCCCCTAAGCGGGCGGTGACCCGTCTCTTGGTCAGCGGAATCGCGCCATGCGCCTTCACCACTTGGTCATAGAGTCCTTCGGAAATGGCGAACTCTATTTCCTCCCTGGCAATTCCCCATCCTTTTTTGAACGTATGGGTGAATTCAACCTGACCCGATTTCAGATCCGTTATTTTGCGGACCCGAAGCTCCTGATCCCCATCCAGCGCCAAATACGTCTGCTCGATGAACTGCTCCTTCTCGACCACGATGGTTCCTTCCGATATCAAGTCTTCCGGATAAACCTCCAAAAGGTATTTGCGTTCGATTTCAATCGCCATAACTATCATATCCTCCCATCGATGATCCCATCTGTGTTGATTCCATTATAAGGATCGATCACCGCAGCGACAAACAAAAGCGATAGAAGGGATGCGCGAGGGCGCCCTTCTATCGCTTCGTGTTCATCGTATTACTTTATCAATTTTCGGTAAGCCTTGATCGTCTGCGTATGCATTCCTTCATGATACAAGCTGAACACAAGAAATTCTCCCGCGGTTTGGAACGTCAAGGGTCCGATGGTCAGCGGATGAGCCGAAGCCTGGTCGAGGCGATTCGCGAAGGTTTCACGGATCCGGGTCGTTTGCTCCTGCAAAAGCTCTACCAGTTCGGAAATCGCAGGCGGCTTCGACGTCCAATCGGCCGGCTTGGTTCCGGTTGCAAACCATGCCTCGAATCCTTCCGGAATACGGGGCTGCTCGCCCGCCGTTGCAAAAGCAAACTGCTCATGCACGGTGTAGATATGGCCCAGGTTCCAGCGAATGCTATTCGCAAATCCTTCCGGGATGATATCAGCCTCTTGCTCCGTTACATGTTCTACCGACTTTAAGGTCGCTCCTCTGGCAAAATCCAATTGATTAAAAATCGCTTCATTCATAAGACAATCCCCCTTCCAAATGGTTCGTAACTATCCTATCGTAATATTTAGCCTATCGCAAGGAGTCCTAAGGCATTCGCACAATCTTTAGCATTTGTGCACAAACCGCTTCATCGATTAGGCTAGAGGATATAATATAGTAAAGGCGATTGAGGGATCATGTTTATACTATAGGAAATCTATACATAAAGGAGTGGATCAAGATGAACTACCGCCGTCTTGGCAACAGCGGAATGAAGGTTTCGGAGCTCGGTCTTGGCACGAACGCTTTTGGCAAAAGAGCCGATCAAGAGACATCCACCCGCATCATAGACCATGCACTGGACCATGGCATCAATTTCATCGATACCGCGAATATTTATGCAGGCTCGGAATCCGAGCGCATCATCGGGGAGGCGCTTGCCGGCAAACGCCATAACGTCGTATTAGCCACGAAAGCCGGACTCGTGAACGGCCAAGGGCCGAACGAACGCGGTTCCTCCCGCTATCATCTGCAGCAAGAGCTGGAGAACAGCTTAAAGCGGCTGAAAACCGACTATGTGGACCTGTATCAGATCCATACGTTTGACCCGAATACGCCCCTTGAGGAAACCTTGCGCACGCTGGATGACATGGTTTCGTCGGGCAAGGTACGATATATCGGCGCTTCCAACTATGCCGCCTGGGAAATCATGAAGGCGCTTGGGATCAGCGAGCAGCGCGGATACGCCCGGTATGTATCCACCCAAACGAGTTATTCCCTGGCCGACCGTACGCCGGAGCTGGAGCTTGTTCCCCTCTGCCTCGATCAGGGCGTTGGCATCATCCCGTATTTCCCACTTGCCGGCGGCATTCTCACCGGCAAATACGGTCAAGGCGCAAGCACGCCCTCCGGCTCCCGTGCGGAAACGGACCCTAACTTCAACCGCTTCCTGGAAGATCGCAATCTGAAGCTCGCACAGCAGGTCAGCCAGTTGGCTGCAGAGCATGGTCATTCCCCGAGTGCCCTGTCCTTAGCCTGGCTGATGAATCGTCCTGCCGTCTCCACTGTCATTGTCGGAGCTACGAAAACCGAGCAGCTGGATGATAACCTGAAGAGCCTGGATATTGAGATCGATGAAGCACTGGGTTCCAGCCTGGATGAAATCAGCGACGACTTTGTTTATGCCAAGCCGTTCGCGACTTATCGGCTGGGGTAAATAGCGTTATTTCAAATAGAAGAGCTGCGCCAGGAATGAATTCCTTTTGGCGCAGCTCTTTTTTTCTATATTCGACAAGCCATTATTTAGCAGGCACATCACCAATCATCCCCGATGCAGAAAGCATCCGCAGAAGCATGATTGCCGTTTCTGCCCGGGTCATATTACTGTGCGGCCTCAGCTTGCCATCATAACCGCTCATGATTCCACTTCCGACCACATCCGCTGCAGCCGCCTTCGCCCAACTTGCCCACTCGATACCGTCTTGGAAGGAACCTAGCGCAGCATCCGAATCCGAGCTGCCGGATATCAGGTCAACCCCTGCAATTTTTAGGGCTCTTGCGAAAATGACCGCAGCCTCCTGCCTTGATATCAGGTTATCCGGCAAGAAGGTGCCGTCGGCATAGCCGTGAATAAGCCCACTCTTGCTTGCGGCCGATACGGCCCCCAAGTACCAGTCCCGGGAAGTTACGTCTTGGAATGAGCTGGCTCCTCCCTGCTCTGTTAAACCGAGTGAGCGAACCATCATCGAGACGAATTCCGCACGGGTAACTGGTGCATCCGGATGGAACCCGGCAGCATCTCTGCCGCTTACAATGAGGCGTGAGGCCATCTCGTTCACCGCTGCCTCGGCCCAATGGCCTGTCATATCCGGTAATCCTTCGGTATGGCTGACCAAGGCATACGTACCATTATTCAAACCTTGGATGATACCGTACGTTTTGCCTTCACGTGTTGCCAACCGGGTTGGCGCGTGATGGACGTTTCCTTTTTCGTCCAAAAACACGGCGGTTGTCACGACTTTCGCGGCGGATTCTTCTTGAAGGGGAATCTCGAGCACCACGTAAGCAGAATAGGAATCTCCGCCCAACGGCTTCCCCTGATCATAGGCTATAATCCTAATATCAATGAAGCCATAAGTTGTACCAAGATCATTCGCATTCCCGGTTTGCTTCAGCTTTGCGCTGAGCGCTATTTCGCTTTTGGTAAGTACAAGATGAAGTGTTCCTTCTTTTGTTGCCGCAGCTTTGCCGAGCTGTCCTGAAATAGCCTGAGCTGGAATACGGGCGCTGCCTGTCGAGGTCTCGAATTCGATCATCGCGCTGCTTCCTTCAAGCGCTTTTGCGGACTGGTTGTCCAGGACCAGCACGGCTTGATCGAGATCGTCCGTGGCGTGAAGCCGCACAATCGGTCGACGGTTCTTCTCTTTGATCAGCAGTGATTGCAGTCTATCTCCGTTCACCTTGACAGTCAACACGGCCTGCCCATTCTTCTCTTTCGTTAACGTTGATGATATCATGCCGTTCTGTAATACATCATTTATATACGACGTTACGCGGCTGCTCTCTGTGGAGCTCTGCCCCGAACCTGACCCTTGACCTGCTTGGGAACCCTCACCACCGCTTGGTCCTTGACCTCCAGGAGAGCCAGATCCACCGCCTGGCGTACCAGGATGGGGTGGATTCCCAGGTTCAGGCTCAGGGGAAGCCGCTGCCTCTCTGTTCACGTCCACCGTGTATGTCTTTGTCGTCCCATTCTGAGCCGTAACCACGATATGGATGCTGTTACTTCCTACTGCTAGGCTGACCGGATCTGACGGCTGCCCGGCGGATACGGCCTTGCCGTTCATCGTCACCTTTGCCTGAGGATCGGAAACGCTCGACGTTATGCTGATCTCCGTTATACGGTTTCCAACCTGGCTAATGTAGCTTGTGACAGCAGGATTGAATGCCGGAGCGAGCGTTCCATGAGATAATGCTAATCCGCTTAAATCCGCATCGCTCGGAACGGGAATCTCAGCACCGGCCGGCCTTGCGCTCACTTCTTCTGAAAATGCGCTGGAGCCCCCATCATTTCCTGCTTTAACCGCAAAATAATAAGTCGTTCCATTCAGTAAATCACCTGCTGAATACGTAGTATCCGTGACCGTTGCGATCGGTGCTGTTCCATATACGCCGGATTCCGTCCCGGAATAAATATCGTAATAGGTAGCCCCCGTTACGGTAGACCATTGCAAGGTCACTTCACCATCTCCAGCTCTAGCACTCAAGCTTGCAGGAGAAGGCGGCGCTGAAACAGAGTCTTTTTCCGTTATAAAGCTCCAATCTTGAGGACCCTTCATGCCTTCATAGAAGTTGCCTGCAGCGTCTTGAAATGCATCCTCCTCTATCTCTACATAATAACGCGTAAAGTACGACAGACGTTGAGACAAACTTACCGCTACCTTCTCATCGACCACCCTGACATGAGAACCGTCTGTCACTTCGATCGACTCGATCTTGTGATGGTCCTCCGCCCTCATAATCGATATGTACTTGCCACTAACTCCGGTTACGGGTTCATCGAACTTGAATTCAAGCTTCGTTTCGATCGACACCTCATCAGCCAGATTCGCAGGCGTCCGATCCACCACGACAGGCGAATACGCATCGATCCATTTGGTATACAGCGTCAGGTTAGCCAGAATCGGTGCCGCGAAATCAAATGGAAGCTGGAAGGATTGATCCATATACCATCCCCCGAAGGCATAACCGGGTTTCACTGGATCGACGGGCTGGGTTACGGTCGTAGCATAAGGGACGACCGCCTCCACCACGGGCGAACCCCCGTTGCTGTCGAACGTCACGGTTTTTGGGAAATAGATCGAGAAATGAACCTGAGTCTTATTCCCAGCACGGTCGGTTACGACGAGATCAAATACCCCTTCCGTGTTTACCTTGTCTCCGCTCTGGAACGCTTGCTGATTGAGCGTCGCGCTCCCTTCATTAAAGAAGATTTGCCGCTCCCGATCATACTGGCCTCCATCTGCCACGCCTGTAACCAGAGGTGCGGTTTGGTCGATCTCAAAATCGGCCTTGAGCGTTTTGCCGCGAGGCGACTCGACGACCAGCTTATACTGGCCATCTTTGCGGATGGTCGTGCCGCTGACAAAAGGCTGCCCGTCCAGCGTTCCCGTGCCATTGGTATAAACAGGCGTCACTTCGTGATTATAGAGTCCTCCATCGGTTACTCCGCTTATCTTCGGCTCAGACTCCGTAACGTGGATGCTAACGATGGCTGGGGCACTGCTCTTATTATGATTGCTCGCTATATATGTAAAAGAATCTGTACCAACAAAATCGACATCCGGTGTATAAGTAAAGGAGCCATTCTTATGAAATGTGATCTTTCCATGAGCAGGCAGATTCAATATTTTGGCTGTCAGAACATTGGAATCATTACTCATCACCCCAGGGGACGGTACCGTTAATGGTGTGGAGACAGCTGTTGTATATTGGTCGGAAACAGTTACAGGCTGAACTTGCTGCAGGGTTGGAACGTATCCGTAATGGGATACGTAATACTGCGTCAAAGGTTTGCCTCTCAGATCAGGAATTCCAAAGGTTTGGTTCGGAGTTCCCCCAAACTTGTTGCCGATTAACTCATAAAGTGCCCCATTCGCTGCAACATTTACAAGCTTGCCATCCGCCTTATAAGATGCTAGCCCAGGGATTTCCAAAGGAAAAATGCGTATCTCGCCAGCATACACCTCACCAGCGCTGCCTGGATGTATCCCTGCCTTGGCGGCGTAATACTGGATTTGGGGTTGCACAGGGTTAATCTGCGGTAATTTAAAGCTACCCTGCCAGTCTTGGCCGAATGTAGTACCGTACACACTGTATAGAGGATTAGAATCACTTAAAGCGGTGCCATTAGTCGTCACCCAATTATCATTCATCTCCATGTTGTAGGGAAAAAGTCGAAGCTCCCCCAGCATCGTATTGTCGGTCAAGCCACTGCTGCCTCTCGGATATAATCCCTCAGCCGCGATATAGTATCCCATGCCCGGCACCGGTTCTTCCTCCCGTAAATCAGGCAATGCAAACGTCTTGCTGCCATCTCCGCCAAAGTTGTTGCCCAATAGAGTATACAAAGCCGAATTTTCCAGACTTAGCGTTAACACTTGCCCTGCACAGTATATCCACCCTTCGGGACCGTTCTTGTAAGGAAATAGACGGATCTCTCCCAGATATTGAGCGTCTAGAAGATTAGCCCTAACCGTCTTCGGAGACGCGAGCACACCCAGTACAACCTCTAAACCTATTAGAATGGACAACATCACCTTCAACCATTTCGTAGATGCTATTCGCCTTCGTTTTTGCATATTGCTGCTTCTCCCCCTAATACATTTGTCCTATTTCAGTAATATAATACTAATGAGTAGTATAACATTACTAGAAAGTATTATAAATGGTAGACGATATAATTCAACAAGAAAATGTCATCTAATAGGGAAGGCTTCATTAGCTAAAGAGACACGCAAAAAAGATGGCCCCTGAACCGAGTCAGAAGCCATCTTATATACATCTTTCCACCTGTCCTCGGATTCTCTTATTCCCAAGGATCCATGCGATAAACGTCTTAGTTCTTAGTCGATTTACTTCCCTATTGCAAAATCTCTTCAATGCGAGTTTGAACTTCTTCGCTGAGCTCAATGCCGGATGCCTTCGCGTTCTCGGTTACCTGCTCCGGACGGCTTGCGCCGACAAGCGCACTGGCTACGTTCGGCTGGCGCAGAATCCAGGCAAGCGCCAGATTGCCTACGGATACTTCAAGCTCTGCCGCAATCTTCTCCAGCTCGCGAACCTTCGCGATTTTCTCCTCGGTAATGCCTTTACGCATCCATTCCAGCTTCGCGGCACGGCTGCCTTCTGGAATATCGGAAGCTGAGGTATACTTGCCCGTCAACAGACCTTGCGCCAGCGGAGAGAATACGACCTGCCCAATGCCGGAACGCTCGCTCAGCGGAATGATTTCCTTCTCAATGTAACGTTCAAACATATTGTAGATGGGTTGATTGACCACGATGCGGTCGAGCAGGTAACGATCCGCTACCGTCAACGCTTCTGCTATTTGCGATGCCTGCCACTCGCTGACGCCGACATAGAGTACCTTGCCCTGGCGGACAAGGTCGTCGATCGCGCGAAGTGTCTCGTCAAGTGGCGTTTCCGGATCATGACGGTGGCAGTAGAAAATATCCACGTAATCATGGCCAAGACGCTTCAAGCTGGCATGTGCCTGCTCCATAATGTGCTTGCGGGACAAGCCGCGATCGTTCGGGCCATCGCCCATCGGCCAAAATGCCTTTGTCGCCAGCACGTATGATTCGCGCGGATACGCTTTCAAGGTTTCGCCGACCAACTCTTCGGCTGCACCTTTCTCATATACATTCGCCGTATCAAAAAAGTTAATGCCCAGATCATAAGCCGTTTTAATTGCGTTAACCGCATTCTCGCGTTCAACATAACCACCGTATGTAAGCCAGCTTCCCAAGCTGATCTCACTGACCTTGAGACCAGTGCGTCCTATTCTTCTGTATTTCATGGTAACTCCTCCCTCAATAGAATTACTTGAATGCTACATTTGCTATTTTAAAGTAGTTCCTATTCTCAGGGAAGAAGTGAAATGTTCTTCACTATATTATAAGAAGGATAGCTGATATACTTGAGTATAGTTAATAGAAAACCGGAAGGAGCCTACCGTTATGGGAAATAAATCGAGCAGTTACATACCGAAAACTCCCGAACATATCGAATGCAATATCGAAAAAACATTGCTGGTCTTAGGCGGAAAATGGGCATTTCTCGTCATCCGCGAGCTCTTTGGCGGCACGAAACGATTTGGCGAGCTGCAGCGGCAAATCCCGAATGTCAGTCCGCGGGCTCTGACCACGACGCTTCGCCATCTGGAGGAACAGGGCGTGCTTGAACGCGAAGTATTCCCTACCGTTCCGGTTACGGTGGAATACACGCTGACACCCAAAGGCATGGACCTTCATGTCATCTGCAAGGAAATGAAGCTGTGGGCGGCTCGGTGGACTTGAATTCAAGATAGCCTGACAGCGTCCGGCAAACGCCGGGCTCGGCGGTTACGGTTAGCTCAAAAATAAAGCAGCGGCGGTTCCCTTTGAACGGAATCCGCCGCTGCTTTTTAAAGCTTGCTATTTTTTATGATTGTAGATTTCATTTAATCGTTATTGTTTTGAATGCCGCGGGCTTCTCCGCCTTTACGGCCGATTTCTTGATAAAACTCCTTGTCGTGATTCTTGGCCGTTGCTTCGCCGCCCTTGCGTCCCGCTTCTTCTCTGCTCATTTTGTTACCGTTGTTGTTAGCCATTGTTCATCACTCCTAAGTTGTTTTTTTGTTGCTGCAATGTCATGTATTTAACCCTTCCGATAAATTCTAAACACCCTTAAAAATGACAAAAGCCGCGACCCGCGCGGCTTAATCACCCTATTTACGTCAGATGCGCATACGCCTCCGCAGCCGCATGCAGATAATAAGCCAGCCCCGTTTGCTGCTCCTCCAGCATCCGGAGATGAAAGTCATCATTCAGGAAAAACTTCGTTTGACCCGCAAAATCCGCAGCCGTAAAGGCCTGGCCCTGCTCATTCATAAACTGCAGATGATCCCGAATCGAATCCCGTACTCGCACATCATCGTGTTTGATCCCCGTTTTCAACGCATTCGCCATGCCTGCCATAAAGGCTGCCGCTTCCCTTGCCTGCTCGTTCATGCTTGGCACATCAACGGGTTCGCTCTCGAGCAAATCCACATCATACTGCTCTTTCAGATGCTCATTTTGCTCTGCTAAGGCTTCCTTCCATTCTTCTTCGCTCTCAAAACCTTTGAATAATTCCCGAGGCTCCATGCGCTTGCCCTCCTCCGTACTGGTTAAGGATGTTCTTAAGGTTTTCAGAATCGTATCCAATCGATCAGCGCGATCCATCAGCTGCTTCTCCTGTTGTAACAGCATCTTCCGCCGTTCAGGGGCCTTCTCCATCAGTGCCTTGATTTGGTCCAACGAAAAATCCATTTCCCTGTAAAACAGAATGTGCTGCAATCGCTCTAGTTCGGCAGTACCGTACAAGCGATAACCCGCTTCGCTGATCTCGGCAGGCAAGAGCAGGCCGATTTTATGATAATGATGCAGCGCTTTGATGGTCACCCCGGACAGCTCCGAAACCTCTTTTACCGTGTATAACATACGCTGGTTCCCTCCTTCGACTTCCAGTCTAAGGTCTCCCCTTGGAGGAGAGTCAACCCGCTCATCCGACCGGAATATACCGACTTTCCCGAATCGTTTTTCCGGGAAAATATGATTTTTGCTCATTATTTTGCTAGAATGGTCAATTATGCAGTAGAACAACAGAAAGGATGTTATAGGAACTATGAAAAGGAAATGGTTAAAATACACCATGCTCTTATTATCCGTTGGAATCTTGGGGATTATCTCGTACTATACCTACGCTATTATACAATTCTCAAACCAAATTTCGACCGCTTCGAATTCGGCGGAGCAGGCGGATACTTCGGGCGCCGCGTCGGAGGAAATCATCGAGATACCCAAGTGGGAGGGTAAAGAACGCATTAATATTCTCCTGATTGGAGGAGACTCCCGGGGAGACGATGCCGGCAGATCCGACACCATGCTGGTTGCCTCCATCGATCCTGTTACGAAAAGAGCCCATTTGTTCTCGATTTTGCGAGATACCTATGTGGACATCCCCGGCCATGGCAAAGGACGACTGAATTCGGCATTTGCTTACGGCGGAATCGAGCTGACCAGACAAACCATCAGCGATTTGTTGGACATGCCCATACATAAATATGTTTACACCGATTTTGTCGGATTCATAGCCCTGGTCGACGCCATTGGCGGAGTCGACATTCAGGTTGAGAAAGATATGTATTACACAAGCAAAGCGGACAAGCATATGTACGACATCGATTTAAAGCAAGGGCTGCAGCACCTCGACGGCAAGATGGCGCTGCAATACGTCCGGTTCCGGCACGATGCGAAGTCCGATTTTGCCCGTACGGAACGACAACGGATTCTTATGACGGAAGTCGCCAAAAAGATGCAGACCACAGGCTCTTTGTTCAAGCTGCCCAGCATCCTGGATTCAATTGCGCCATACATCGAAACCGATCTAAGCCCCAAAGAAATGCTGAAGCTGATGGCTCTCGGTTTTGACGTGAATCTGGATAAAATCGACCAGCAGCAGCTTCCGCCGTTCTCGCTGCTGACCAACGAGAAGGCCGGACGGGCACAAGTGCTCGGCGTAGATAAAACGAAACTGCGGCAGTATGTGAAGCAGTTATTCGAAAATGACGCTGCTCAATAACATAACGATCATCAAAGAGGGCATATAGATAGCCCTCTTTTTTTTGCGTTAAATCTCCTATACGGTTCGTGGACGCTCATGCAATAAATCCGAAGGAGCGCTGCCCGTGACTCGTTTATAAATTCTATAGAAATAGGAGAGGTCCTGATATCCGAGAAATACGGCAATCTCCTGTACTGTCAGCTGCGATTCCGTTAACAAATACACTGCCCGTTTGATCCGCTGGGCGTGCACGTACTGGCTGATGGTCTGCCCCGTAACACTCTTAAAGAGTACCGCTGCGTAATTGGGGGTTTTGCCGATGGCATCGCCCAGCTCTTCTTTCGTTATTTTCTCACGGTAATGCCGCTCAATATAAGACTTCATCCGTTCCACATGCAAGTGCTTCTCCGGCGTGATGACGCCCTTGTCCAGCTCACGACTGATATAAATCAACACTTCTGTCAATAATGCTTCTATCATCAAGACATAATAAGATGGGCGTTCCTGCCACTGCTGATGGATCACCTTCAACCGTTCGCGGATCAACTCATAACAGCCGGGTTTATGTTTTAAAGCTTCTTCTCGTTCAATCACCGATAATCCCGTCGATAACTGGTCTGTCCACTCAACGGCGATTTGCGTGTGCGTCACGGTAGGGATGCTTTTGCCATAATACGGAACATCGGCTGGAATAAGCAGCAACTCCCCTTTCTCCATAATCTGCTTATCGCCATTCACCCAATATACACATTTTCCATATGTCACAAGGCTTAAGCGCCATGCTCGCTTCTCATGGTCAGCTTCTTCATACCAATCGACACCGCTAATTTGTTTTACTTCTACCGGAGTGATCATAACCCACCTCAAATACGATACTATAATCCATCCATTGTACTATAGTTCATATCATGATTCGACAAGACAGGCTACAATGTGATCATTAGGGTAGTTTGAATGAGCTCGAATGCTGCAAAAAAGCTGAAGAGTGCAAATACAAAGGAGGAACAAACAGCCATGCTAAAAACCAAAATCATTTGTACGATGGGACCCGCATGCGATTCCATCGAGCTGTTGAAAAACATGATTCAGGAGGGAATGACCGTTGCCCGTTTGAATATGGCACATGGAGAGCCGGAGGATCACGTGACCCGGATTCGGAACGTTCGCCAGGCCGCATCCGAATTAAACACGTATGTACCCATCATGATGGACATTAAAGGACCCGAAGTACGGATCGGCAAGCTGAAAGAGGCTTCCTGCACGCTCAAACCAGGTGAGGAACTGATCCTGACTACCGAAGAAATTCTGGGAGACGCCCAGCGCATCTCGGTTAATTATGCCGAGCTGAATCTAGTCGTGAAACCGGGCGACCGCATCTTGATCGATGACGGCCTCGTGGACCTGAACGTTCTCCGTGTCGACGGACCGGACATTCTTTGCAAAATCATCAGCGGCGGCGTGCTTAAACCGCGTAAAGGCGTCAACCTCCCGGGAATCAAAACGACACTCCCTGGGGTCACCGAACGTGACGTCATGCATATCGGCTTTGGTCTGGAGAACAACATCGAGATCATTGCCGCTTCTTTCGTGCGCCATGGCGATAATATCCGCGAAATCCGCAGCATTCTGAAGGAACGCGGCGCAGAGCATGTGCAGATCATCTCCAAGATCGAGAATGAAGAGGGCATGCAGAACCTGGACGACATCATTGAAGCCTCCGACGGCATCATGGTTGCCCGCGGCGACCTTGGCGTCGAAGTGCCGATCGAAGAAGTGCCTATGATGCAAAAAGAAATGATCGATAAATGCAACCTGGCCGGCAAACCGGTAATCGTCGCAACGCACATGCTGGAATCGATGCAGGTCAATCCCCGTCCAACCCGCTCCGAGGTGAGCGACGTGGCTAACGCGGTGATCCAGGGAGCTGACGTTGTCATGCTCTCGGGGGAATCCGCTGCGGGCAAATATCCGGTAGAATCCGTGCGCACGATGGCCGCAGTCGCCCGCCGTGCCGAAACGATGATCGATTATAAAGACCAATTCGCTTTCAAATCCAGACAGCAAGTAGCCGATATTACCGAGGTTATTAGTCAGGGGGCGGTTAGCTCCTCCCTCGTGCTGAATGCCAAAGCTATCATTACGTCAACGGAGAGCGGATTTACGGCGCGGATGATTTCGAAATATCGGCCACAAGCACCAATTATCGCGGTTACACAGCATGAAGAAGTGCTGGCCAAAATCTGCTTGCTCTCCGGCGTCATTCCGGTAAAAGGCGACAAGGTCACAACGACGGACGAAATGTTCGAATCCGCGACCCGCAATGCCATCAAGACAGGTTACATCGAAAAAGGCGATATTATCGTATTGTCTGCAGGCGTGCCGATCGGTCAATCCGGTAACACGAATCTGATTAAGGTTATGCAAGTGTAACGGGTACTCTGAAAAAAGACCTCTTCGTAAATATTTTCGGTGCCAATCCATCCCTCTGGGCATATAACTAACTCAGAGGAATAAGCGCGAAGGAACAATTTTCGCTGCCGTAATGGATGAACCGAGCATGTTATTGGGAGGTCTTACAAATATGCGTACACCGAATCATTCCATGGAGGGCCAGTGGCAGCAGCCTGCCGCCCCTCATGACAAGCAGGCCCATAGCTATACAAGTCCGTACCAGATCCTCTTCCATTGGAACCGCCTGGACTGGAACTTCCCGAATGCTGCGATGAAGCAGCGATTCGAGGAGCATCAGTATTGGAAGCATTGCATGCCCGCAGGCGTCAAAGTGGACCTAAAGGGACGCTTCTATGTATCGGTTCCGCGCTGGGCGGAAGGGATTCCCGCTACGCTGAACACCATTGTGATGGTGAACGGCAAGCCCGTACTGGAGGCTTTTCCAAGCTGGGAGTGGAATACACCGGGGGATGTGCGAATGCTGCAATCCGTCCTTGGCTACGAAATTGATGAGCATCATCGGATGTGGATTCTGGATCAAGGAAAAATCGCATACGATACTTCGCCCGAAGGCTCGCAAAAGCTGGTCATCTGGGATCTGAACGCTAACCGCCTGCTCGATTCCATTGTCATTCCGGATGATATTGCCCCACCCCGAACGTCGTTCCTGAACGACATCGTGGTGGATAACCGAAACGGCTATGCCTATATCACCGATTCGGGCTCCGGCTGGCCGGACCATCCGCTGTATGGCGGAATTATCGTCTACAATATGAGAACGAAGAAATTTCGGCGCGTCCTCGACAGTCATTACAGTACGCAGGACGTGCCCCGATTCCGGTTTGAGATTGATACCGAGCCGGTATACCGCGACAAGCCGATCCGGATCGGCGCCGACGGCATAGCATTATCCGCGGATCGCGGAACTCTATTCTACTGCCAGGTAACGGGGCGCAATCTGTACGCTATCGATACAGGACTGCTGCGGAATTTCAATATTCCCGATTCGATCATCCGGAATTCCGTTCAGACCCTGGGCAGCAAAGGAACGACAACCGACGGCATGCATGCCGACAATCAAGGCCATATATTCTACACCATGCTCGAAGGCAAGGGGATCGGTTACTATTCACCGTACACGCGCTCGTTCAACAAGCTGCTGTCCGACGACAGGATGCTGTGGGTAGACGGGGTGGCTTTTGATCAATGCGGCTCCATCATCTTCAACAACAACCGCCTGCACCGCATGTTCGAGGAGCCGCAGAACATCGACTGGGACGATCCTTACAATCTGATCATATGGAGAGCCTACCTTGGGCGGGACGTGAAGTCGTACTTATATGGTTGAGGGTTGTGAAAAAAAAGGGTTAGGCAGATCTGGCACTCATGCCCTCTGCCTAACCCTTTTGTATTATAGCTGCAACTGCAACGCCTGCCGCAACCATCATCAGGCGGGAACACGGGCGAACTTGGGCGAGCCGTTCGCTTGGAAGATCTCCTCAGGACGTACAACAGCCCAACTGCGGTCATGGCCGCCCAGGTATCGTTGACCGAACGGACAGCAAAGCTCTGACCCACAGAACAGCCAGCATGCCTAAGTCGTATGCTCCTGCAAGTACATCCGAAGCCTACAGGATCCTCTCAATCGCGGCTGTGCAACAGCCTGCGGTCTCAATTATAGCGGGTTATCCTTTTCTGAAATCCCCCTACTGGGGGATGGACAGGTAGAACAATCAAAAGAAAGCCTGATCCATCCCAGGCTTTCCAAGTGATCGGTTAGAAGAATATTGAAATCCCGACAGCAACCAGCAGAACCCCGCTAATGACGGTCCCGAACTGGCCGAGGGAATAGGAACCGATGCGAATATTTTTGAGACGCAATCCTAAGGCGGTCCCTCCCCATACGCAGATCAGGCTTCCCGCAGCAGCAAGCAGGGAAATGCCTAGCGGTGGAAATCCGAGAAGCCCTGCTCCGACACCATTGGTTAACGCATTGGCCGAAAGCGCAATACCGAGCATGATGGCTTCCCCGATGCCTATACTTGAAGTGATGTTCGGATCGTTCGTGCTTTTGGCCAGAAGCACGATACGCAGACCGATCAAGAACAAGAAAATAGCGCCTAACACGGCCGGCAGCACGCCAGGAAGTATAGAGGACAACCACAGTCCAAAATAGATTCCAGCCATGCTGAAGATAAATCCAATCAACGCAATTCCCATGTTCGTGATAAACGGAATCCGGATGTTCCGGATGCCATAAGCCAGCCCTGCCCCCAAGTTATCGATGCTCGAGGACAACGTTAGAAGGGCAACGATGATCCATGCCGTCATGTTTCGACCACTCTCCCATAATTGTTCTGATTCCATGTATCTATATGAGAGGTGTTGCAAGGATGTGCAACAATATAAATAAAATGATGTTTTTTGTTGCACGCGAAAGCCGCGATTCCGCTATTCCATCGCGATGATCTGATCCAGGGCCAGCTGAATGGCCAGGGCGTCGTCGATGAATCCCAGCGGAAACAGGTTATCGGGGATAATGTCTTTCTCCAAAATAAAATAGAGCAGCGCACTGCCGACTATGGGGGAAGCCTCTGGCGACAGGGAGTTGTTAAGGTATTGCTCATGCATCTGCTCGATTTTCTCAATAAAGGGCCCCTGGCCATTGATCCTCTGCAGTTTGGCTTTCAGCTCCGTTTGAATAATCCGTTCACCCTCCGGTGTCTTGGCGAATTCTCTGTATTCTGCCAGCGTGCTTTCGATTTTCTCTGTCGTGGCCACCCAATTGATGGTTGTGGACGATAGCAGTACCCGGACCATCTTCTCAATCGACTTATAAAATTGCTTAAGCTCATCTTGACCGTACCCTGCTGCGACAAACAAGGTGAGGGGATCGAGCTCCAAATGGAAGGCGATTTGATCCAGGAGCTGCTCTTTCGGTCTCGTTTTCCCATTAATGATTCGAGATATGGTCGCAGGGTCCACATTCGTCAAGGAAGCCAGCTTCCGCATGGATATCCCGCATTCTTGCAAACGACGCGTGAGGATTAAACCTAGTGTGTTTTCTTCCATCTGAACGCTCTCCTTTGTTTTTATATATATGTATGCAAGCCCTCCCTTGTCCCACGTTCAAAGCGATGAAATAAGCCTGAAAAAGAACAAGAAAACCACATCGGATTTTGAACTGCACCCAATTGTCAGACACCATCTAACATTGGAGGTGCGGTTTTTTCTAAGGCTAAGCTTAGTTCATACGATAAAAATGCAAGCAGTTATACGTTATCAAAATGGATCGGAAAACATGAAATCGATTACGAAATCCCTGGGGCTCCATCATACCGCGTGGTTTTCTTCAAAAATGATTAGCATGATTAGAACACCCGGTCTCATGGTTCATCAACATCTTGAGCAGGATTTCTCCTCCAAGATCAAGTCAGGAATGAGAAAGTAACCCACTTAGGCGCCAACCTTAGGAGTGGGTTACTTTCGTTGTTTATCGTTTGTAACATTATATTTTTATCTCTCAGAGAGAGATTTCTTTATTCTAATTGATTTATTAGCTTTTTTAACCCTCTTTATTTCTCCCGCTCCCAGCCTTCCTCAAATTACAATCGCTCCCCTTCACCATGGAAAAAGAATAGCTGTAGCCTGCTTCGGATCTACCTGCGCTTATCAACGTGACCTTATTGGACTCTTCCTCGATGAGGACAAGCGATGAACGGGACCTTATCCTGCATTCGCCCGCCCTGTCGGCGTGAATCTTCACCTCGGTCAGTTCGCTTTCCTCCCAGTGCATGTTGACTACAAAGCCGCCGCGGGCACGTAGCCCCTTCACCTCACCGCTGTTCCACTGCGGGGACAGGGCCGGAAGCAGCCTTAACTCGCCCGTATGCGACTGCAGCAGCATTTCGGCAACGCCGGCAATCCCGCCGAAATTACCGTCGATTTGAAAAGGCGGATGGCAATCCAGCAGATTTGGATAAGTTGAGGAAGCCAGCAGATTCACCAGATGCTCATGCGCTTCCGCGCCCCGCTGCAGCCTGGCATAATAATTGATGATCCAGGCCCGGCTCCAGCCGGTATGGCCGCCGCCATTGGCAAGTCGTCGCTCCAAGGTCTTGTTCGCTGCCTCGGCAAGCTCAGGTGACTGAACGGGATCAATTTGCTCTCCCGGATACAGGGCGAACAGCTGCGAGATGTGCCGGTGTCCGGGATCGGCCTCCTCGTAATCATCCAGCCACTCCATGATCCCTCCATGCCTTCCAATCCGCGGTGCCGGAATTTCTTGCAGCGCCGTTTGAAGCTCTTCAAGGAAGGTGTCCTCATCTCCGACAAGCTGGCCTGCCGCAAGACAGGCCCGAAACAAGGCCGTCGCAATCTGCGCATCCATAGCAGGTCCCATGCAGAGGCTGCCGACGGCTCCGTTCGGAAGCACAAATCGGTTCTCCGGCGAAACGGAAGGTCCGGTTACTTGTCTCCCTTCCTCATCCACAGTCATATAATCCAGCAGGAATATCGCCGCTTCCTTCATGACCGGATACGCTCGTTCCCGCAGGAAATCCGCATCCCGGCCAAACCGGTAATGCTCCCATAGATGAAGGCACAGCCAGGCGGCTCCCATCGGCCATATGGTACAGGTCATCAATATTCCTTCAGGCCGGGTCTCTCCCCAAAGATTTGTATTGTGATGCGCTGCGAAACCACGGCAGCCATACATCTCGCGAGCCGTGTCCCGGCCATTCGGGAGCATGCGGTGAATCAGGTCGAACAGCGGCTCGTGGCATTCCGCCAGGCTCAGCAGCTCTGCCGGCCAATAGTTCATCTGAATATTCACATTGATCGTATACTTCGACTCCCAGGGCGGGGTGAAGCTGTCATTCCATATACCCTGCAGGTTCGCTGCGAGAGATCCGGGTCTGGAGCAGGAGATGAGTAAATACCGCCCGTACTGCACGTATAGGGCAACCAATTCGGGATCTCTATTCTCCGCAGAGGCACCTTCAATCTTCACTCTTTCTTGCAGCAGTTTCAGCCGCTGATCGGTAGGCAGGGATAACAAATCGTCTTCTGCTCGATTTAAAACTTCAACTTGATCTGGACCGACAACGCGATCCATCCCATTCGGAATGTCAACTTCTCTTTCGGTTAAGCCCGCTCTATTCGCATCCTTCTTGCTGGAACCGAGAGTTAGCGAGAACCGCTCAAACTTCTCACGATACTCCTCCAGATGACGGCTTTCCAGCTGTTGGAAAGACATGCCTGCCGCACAATCCAACTGCTCCAGACATACCTGGCCCGGCTGCTGATACCGAAAGCTCGTCTGGGCTGACAGCAGCAGCGTAACCGAGTCCGCGCCTTCAACCGAGAGAAAATCACCGATGGTTCGTACGCTTCCTCCCACAGCGACAGCACGCAGTGCCGTGCAGAAGGAAATGCCGTCTGCGCCGCATTCGCCCTTCATCAGCAAGGTATCGTGCCCTAACGACTCTGTTCCGCTGTCAAAAGGACGGCGCATCAGGTTTGCCGCAAACGTCAGCGCCCCGGGCCGATCGGCAGTTAGGCGAATCACCATCACGCCATCCGGCGCACTGACAAAATACTGCCTGCGATAGCCTATGCCGCTCGAAGAAAAGGATACGGTCACCATGGACCGCTCCAAATCCAGCTCTCGCTCGTAATGCTCCACCGCTTCCTCGGCATCCAGGAATTTGAGAAGCAGATCGCCCAGCGGCTGATAAGGCTGCTCGTATTTCGGGGATGAAGTCATCGCCATCCGGGCTAGATGCTCGGCCTCGGCCTGACGTCCATCCCGCAGCATCTGTCTGATCTCGCTCAAATATTCGGTGGCGTCAGGGTTGGCTCCCCTTCCCGGACCACCATACCAGAGGGAGTCTTCGTTGAGCTGCACCCGCTCAAGCGAGGTCTTGCCAAAAACCATTCCGCCCAAGCGCCCATTCCCGATGGGCAATGCCTCATTCCACTCCGCAGCTGGGGAAGCGTACCATAACCGCAAGCGCCGATTTGCAGATGTGTCAGGCTGCCGCCATGCGGTTTTATCACCTACTGCTTCGATCTTGCCGTACTGCCCTGCACAATCAAGCTCCACATGATGTCTCCCACGAGAACGTTCCGTATCTCTTCCTGTTGTCTCCCTCTCCACCCTCATACACGACTCCTTCTTCGCGAAGAAGGGGACAATCGGCGTTTCCCCTGATAATCCCCTGTTCGCTATATATAATTAAGGCTGCTCCGGTATATCGATCGCACCGCCGCCCACAGGCGTACGGGCCAGATTATCTACCGCTTGCTGACCCAGACGATCCTTCAACTGCTGGACGAATAGGCTCTGGAGCGCTACATACCGGTCGGCGTATTCCCAATAGCCGTCCTCACGCGGTCTTGAATCATAATCATTCGGAACGAGCGGTTTCACGTTCAAACCGTCTTCAGTCGGGATATGGCCGATGACATAGTTTTGTGCCGTTGGAGGCTTCTGCGCAACAAGCCCGCCCTCGGTATTCCACATGACGTAATTCGCTCCCGCCCAGCCATGTCCGCTGCCAAGCCATCCGCGGTCGCGGACGCTGATGCGCGCATTGACGTTGTCGTACAGGCCGCCGGTGGACCAGCGGTGGTGCGGCTCGCTTGTATTGTATTCGCGAGTAGCCTTATTGTCGTACATGACATTCGGTCCTTGTACGCGGCTCTCAATGACATAAGCATGACGTGAAGTTTCCGTATAATTGCGCTGTACCAGATTTAATTGCCCCTGGATGAAAAAGCTGTAACGACGACCGCCCGTAATCACGCTGACCATGTCGTACGTTTCGCTGTCCTGTACGGTGACCCATTTGGCCTGCCGCCCGACCTGCACCAAGGCGTAGGAGAAATG
The DNA here is from genome assembly GCF_049316025.1 of Paenibacillus sp. NPDC058898. Lineage (NCBI taxonomy): Bacteria > Bacillati > Bacillota > Bacilli > Caryophanales > Paenibacillaceae > Paenibacillus > Paenibacillus sp. NPDC058898. Next base: position 365,397 of record NZ_JBMOSM010000006.1, on the reverse strand, counting down.
GTAGCCGTCCACCTCGCGCACCCAGGCATTCTTCACGCTGTTCATCATAATGAAGCGCTCCGCGTGTGCCTCATCGGAATAATACGGGGTATCCAGAACATCGTTATCCATCTTGGTATCGGTCTTGCTCGGATCAAAATCGGATATGGCGCGCATGTTCTCGATCCCTACCTGTTCGATTCGAGATTCATCCGTCGCCTTGAACAGCTTGCCTCCACCCCATTGACGTTCAATGGCATTCGCTAATGGAGCATCCACCGTAATCCGGTTGCCGTCGATTGCCGAAATGACGCGGTCAAAATCCAGATTGAACGGGGACCACTGCTGCGTTCCCCCGGTCCCTGGCCGCATGTAGATATGATCCATGCCGATCTCATGAATCCAGCGGTCATTACCAATTCTTCGAACAATGACGGAGTCGCCCACCTGATAACCGGAGGCATTCTGGACATGGAAGGATCGGGAGCCTGCCGGAACGTACAGATCCTGGATGTCCGTCTCCGTCCCGTCAACAACAGCTGCACCGTTGGTTCCACCGACAACAATCAAATTTCTGGCCGTTGTTCCCGTGCCGCGGATGATGGTGCCGTCCTCACTCTTGCCTTCACCCCGCAGCACGACCCCGCTGGACTGAATGTTCAGGGAACCGCCGACCAGATATGTGCCCTTCTTCAGCAGCACTGCCCCCCGGAAGCCGTCCACATCACGAGGCAGCCGCGACACCTCATCAATCGCCGCTTGCAGCATCGCCGTATCGTCCCCGCCGGTCGGCTGTACGGCAATTCTCGCCTGAACGTCGGGCAGTTTTACACCGCCACCCATATAACCGACGTTTGAGAAATCGATGATCCGGTTCCCCTTATAATCGGGAACATACACCATCCTTCCGTCTTTTCCGGTAAAGGCGATTTGACTCTGACCTTCAGGTATTCCTTTCTTGGGCATGACGGTATAAAACAAGCTGTCGAAGTAGGTTCCCCCGTCTGTGGTTTGAAAAGTCATCCGCACCTCGTACGTGCCCGGTACTTTCATCCCACCCGGAAGCATTATCGATTGCGTTACCCCCGCCTGCAGCGCCTTCGTGCCCAGCGAGCCTCTGGATTGATCGTCCTTGAACCATCTGGCCGATACGGTTCCGTTCATATTCGGAACGATCGTTACGACTGGCAGCTCCTTGCCTTCCTCCAAGATCGCCGCCTCGCCAATCTTCTGGACCAACGCCTTATGCGCGAACGAACTGAAGGCAATGTATTTCGCATCCTGGAACTCCTGATCATCCTTCACCACAATCCAGAAATCCGGTGTACGTATCGCTTGACCGTTAATGCTGGTTTCCGCATATAACCGAGTGGCTCCTACCTTGGTCCCGGTTACCGAACCTTCGGAAGTCACCGCGGCGCTGGTTCCCATCGCATGATATTGAACCTGGCCTTGAGGCAGCGAAATCCATACCCCGCTGACCCGTTTGCCACGCGTCTCCACGGCCGATGTGCCTCCAATATCCAAGGTCAGTTCCTCATTGTTGTTATAAGGGGTTCCATCCGGCTTCACGAAGGCCAGCTCCGTTACATCGGACGGAATCCCTTGATCTCCATCCTGCATATAAAGCTCCAACTCCCTTAGCTGAACATTGAGATTTCGGCTTAGCAGCAGCGTTACCCGAATGTGGGAAGCGCTTACGGAATCAAACGTCATCACTTCCTGACCGTCCGCTCGAATGCCCCCATTTTTCGCATAGGCTCTGCTCCAAGACTCACCGTCACGGGAGTAATCGATCTCGATACTTCCCAAATGATCTCCCCGGTTTAAATCCAGGACGACCTGGTTGAAGGACTGCTCACTCCCCAGATCCACCTGTATGTATACACTCATGTCCTCACGGTCTGTGCTCGCCGGCTGCCAGTAGGTATCACGGCTGCCGTCAACGGCCTTCCCGGCTTCACGCCCGCTGATCTCGGAACTGGCAATCGCCTGCTTATTCCATGCCAGGTTGACCCGTTCCATCACATCCGATGCAGCCGTTTCCCCCTGTATTGGCGGATTGCCAAACGAAAACAGCAGAATACCCAATAGCAGTATAATTCCTCCTCTTCTTACCTGCCTGTTACGCTTGCGTACCTGTCTCATCAATCATCACCCATCCTTTGTCATAAGTAGTGATTACGATCCACCCGCGATTACCTGATGCCCTCCTTTCAAACGCCTCTTGATATGCTTCTATGATAAAACAGCCGCTGCTCGCCGGACCATGCCGTAACTTGCGGAATGGCCGTGTTTTTTTATGGAGTAACACAACGTAAGAAAACACAACCCGGAGCGAACGGAGCCGTATGCTAAGCCTCTGCATTGTCCGTTACAATGAGGCTGCAATGGATACGTCATTCTTGGAGCGACAAGGAAGGAGTTTCGTTTATGGATCATGAGCTATTCCAGTCTCTGTCAGCGCCGTTTCATGCACAGCTTCATTCACCTGACGGGAATCTGCATATCACGCTGGAACAGGAGCATAACGGCCCCCTTTTTTACACGGTGATGAACAATCGATATCGCGTTCTTGAAAGGTCGCCGCTCGGGCTGATCACCAACCAATACAAATTTCAGCAAGGCATCTGCATCCAAGGGGTTGAGCACAACACGATCACGGAGCGTTACGAGCTTGTGACCGGCAAGCAAAAATCGCAGTCTTACGAAGCAAACGAGTTGGTTCTTCTGACTTCGGTAGAGAATCATCAGGTGAGAATCCGTTTCCGCGCTTTTCAGGACGGCGTCGCATACCGGTATGAGCTGCAAGGAGAAGGGGATATTCGTTTCGAGAACGAGCTCTCCGGCTTCCATCTGCCGGAGGACCGAATGCTCAATGTCTGGGCTCAGCCATTCATGCGGTGTTATGAACGAACCTATGACCATGCCATGCCGGATCATCTTCGGGGAGGGCATTTCGGTTTCCCGCTGCTGGTCCAATCGGCAGGGGATCATTGGCTGCTACTGACTGAAGCAGCTGTGGACGGGGGTTATGGCGCCAGTCATCTCGCAGCGGATGAGCAAGACGGCCGGAAGCTCCGCATCGCTTACGCCCCGGATCAGGAAACGCCGATTGCCGCCAAGCTTCCGCTCTCGACGCCCTGGCGTGTCATGATCATCGGATCGCTCAGGGATCTGGTGTCTTCATCGGTAACGACTCACTTATGTCCTCCGCCCGTGCTGGAAGACACCTCTTGGATCTCTCCCGGCAGAGCGGCCTGGTCCTGGTACGCGGAAGGCGATTCCTGCGGCGATATGGACATTCAACGGCAGCATGTGGATTTTGCCGCCGAGATGGGATGGGAATACAGCGTTGTGGACGGCGGCTGGGAGGGTGTGCTGGATGCGCCTCAGCTCATCCATTACGCGAAGGCGCGCGGCGTCAGCATCTGGTTGTGGACGCATTATAAAGGGCTGAATACGAAGGAACTCCGTGAGGAGAAGTTACGCCTGTGGGCATCTTGGGGTGCCGTTGGCATCAAGGTCGACTTCTTCGACAGCGACAATCAAGAGACGCTCCAGGTCTATGATACCATTGCGGAATCCGCTGCCAGGCATCGGCTGATGGTCAATTTTCATGGATCCACCAAACCAAGCGGCGAGCACCGGACATGGCCTCACGTGATGACAAGAGAAGGCGTTTACGGTGCGGAATACTACCGGGCACAGAGTGAAGGGCCTAATGCGGTTCATCTCTGTACCTTGCCGTTTACGCGGAACGTGATCGGCTCCATGGATTTTACGCCGGTCACGTTCAGCAGGCGGACCACGACGACCCAAGGGCTTCAGCTGGCCCTGGCCATCCTCTTCGAATCCGGCATCCAGCATTATGCGGATGCGATCTCGGTATACGCCGATCATCCGGGCAAGCCGCTGCTGGCCGCCGTTCCAGCCGTCTGGGATGAAACACGGCTGCTGGAAGGTTATCCGGGTCGATTCGTTACGATAGCAAGACGATCGGGTACGGAATGGTTTGTCGCCTCCATCTGTGCCGCAGGAGGACGAGACGTCTATATTCCGCTGGATTTCCTTGAGGACCACCAAGCCTACCAAGCCGTGATCTATCAGGAACAGGCGGAAGCAGACGAATATCGATATCGTTCCGTTCTTCCTCCCATTGAAGTCCATACGGAAACGTGCTGCGCCAAGGATACCATCAAGATACGCCTCAAGGTGTATGGCGGCATTTCCATCCATCTCATGCCGCAAGTGGAGAACAAGTAAAGTCTATCATTCTTGCGAGAAAAGAAGGGGGAAGTCTCTGAAGGTTAACCTTCATTATCTCTTTAAAAACGTAAGGCCTGACCTCCAATCCGGAAGCAGGCCTTATGCTAAACACGCGGCGGACATGGCATGACCATGCGGATGGTAGTTCCTGTCCCCTCGCCCGTCGAGGTTACACGAAGTCCGTAACTCTCGCCGAATACCAGCTGAATCCGCCGATGCACATTCAGCAGCCCGATGCCTCCGGTACCGCTAAGGTTCAGGGAAGACTCAGGCCCACGATTCACATGGTCGTACTCGTAGGATAACCGTGCCGTAACCTCGCGTAGCTGTTCATCGGTCATGCCGATGCCGTTATCCGTCACGCTGACCCAGAAGGAATCATCATCGCACCCGGCAGCGATCATGATGTACTGCAATGCTTCGATGCCGTCCGGAAAGGCATGCTGGAATGCATTTTCAATTAAAGGCTGGAGCGTTAACCGCACCATTTTATATAGGAGCAGCTCATGGGGAACCTCAACCCGAAGATCAAACTCCAGATCGTGCCGATGCTTCATGATCGTCATGTAGTTCAAAACGTGCTTGAGCTCATTGGCGACCGTGATCTCCTCCAGCGACGTCAGCAAGGAGTACCGCATCATAAAGCCAAGAGAGGACACCATTTCGGTAATCTCCGATGAGCCTTCAACCTCGGCATAACACACGATGGTCTCCAGCGTGTTGTACATGAAATGCGGATTGATCTGGAGCTGAAGCGCCTGGAACTCGGCTTTTTGCCGTTCTATAATCGTCTTCTGCTGCTGCAGCTCGGTCTCGTATACCCGCTCGATTAGCTCCGACAGCCGGGTCACCATCAGATTGTACCGCTGCATCATTTCCGTCAGCTCGTCCTCGCGCTTAGGAAGCTCCAAGGGAATCCACCGCCCCTGCTCCGTCTGGCGCATCCCACGGATAATCGTCTGGATGGGCTGGGTAATGGAACGGGTGAAACGGTAAGCAAGCAGACAAGCAGCAATGAGGCTGATCAAGCCGATCGTCCAAACCGTAGAACGAATGCTGGCAATCGGTTTGCGCCACTCCTCCAGCGGCATCGAAGCAACCAGACGCCATCCGGAATAGGGGGACATCCGCGTCATGAACACCCTCTGCTCTCCATTGGCCGTCGTATATTTGAAGGATTCCTCGTCTGCGCCCATGATGGCGGCGGTCAGCTTCGGATCCTCGGCCGGAGACGAGGCTTCATGCTCCAGTCCCTCAGGCTGGTAGACGACATGGCCGCTGGCATCCGCGATATAGAAGTATCCCCGTTCGCCCAGATCAATTCCTTTCCAGAGGGAGGATAACTCCTGGGAACGCACTTCCATGGCCAGCACGCCTTTTTCCGCTGTGGAGGATAATCCCTTAATCAGTCTCGTCATGCGTACCACGCTGCCGCTGCGTCCAGGTATAATGCTCTCCGTGTGAATCATGAGACCGCTTTCATCTTTTGTGGTATTACGGAGATCCGTCAACTGCTTCGCCTTCTCCTCTGCACTGAATACCGGAGCCGTAAAATCAGAACCGAAGCTGTACGTGGCATTTCCGTTGTAAGACAGGAGATACATGGTCAGCAGCTCGGGCCCCCGGTCCATGAGGGGACGGAATACCGTATCCTTGATCGTTGAGCTGATGTGATAATACTCGTAATGATCCGCCGGGTTAGGCAAATCTACGAATTTCTTCAATTCCCGGTTGGTCAATAAGGAGATCATCGTACGGTCGTAGGATTTAATGTACAGATCGGTATGGTTCAAGGCATTCTGCACGATTTGCGACATATGCCGGTCCAACTGACGGTCCAGCTCAGCTGATGAGCGGGTGTAGGTAACAATGCCGATCAACAAGGAAGTCAGCACAATGATGGATACAAAGTACAGAAACAACTTGCGGTACAGTTTATTTTTCATCCGTTAAAGCCCAGCATCGTCCGATATTCCGTCGGCGTATGTCCCGTTACCTTCTTGAACATTTTCGTAAAATGGGGATAATCCTCGTAACCGACGTTCGCCGCCACGTCGATGATCCGCATATGCGGCAGGGCCAGCAGTTCCTTCGCCCGCTCCATTCGCCGGTGAATCCGGTACCTTACAAAGGTATCGCCCGTCATCTTCTTAAACATCGCGCTAAAATACGTCGGCGTATAACCGGCCATCTCCGCTACTTCCTCCAGGGTGATCTCCTCGGATAGATGCGTGTCGATATACGATTTCACTTCATCCAGCGGATTCTTGAAATTCCCCCACCGCTGCGTCACCAGATCCGCGGTCATCTGCTTGACCCTTAACTCAAATTCGTTCAACAGCTGCTCCTGCACCGTGTGGTGACCGATCGGTTCAATCACCGAAACCTCCATATACCCCTTCGAGACGAGACGACGGAAAATCATGCCCACCGCGTCATCCAGCAGCTGCTGAAGCTGTGGGACGCTGAGTCCCGCCGCTTGCAGATGCGCTCTCCAATCGACCAACAGCCGATCGAGCTGTTCGGTCTGCAGCATCCAGATCTCCTGCCCGATATTTTCAATCCAATCAACATAGGAAGCCAGCGAGACAATGCCTTTATTGCGGTGTTTCACAATCGCGTCAAAGGTTTGGTGCAGCACCACGCCGGTAACCGGCTTTAGCAGATAATGCTTCACCCCGTAAGCCAGACATTGCTGCGCATATTGGAATTCGCCATAACCCGATATGACGATAATTTGAATGTGCCCGTACAACTCATGAAGCTCCTGACACAGCTCCAGTCCGCCCATTCGGGGCATCCGGATATCGGTCAGCAGTACATCCGGCTCGAATTCCTTGATCAGGGAGAGCGCATGCTCACCGTTCACGGCCGTGTCAATGGCATCAAACTGCAGACGGTAGGTCTCCGCCATCTTGACCAGCCCTCTTCGGATTACAGGCTCGTCGTCAGCAATAAGCAACCGCATATCATTTTAGCCTCCTGTATGTAGAAGATTAAGGTATGAGGCAAACATCGAATGGAACAAGAAGGTATCCGCAGCGGATACCTGTGATGGTAAGACCGGCGGATACCTTGATTTTTCATCCTTCGCTCATTTGGGTTAAACGCTTACATATCGGATCTATTGTACACGATATATGGAACAAACAGGAGATGCCCTACTTCCTATCTTGGATATTATCTCGTGCGGTCTACGACGTTCTCCTTGTTCTTCCAACGCTCCGTCGCTTCCTTGATGATCTCATCCCCGCCCTTGGCACGGTATTCCTCCAGCACCTTCGGCCAATCGGAGATCGGCTGCTTGCCATAGATCATCTTCACCATGCTGTCCAGGATGAATTTAGGTCCCGTATCTCCGGTCGAAGCCAGATCCGGGAACTTGGAGAAGCTGTTCAGATTCGCCATGAACGTAATACCGCCGCGGCCTTCATTGCTCAGCACATCGCTGAAAGCCTTGATCACGTCCTGGCCATCCTTGGTAAGGGCCGTCTGCTTCTTATTATAGGTCAGCTCATGAACGAACCACAGCTGGTTGGCTCGGAAGCCCGCTTCATCCACCTCTTGTTTGGTCACTGGCCATTTATAGTTGATATTCCCGTTCTCCATTGTGTAATTCTCGCCTTCAATCCCGAAGGAGAAGAACATATCGGCTTCCTCCGTCAGCATCCAATCCAGGAATTTAATGATTTCGATGGCTTTCTCTTTTCCCACCTTGTTATTGATATAGTACGTGGTCGATACCGAACTGTATAAGCCGAGTCCGCCCTTGCCGTCCGGTCCGGTCGGGGATGGGTAAATATCCACCTTCATCGAAGGATCCACTTCCTTCAGCTTGGTGCGGAACCCGATCAGCCCCTCGCCGTTGGAGGCCCACATCCCGGATTTGCCGGCATTGATATTGCGTCCGTAATCTTCTTGAGAGAGCGAAGCGAAATCCTTCGGGATCAGACCCTCATCGTACATCGTCTTATACGTCTGGAGCGCATTGGTCATGTTCTCGACATCGAAGAATTTCGGTACGACCTCCCCATTCAGCTCCATGAACTGGAACGGCAGCACATCGTATGCCCCAAGGAAAGTATCCGCATATTTAAAACCCTCACGGTACTGGTATGGGTGCTCTACACCCAGCTTCTTAAAGGCACGCAGCATATCCAGGTACTCTTCGACGGTCTTAGGCGCTTCCTTGATGCCGGCCTTCTCCATGAGATCCGTGCGAATGAATGTGGCGCGGCGCGACGGATTTTCCAGCCAGGCCGGGATGCCGTAGATTTTGCCGTTATAGGATACTTCTTCCCACGCGGCTGGGGTGACCATCTTCATCAAATTCGGAGCATGTTCCTTGAGGAGATCATCTAGCGGCATGAACACCCCGGCTTCCACCGAGCCTGACATGGACCCTGTTGTTGGACCTCCCCGCATATTTCCCACAACGTCCGGGATTTCATTGCCTGCAAACATCAGACTCATCTTCTGATCAAATTCCTTGTGGGACATCAAGCGGATATCGAGATCCGTGTTTGTCATCTCTTCCAGCATCAGCACCCATTTGTCCTTATTGATATCGGGTGACGATTCGATGTAGGTGTTGCCGCCCGTGGAGAAAGAAATCGAGAAGGCCAGCTTGCTCGAGTCTGTACCTTGCTTCGTTTCTTCCGGCTTGGGACTGACAGTTCCTTCTTCCGGTTTCCCCCCGCATCCAGCGAGCAGTGACATCATCATGACGCTGATCAGTAAGACCGTCCAATTTTTTTTCATCAACCTCTCCCCTTTTTCACAAAAATAGACAAGTGGCTCATTCATGAGGTAAGCGCTTTCGTTAAATCCATTTCATCGTAGCTCATAACCCTCATATGCAGTATTGGCGTTCTTATTATGGGATTGTGTTCTTTTACGATCAAGATTTGATCGAACCGATGAGCATGCCCTTAATAAAATATTTCTGCAGGAACGGGTAGACCAGGATGATCGGCAGCGTAGCGATCACAATCGTGGCCATCTTAATGCCCTCCGGGGACATATTCGCCAGATTCTCAAACGTGGTGTCCATCTCTCCCATCTGATCGGTAATGACGATCTCTCTCAGACGAACCTGGAGCGGAAACAGCTGACGGCTATTGATATAGTATAGAGCGGACGAGTACGAATTCCAATGCGCAACGGCGTAAAACAATCCCATCGTTGCCATGACCGGCTTGGACAAAGGCAGCACGATGCTCGATATGATCCGCAGCTCCCCGCACCCGTCGATCCGGGCCGAATCAATAATTTCGTTCGGCAGATTCATGAAGAACGAGCGCATAATGAACAGATTGTACGCGCTGATCGCGCCCGGAATAATCAGGGCCCATACCGTATCCAGCATGTTCAGCGATTTAATGAGCAGATAATTCGGAATCAGGGGCGCACTGAAAATAAAGGTGATCAGCACAAGCATGAGAATGACTTTTCGTCCCCGATATTCATTGCGCGACAGCGGATAGGCCAGCGAGGCCGTTGCAATCAGGTTAATCCCGGTCCCCACGATAGTCACGAATACACTGATCAGAAAGGAACGCCATACGGAAGTATCGTTCAAGACGATTGCATAGTTGGAGAGCGTAAACTCAACCGGCCACAGGCCAACGTCTCCCCGTGAAATGGCCACATCACTGCTGAGCGATTGTGCCGCAACGTGCAGAATCGGGAATATCATGGCAGCCGACACAACGGCCAGGAAGATAAAGTTGAAAATTTCGAATACGGATTCACCTTTTGATCTTTTTATCATGTTTTCGGTCACCTGCCTAGTATAAGGAATTTCCGGTCGTTTTGCGGCTTATGGCGTTTCCGCCCACAATGAGCAGCAGCCCGATGAGAGATTTGAACAGCCCGATGGCCGTGGTGTAGCTGTACTGCTGTCCGAGCAGACCGACGCGGTAAATGTATGTATCCAGAATGTCGCCCTTATTCTCGTTCAAGGCATTCAGGAACACAAACACCCGCTCAAACCCGAAATCAAGGAAATTGCCGATGTTCAGCAGGAACAGAATCATAATCGTTGGCAGAATCGACGGAATCGTTATCGCCAGAGTCTGGCGCCACCGGTTTGCGCCGTCTACGCGTGCAGCTTCATACAGGTCCGGATTGATCCCGGCCAGCGCCGCCAGGTAAATGATCGTCCCCCATCCCGCTTCCTTCCAAATGCCGGAGCCGATCAGAATGCTGCGAATATAGCTTTCCTCACCAAGGAAGTAAATCGGTTCGAGTCCCACCCACATCAGAATCTGATTCATGATGCCCGTGGTCGGAGACAGAATGCCTACCGCAATCCCACCGATAATGACCCAGGACAGAAAGTGCGGCATGTAGATAACGGTTTGCAGCACCCGCTTGTACAGGACAAGACGAATCTCGTTCAACAGCAAGGCCAGAATGATCGGGATTGGAAAAGCAAATACGATGCTGTACATCCCGATCAGAAGGGTGTTCCAGAAGATCCGCAGAAACTCTTCGTACTGAAACATGCGATAGAACTGATCCAGCCCCACCCATGGGCTTTCCCATATGCCTTTGAATAAGTTGTACTCCTGAAAAGCCATGGCGCTGCCAAATAAAGGGACATATTTAAATACCAAAAAATAGAGGATGCCCGGAATCGAGATGAGGTATATCGCCTTGTACTTGCGAAAGCTGGATAACCATTCCCGGCTCCGCGCTGACGGTGTTAGCCGCGTGCTTGGGTTGATGTTCGCCATAAGGACCTCCCGTTGTAAGTTTTCCTTCGTATTCATCGTATAAGCGGAGGGCCTTGCCAACAATGGTGGCATTTGTTTGTCGATGTGTTTTTTTACGATTGTGTATAAGATGGGGGATTTGAGGCGGAATAGAGAAAAAAGCCCTTCTGCTAGCATGGTCTATCCGGCCATGGTAAGCGGAAGAGCTATGGGGGAAGTGAGCGAAGAAGTAAAACGCTGCCGTACATGAGAGCATGGGCCGCTGAGAGTAATAGGCATTTCTCACCGCGCGTTCTCCCCATACATGGTGCATGCATTGCATGACGGTGGTCGACCTTCCGTTTTTGGTGCTGTTTATCATGCTTCGAGTCGGATATGGATCGCTCTTATTCGTCGTCGTTCTCCGTAATCTCCCGAATCGGAATCGCCATGTTCCAGGTCTCCGTACAATCGTAAAACCCGCGGCTCCCGTCTGAAGTCGCAGCAAACATCCAAGCCGGACGACCGTCCTCCATGAGCAAAAACGGGCGTTCGAGGTTACCCATCAACCGTTCCGTGCCATCGTCCCACCGTACTCTGCGAGAGTACACGGGTTCCCCTGGTTTGGTTGTCATCTTCCACTGTTCCCCGTTCGCTGACCACGCATGGACTCCGCTATAGCGCTCCCCGCAGATGGAGCCGTCCATGTCCTTGGCAATCATTTCGTACCCGCGTGCCGTACGCCAAATGAAGGGGTCTTCAATATGAATCGCTGGGGGAAACAGCGGTTCAGGCTGACGGGTGTAAGGACCGTACACCGATTCGGCGCAGGCCAAGCCCAACTGCATGTTGCCATAGGAATGCCCTTCATAGGGACGAGATTTATAGATGAGCTTCACCGAACCGTCCTCATGAACACAGGGGGCAGGATTAGACACCAAGAAGCTGTCAAAATGATTCGGACGCGGCAACAGAACCGGATGGTCCCTCCGTGTCCAAGGGCCGGTTATGGAAGGAGCGGTCGCAACCCCGATCCGTTTGTTCGCCCTGGCAACCACGACGAGCGGATCATTCGGAAGCAGCGGCTCCCCTTCTTCAGGGAGGGGAAACGGAAACGTCGTGCCCATGTAATAGAGGACGTATGAGCCCTCAACCTTCACGATATGCGAGTTGTGCACGCTGCATCCGTCCCAATAGGCCGGAGATCTGGCCCCGAGTACCGTCTCCTCGTATACATACGGTCCGGCCGGATGGTCGGAGACCGCACGGACAATTTCCGAGGCCGCAAGCCAGCCGGGATGCATGGGCAAAGATTTCGGCCAGCGCGAAGCAAACATATGGTACCGGCCATCCTCACCCTTGATGACGCTGCCGCACCATATCCAGTAACCCAGCATTCGAAAGCCTCCTGCAACCGGTGCGGGATCAAATACGATTTTCATGAATCATCACACCCTCTCTATTGGCAGTAGCGTAACCTTGCGCAAGTTCATTAAAGAATCAGAAACCAGCAATAGTCCCCGTACTTCAAGACGATGTACGCCTGCCGAGAGAATGGTCAGTTGACCCATTTCAAATTCTCCCCAGCATCCGTCCCCACCCGTATCGTAAGCGGTACAAGTCAGCTTTTGTCCATCCAGAGACAACTCATAACGTCCTCCTGCCTGATCCGCTCCGGCGGCCAAGGTGACGATCACTCGGCACTGGACGGGCACTTCTTCCTCCGAACGGAACGTCCATTGAACAGCTGCATTTGGTGAGGTCCAACCGGTAACACCATCATGACCACGTTTTCCATTATCGTATCGCAGGCCATCGCCCTCGATAATGCCATCATAAGCCCAGAACGTATTCGCCATCTGGGATATGAACCTAGGAGTGAGATTCGTCTCCAGCGCTCCATCCAGCTTCAGCTCAACCACAGTCGAATAGGCGTCCTGAGGTACCGAACGCACATCAATCTGCCAGTCCCACGGCCCAAGCTTTCGGAACGGCAGGTGGCCCACCTTCGCCTTTGCTCCGATAGGCCTCGCATATTGAACTCCGCTAGCGAGACCAGGCAGGATCAAGAAACCGTCCTGAGGCCATTCTCTCACCAGCAGGTACAAGAGATTCTCATCCGGCTTCCATGTGCAATAACCCCACTGTGGCGTACCGATCGGACTGCCGCTCGTGCCGTATATCGCCTCGCCGTTCCGTTCCAAGAAGCTGCCCACCGTCTCCAGCAGGCTTCTCGACGTATCGTCAATCGCTCCGTCTCCGAGCGGCCCGACATTCAGTACCAGATTACCGTTTGTGGCTGCCACGCGCAGCAGCTGTTCGATCAATTCGTCCGGACTCTTCCAATGGTCATCGTCATATCGGAACCCCCAGGAATCATTCAGCGTATGAATCGATTCCCAGTCCCGCTGCACCGGGTGGAACCGGAGCTGGTTATCATGCGGATTGCCGTAATCCGCAAATCGGTCATCCCGCAGCCGCTTGTTAATCAAGCAATCCGGCTGCAGCCGGCGTACCAGATCATAGAACCACACGGCATGCTCGTCGCTGATCTTATGACCGCAATCAAACCACATCAACCCAATCGGGCCATAGTCGGTCAGCAGCTCCTCTACTTGAGGAAGAGCTTTCTCGTGAAGGTAACGTTCGAAGCGTTCCCGCTTATCGTCATCTTCGATCCATTCCTCCAGTTGATCCCATGCGCCGATATTCCCCGGGTAATCCAGCGTGTTCCCCTGCGAATCCGGGTGATGCCAGTCCATGGCATGGGAATAATAGATTCCCAGGCGAATCCCCTCCGCTTCGCAGGCCTCTGCCAGCTCCTTGATCGGATCTCTCGGAAAATGAGCATGACGAGTAATCGAATAATCGCTGACCTTGGAATCGTACATCGCAAACCCATCATGATGCTTGGCCGTCACGATAACATATTTTGCTCCGGACCGCTTGGCCAGCGCAACCCATTCATGCGCATCGAAAGCCTCCGGGTTCATCCCGGCTGCGGCCTCCGCATACTCGGTCACCGGAATCTCTCCCCTTAACTGAATATGCTCCGCATAATTCGCATCCACACGTTCGCCGTTCCACATCCCGCCCAGCATCGAATACGGCCCCCAATGGACAAAAAGCCCAAACCTTGCTTCTCTCCACCATGCTATCCGATGGTTACGATCATGATCGGTTACCCGCTTATCGCTTATGAGAGCATCCGACCTTCCCTGCTCCAGTCCTGCCCCATCCATATATTCATCCCGCTTCATACACGCCCTCCTCACTCGCTTGCCATCGACTGCAAGTTCTTTGCTTTCATTATAGAAGTAACGTCTTGGGGGCCTCTTTGTTTTTTTGAGTTGGGGTTGTGTTTTGTTGAGGTGGGCGGGGCAACCCGGACCCATGAATATGATCCTATCTGGGTGTAAGAACAGTTGGAGAAGCCGCTGAAATAATGAACAGAAAAAAACCAAGCATTTAGGGGGCATTCCCTTTGAATGCTTGGGTTTTATTATCATCCATTCATGTGCTTTTAGTCCAAGCACTCTACTATACCCACCAAATTACCTTATGGGAATTACCAACCGTAAAGACCACGATACTCCAACTGTTCCCATAAATCATTGTATCGTTGCTGAGCTGCATCAGATACTTCTTGTCTGAATTGTTCAAATAATTTTACACATTGCAGTGTCGCATTTTCATTGCGAATTTCAATAGCGGACGCAAGCCCATCTAAAGCACTTTTAGCTCCCTCATCATATCTTCCTTTTATAAAATAATAACGTGACAGTTCAGCCTGCAATCGCACATATCGCTCTGCCCTTACTAAATAATTATATGTACCGTCATTCTTTTGACTTAATGATACAATATGATCTTCAAACTTTAATAAAACATGATCTATATTGAATTGAAAACGATTAGCAGCTTGAACAATCTTGGTTAACGCAGGCAGAATCTCATCTTCTTTCGTTTCAATAAATTCCACATATTCATCAATAATTTCAAAATCACCCATCATTACCTTATATAAATATGTATTCGCTATAGCCCACATTTTAAAATTATCCTTAATTGCAAGTGCTTCTTCCGAGTCCTCTTTAACCCAGCTCAAGTCAGAATATAACGTCACATATCGTAATGCCTGCTCATACTCACCACGCTCATCACAGACAGCTGAACACATCAAATATGAATAAATAATATATAGAAACAATGGCTTTTGGGGTTCTTTATCATGATGATAGCGAATGCCTTCATATTTAAAAGCATATTGAATTTTTGCCTTTCGCCCCATTTCTTTAGCCAACATATCAACCTTACTCCAATGGCGCAGAGAGCAGAATACATTGGCCAAATCTTTTAGTGCATCAAGCTGATCCACTTCATCTAAACGTTCGACAAATTCCTCAAATTTGGTGGCTGCCCGAAGGTTTTTTTCCTGATCATGACCTAACGAGATTGTAAACAATCGGTAATGACATAGAGCTAACCGTTCGGAATGTTGATATTTCTCACATTCAGCTACTGATTCGTAAATAATTGCGGCAGCTGAATTTTTACCCTGATTAAACAAATCCTCTGCTATGTCAAAAAGCATCGGCACATAAGCTAGGTTATCCGTCATGTATCGAACAACCTTCTGAATTAACTCCAGCTTATCCAGTTCGGCACAGCGGTACAAAAACGGCTTTAGTCTTCTCCAATTCAGCGGATAAGCAAAACATTCATCCGCATATAGCTCATAAAAGCTGCCTTCGGGAAGTCCCATGGCCGATACCATTCGATCTAATTGCTGCATAGCAATGGGGCGTACACCCTTAATAATAGTGCTTAACGTCCCTGAGTTTATTTTTGATAGTTCCGCAAATTGATTTATAGTTAATCCCGTCTTTTTCAGGTGAATATCCAATTCTGATCGTATCGTGGTTGTATGTATCAATTCAACAACCTCCAATAAAAATATCCGTATTCGGAACATCCATAATTTAGTATGTCTCTATAGTAATAGTATAAATGAGTCCAACACCTGTCAAATAATGCTTAAAGTTAGTATTGCACACATAACTCACTTTGCTAAAAGAAAATCTTTTGCAATCACCCGCCATACTTGAATATATTTACAATTTAACATATGAAACTTTTAAGGACAATAATTAATATATAATGAAACTTTTAGTGACTCCAATATTAACTACCTTTTGTCTACACTTCTTATATAAGAGGAGTCGATACATATATGGATAAATCGGTTGCAGAGAGATTGGGAATTGCTATACGAGAAATAAGAAAAAACCAGAACTTAACTCAAGAGGAGCTTGCCGAAAAAATCGGGTCCTCGTTTAGCTATATAGGCAGGCTGGAAAGAGGAGAAGGCAATTTCACTATACAAACTCTCGAGAAAATTACAATAGCGCTAAACATCGACTTCTTTGACTTTATGTCATTAGGTAAACAAGATAATGAGATCATACTTGAAATTAATTCGCTGCTATTGCAGCAGGATGAAGATAGCCAATTAAAAGGATTAAACATCCTAAAAGAGTTGTATCGGAAATAAAGAATGAACATTACAAAAGATATCTATCTTCCTATACGATTCTTTTGAGTCAGCATTTCAATGCCATAACTAACTCCTGATTATACGGGAGTTTTTTTATTTGTTTACCGAATTAAATAAATGAACAAAAAGAAAGAGCTTGTTTTGAAAAGGATTGATCAAAACAAGCTCTAATATTCATTGAATCAAATTCTCTAAAACTATTCCGTTTGTTCTATCATTTTTCCCTTCGTTTGTTTGATGCGAAAATTTCCTGACAAGTACAATCCGAAAAGCACAACGATGGTGGCTACGACCGAGTACCACGTAAGCGGTTCACCCAGGATGATGGCTGCTAGGATATAGCCCGCGACAGGATTTAAAAGTAGCCAGTTGTTTGCTTTAACGGCATCTTGTTTCAGTAAATAAAACCAAAGACCCATACTAAAAATGGAGAGACCGAAGACGGACCAGATCAAGTATTCGACTAGATGCGCGTCCACATTGACCGGATTTCCAGACTCTAGGAAGAGAGCCGGAATCATAATAATAATGCCGCCAATGAATACCTGCCAAGCGTTGATCACAAGATTAGGCAACTGAAGATTGGCCTTTTTAAAGACGAGGCTTCCAACAGCCATCGAAACCATAGCCAAAACAAGTAATAAAATGCCGCTTAAGGAGGCATGACTGTTTGCCAATGATGGGTAGGTTGCGATGAATAGACCTATGGCAGAAACAGCCATACCCATCCATTCATTTGCACGAATGTTTTTCCCCATGAAGATTAGGGAAAAAAGCGCAAAAACAAAAGGATTTATAGGTAAAAAGAGATTGAATATCCCGGCGGAAATGGTTCGAAGCGCTAAGTTGCCTAGACCCACAAACAACGAGGTATTTAGCAAACCCAGAAGCAGTAGAACGCCCCACTCTCTTTTGTTAGGTAAAGGGTATTTCCCCTTTCTAAATCCATAAATAAAGACCAGTAGCAGCACCCCGGCGATCAGAAAACGTAATGTCGCTAATGTTAATGGAGACGCTGAGAGCAGACCAATTTTCATGATAATGGCCCCCGAAGAATATAAAACCGTAAAAAGTAACCCAATGAACAACCCTTTCAAATTCATGACTCAACATCCTTCTCTCTGTTCATTTTGTGTCTTTCGAACCTTGCCCAAATGAGTTGAACTTAACATGGGTTTTATAATAGAATATATATAAGCATTTGAGAAGTACGCATAATTTTATTATATAGTATTAATTATTGAACTATTGGGAGGGATAAGGGGTTTGAGCGATCGTAAACATAAGAACCATGTGATTCCAAGTACAGAAGGGTGTCCTGTTGAAACAACTCTGGAAGTTATCGGGGGAAAATGGAAGGGTATTATTCTCTATCACCTCATTGAAGGTCCGAAAAGATTTAGTGAATTCCGCCGTCTCTACCCGGCCATTACGCAGTTCATGCTCACGCTGCAGCTTCGGGAGCTTGAGCGGGATGGCATTATTCATCGCGAAGTATATAAACAGGTACCGCCTAAAGTGGAATATTCGCTTACTGAATTCGGAAAAACATTGGAACCGATCATTTTATCCATGAAGAGTTGGGGAGCAACTTATAAAAATAGAATTGTTGATATTCGTTTACAATCGCAGGATCCTGAAGAGGATGGTCAAAATAGCCAGAGCGATGGCTAAGCGACCTATTAAAAATCCAGAATCAGAAAATACAATTCAAAACCAAGCACCCTTTTCAACAACAGGTCAAGTTCTTCTAGCGATCTAAGGGTCTGCTCACATCTACTCGTTATTGTGGCTGCACTCTATTGTATTGACAGGTATAGCAGCCAATGTTACGATTCAATGTATCATTTATGAGGAGGCTCGTGATCTATGTTACATTCCATGCGTATAAGATAAGTTGGCAATAAAAAAGCGGATTTTCCAACCACAAGTGTGGGCTTTTTTTGAGCTGCTTATTTCCTGCGTATGTAGACATAGATTGCGACATGGTAGCTTTTTTGCTATGCCTTTGTATCGCCATCTTCTCTCGTTATCCATGCAGATTTAAGCCCCATTGTGGACTCGGATCTGTATTTTTTATTGCCAAAAAACAGCCGGACGATAAAAAATACAGAAAATAAATATGAAAAGGGGCAGATCTTATGAGATCCATGCATTGGTACTTCTTTATTTAAACCTCTCTTCTTCAATCGCAGGCGATCCTGCGAACAGAAACTGCGATTTTTGAAGGAGGAAACCATATGGAATTATTGATAAAAGCAAAAGATATGGTCGTGGAATATTCGGGGCGCGATGTTCTGGACATTGATGGACTGGAGCTTTACGACTATGACCGAATCGGTCTGGTTGGTGCGAACGGAGCAGGAAAAAGCACACTGCTAAAAGCCCTGCTGGGGGAAATTCCTTTGTCCCATGGTACAGTCATTCGGGAAGGCAACTTCAGTTATATTCCCCAATTGGATGATGTCATGGTACAAGAGATTCAAGATTACGCTTTAATCGGCAAGCTGGGAATTGAGAGCTGTGAAGCGGAGAATATGAGCGGCGGTGAAGAAACACGGCTAAAAATAGCCCAGGCCCTCTCCGGAGAAGTGCACGGAATTTTTGCCGATGAACCGACGTGTCACCTGGATCGGGATCGCATAGACTTTCTGATCCACCAGCTTAAATATTTTTCCGGCGCCTTGCTCATCATCAGTCACGACCGTTATTTCCTTGACCAAGTCGTCGACAAGATCTGGGAGTTGAATGAGGGGAAAATCACGGAGTACTGGGGCGGATATTCCGATTACTTGCGTCAGAAGGAAGAGGAACGGCATAGCCAGGCTGCAAAATATAAGCAGTTTACTGCGGAACGGGAGCGGCTGGAGAAAGCCATTACTGAAAAGCTTAACCAAGCTCGAAAAGTGGATCAAAAGGCCAAGGGCGCTTCACGAAAAAACAGCTCCGAAAGCGGAGGCCGCCTGGCTCATCAAAAATCGACGGGCAGCAAACAGAAAAAGCTCCATAATGCCGCTAAAAATATGGGGCATCGAATCGAAGCGCTTGGTGAGGTGAAACCCCCTGAAGCCATGCGATCCATCCGTTTTCGGCAAAGCAAAGCCTTGGAGCTTCATCATCCGTTTCCGATTACCGGGAAAGACATCTACAAACAGTTTGAGGGCAAGGAGATTTTCGAGGAGGCCTCCTTCCAGTTTCCATTGGGTGCCAAGATCGCAGTCACCGGTGCGAATGGATCTGGCAAAACGACGCTTCTCAAGATGATACTCCATCGTGAACATGGTATTTCCGTATCCCCTAAAGCGGAAATCGGTTATTTTTCCCAAACGGGGTACAAGTTTGACCGTGATCAGGGGGTTATGGAGTTCATGTTGGAAGACAGTGATTATGAGGTATCGGAAATTCGAGCCGTTCTGGCATCGATGGGATTTTCTCAGCAGGACGTACGCAAGGCATTATCCGTGTTGAGCGGCGGAGAAATCATGAAATTGCAGCTTGCCAAAATGCTGTTAGGACGGTACAACATCCTGCTGATGGATGAACCCAGCAATTTTCTGGATCTTCCTGCGGTGGAAGCGCTAGAACAATTGATGAAGAACTATGCGGGAACGATCATTTTCATTTCGCACGATACCCGTTTGATAGAGAATGTAGCCGATACCGTATATGAAATCGAGGACAAAAAAATCATTCAGAGGGCTTAAGACAGCACTTCGTGATATGATCAAATAGGGCACCCATATGGGTGCCCTATTTCAGTTGCCCCAATGGCCACTGGCGAATCTCAAACAGCCCGTCCTATCCAAGTCCTTCGAAAACATCGCGCAAACTTATGAACCGATTGAATACAACGGTGGTGCGGCTGAGCAGCTTTGCTCAAATGATGGGCAGCCACCTCTCCGACTGTGTTGCTACTTGCCCATCTTTTCGGAAATGGGCAGGCTTCCGCCTGAACTCATATAGATTGCTGGATCCTGACCGTCCGCGATGCAAAGTAGTAATCCGCGCTACATTATTTACGCAGGCTCAGATTTGCTCACGCGGTCCGTGATCACTGCGATTGCTCCATCTCCGGTTACATTACAAGCCGTTCCGAAGCTGTCTTGCGCAATATAGAGGGCGATCATGAGCGACGTCAGCGTTGTATCGAAGCCCAGCATGGACTCCAGCAATCCGAGTGCTGCCATGACGGCACCTCCAGGGACTCCTGGAGCGGCAACCATCGTAATGCCCAGCATCAGAATAAATGGGAACATCATGCCGAGGGAAGTTGGCATCCCCGTCAGCAGCATCACGGCCATCGAGCAGCTTACCAGCGTAATCGTGCTACCGGATAGATGTATGGTTGCGCACAGAGGGATGACAAAATCAGCGACCTTCCCGCTGACCCCGTTCAGCTTGGTTTGACGCAGCGTAACCGGAATGGCAGCGGCAGAAGACTGCGTACCTATCGCCGTAAAATAAGCCGGCAGCATGTTCTTCAGCATGGCAAACGGATTCTTGTGCGCGACTTGCCCCGCAACCAAGTATTGTATGATCAGGAACAGCACATGCAGGATAATGATCATAATGAATACTTTGGCAAAGACCGACAGGATCGTGGTCACTTGCCCGCCATAGGTTAAGTTGGCAAACACGCAGAGGATATGATACGGCAGCAGCGGAATGATGATCGAGGCGATCAGCTTCTCCACAATCTCCCGGAAATCAACCATGACCTTCTGCAAGGTTTGTCCCTTGATTACAGCCGCTCCCAGCCCAAGTGTAAAGGCTAGCAGTAGAGCAGTCATTACCCCGAATACAGGCGGCATGTCAACTTTAAAAAAAGGCTCCAACAGCGCCTCTTCCGGATTGGCGTAGGAATTAACCAGACCACCAACCTCCAACATATACGGATACAATAGCGTCGCTGCCAAGAACGCCAACAGCCCCGCGATAACAGTGGAGAGATAAGCAAGGCCCGTGGTCACGCCCAGCAGGCGACCGGCCCCTCTTCCGAGCTCCCCGATCCCGGGAGCAATGAATCCGATGATAATTAAAGGTATGGCAAAACCAAGAAAGTTTCCAAACAACCCGCTAAAGGTAGCTAATCCGGCAACCAGCCATTGCGGTGAGAACGATCCGATTGCAATGCCGAGCAAAATGGCTATAAGGATTTTCGGCAGCAAACCGAGTTTTTTCATGTTCATGCTGTTATCACCCACAGATCTTATTTTCGTTTTTTGTCCACTCCAAACGGACATAATCCATTGGACATGGAATGAACAAACTTTATCATATTCTGGATATCATTGTCATTATGCAAAATATGACATCGAAACATACCCGTAACAGATCGGATGACAGATATGGACCATAGAAATAATGGAAAGGCGAAATGCCTGCTCCGGTTCAAGCATACACAAAATTGAAGCCAGCCCCGCTCATTACTGTGCGGGGCTGGTCTCATTGGAATGGTTCCATAGAACCCTAATATGATGAGATAACGGCAGGATTAATTCCAACAGATCAGCCATTATCTTTCTGCTATAAGCCAAGCTCTCTGGCTACTGTTGCCCACCCAACCAATGGCTAGGTGAAGTCACTCGGCGGCTTGAATTAATGCACCTGATCGAGCAATTGATAGGCCTCTTCCTTCGTTGTCACCGCCAAGAGCGCTTCTCTGAAATCATCGTCCATCAGCTTGCGGGACAACATTTGCAGCACTTTCAAATGCGCATTCTGTTTACTATTCCGCGGCACGGCAATCATAAAGATCAGTTTGGCTTCGCTTCCGTCCAGACTCTTCCAGTCGACACCATCCTGCTGGATACCAAAGACCACGCTTGGTTTCAGGACAGCATCCGATTTACCATGAGGAATCGCAATATTCATGCCGATGCCTGTGGAGCTTTCTTGTTCCCTGGCTAATATGGCCTGTTTAAAATCTCCATCAGCTCTTACCGCCCCATTCTGCTCCAGTACACCGATCATTTCGTCAATAACAGCATCCTGTGTCGTTCCGGTCAGATTCAGATTAATAAGATCCATTGTTACAATGTCTGTCAATTTCTCGACGCGGATAGCAGGTGCTTCGGTTGCTGTATCGTTATTGGTCACGGTTGAAGTCACTTCCGCTGAGTCCGCAGCTGTGTCTGCTGCCAACTCTTTACGTGCGCCGGCCGGTGTTTCTTTCGCTCCTTCTCCAACAACTGCCGGAGTCACACCTGCAACATCTTTCTTGAGCAGACTCACCATGATAATCGATACGGCTGCGCCGCCTATGACAGCGAGGAAGAACATCAAGACATTATCAACGGCACCGAGTACGGCTACAATCGGTCCGCCATGGGCTACTCTGTCACCGACATTACCAAACATTGCAATCATCGAACCCGTCATCGAGCCGACCATGATACTTGGAATGACGCGTAGAGGATCTTGCGCCGCGAATGGAATCGCTCCTTCGGTAATCCCGAACAGTCCCATTGTAAATGTTGCTTTTCCAGCTTCGCGTTCCGCAGGTGTAAACTTCTTTTTGTTCATCATGGCTGCCAGTCCCATCGCAATCGGAGGAACACAGATGGCAACGGCAATTTGTCCCATGATCACATAATTTCCCTCACCGATCATGGCCGAGCCGAACAGGAACGCAACCTTATTCACGGGACCACCCATGTCAAAAGATATCATCGCGCCCAGAATAAGCGCGAGCAAAATCGAACTTGTGCCCTGCATGCCCGCGAGCCAGACCGTTAACGCTTCAAACAAATTCGCAACTGGAGCACCAACTACAAAGACGAAGATTAACCCTACAACTAGAGAAGCCAGTACCGGAATAACGATAATGGGCATAATCGGCTGCAACGACCGAGGAACCTTGATCTTTTTAATAGCAAGTGCAACATAACCCGCCAGGAAACCGGCAATAATCCCGCCGATGAATCCCGCTCCCGCTTCACTTCCATAAAAGCTGCCGTTCGCAGCAATGAACCCGCCAACCATACCTGGTGCAAGACCCGGTCTGTCTGCAATACTCATGGCGATAAATCCCGCAAGGATCGGAACCATAAAGGTAAACGCAGCCCCGCCGATACTCTCAATCGTTTTCCAGATCGAATCTTCCGGTATAACCAGTCCACCTGGCGTTTTCACACCGCCCATCGTCAGTGCGACTGCGATGAGCAGCCCGCCGATCACGATAAACGGCACCATATAGGATACACCGTTCATCAAGTGACGGTAAATCGGATTTTGTTTAGGTTTGTTCTCTCCTGTCATCTCTTCAGCTGACTTGGACTGTGCCTGATAGACGGGCACATCCCCTTTTATCATCTGTTGGATTAGCTCTTCTGGACGACGGATACCATCCTGCACACCAACGACAAGCAGTTTTTTACCGACAAACCGGTCCTTCACCACCGTTTTATCCGCAGCGATAATAATACCATCGGCTTCACGGATATCCTGCTCCGTAAATTGATTCTCCACGCCAATGGAGCCTTGAGTCTCGATCTTCAACTCAACGCCCAGCTTCGCGCCTGCCTTCTGCAGATTCTCAGCGGCCATATACGTATGTGCAATTCCGTTAGGACATGAAGTAATCGCTAATATTTTCATGATCGTCATTCTCCTTTGCTCTCATGTTCCCGCTTACATTTATAGTGTACACGCTGAAAACGCTGTTATCGGATGAACTTTTTACCGGAACTTCCGGAAAAACAGGTTTATATCGCAATAAAATATCCCCACCAAGTGGAGCCTATGCTGCGTTGCTTATACAAATACTTTACGGGGACCCCAAAAAGAATGTAAAAAGCAGGACGTATACGCCCTGCTTGATCATCAATGTTTCTTAGACTAATATTACCCTTTTAACGTACTCAGCAATCGCATCGCATCCGTCTCCTTAGATAACGCACTGACCAAAGCCGGCTGCTCACTGATATGCGACAATTCTCTGAACAGCTGCCTCATCTCTTCCCGCTCATCGTGCTTAACCGCAAGCAAGAACACAAGCTCTACTTTCTCGGTTCCCCAGGTGATCGGCTGTTTCAGAGTAACAATCACGATGCAGGACTGTTTAACCCACTTCGGGCTGCCATGAGGGATGGCAATGCCCCCGCCAATCGTCGTAGCAGACATATTCTCACGATCCAGCACACTTTCCGTATATCCTGCCTCGACATACCCTTTGTCCTCCAGCATATGCGCAAATTTGGCGATTAACTGTTCTGGGCGCTCTATCTCCTGCTGAGGAAAGACGAGAAAAGGTGTCGTATATTTTAAAAAGACTGATTCCTCAGCCGCCCTGCAATCCGGCTCATCGAGCCGCCGGATCGCTTGCTCCAGCTTACGCTCGTCACTTGCCTCGAGCAGAGGGGAAACGAGGATATGAGGTATTTTTAACTCAGGCAGATCAACGGTCGTAATGACAAGATCTACTTCATGAGCTGCCAGATAATCCTCCACTTCCGCTTTGGACATCGTTGTCTCTACATGCACGGACGGGAATCTCCGTTCCACCTTCGCGAGAAGCAATTGGGACATCCCGACGCCCATATGACACACGATAATGGCCTTCTGAGGATGGCTTTCATTCTGGTGAAGCCGTTCCACAGACGCCTGAAAATGCAGCGTCAAATAGGCGGCTTCCTCTTCGGGAAAATACAGTTGGAGCGCTCCCCCTACCTCTTCCAATGCCATGATGACCCGATCGAACATGTAGGGGTACATCTTTTTGATCTCAGCCAACATCGGATTGGACACAGCCAGACCATAATGAAGACGGTTCATGGTCGTGTATAAATGCACTTTCAACCCGTTCAATAATACCTGGTCCTTGGAGAAAGGGATCATATTCAACTCCGACATCCGCCGAATCAATTGCTCAACCAATTGGGGCAACAGGGGGTGGCTGTCTGCCAGATCACTCCGCCGGGCGCCTTCATCCTCCTGCGTGTATCGGAACTTCCCCCCAAGCAGGTGCAGGGTTAGATAAGCGGTTTCTTCCTTGGAAAAAGGTACGGCGAACAGTTTTTGCAGCTTCTTCAAAAAGTCTATCGCCCATGCAAATTCCGCTTTGTTCTCCAAAAAGGCTATGTCCTGCCCAGAGAGCGAAATCGGCTGTCCCAGCTTGGTCCGTTTGATCATGAGCAGAATATGCAGCATCAGGCTCTCAAAGGTTTCATCGGTGAAGCGGAGCTGATGTTGCTTTTGCAACGTCTTCAACTCATTGTATACGGTTGCAATCTCGTGCGGTTCGTACTGGTTACGCATCATCTGTCCCGTCAACTCCGGACGGTTGATCAACTGGTTCAACCGCGCCAGCGCCATCCGTTTGTTCTTCTCCGAGCCTTCAATCATTAATCCCACGCGCTGCTTAGTCACTAAGTTCAGATCAAAGCTGTGCAGCCAGCCCTCAATCTTCTCCATATCCCGGCGGATAATCGTCTTGTTCACATAAAACAAAGAAGCCAGGTTCTGAATGGTTACGGGCTTTGCGTTCATCAAGAGCCGGTAAGCCAGATGCAGCACCCTTTCCTCATCGGATACATGCTCGGTGGAACTCTCGTTTGAATACAAGCGGTGGAATAAATCAGTCTGATCTGCTTCTCCAATCTCCAGATAAATGCCGAGTCCCGGCCTTTTCACCAGATTACCACTGGAGTGCTTATCTATATATTCATCAATTACCTTCAGATCATTCCGGATCGTCTTCTCCGAGCACTCGGTCTGATCCGCCAGATCCTGAACGAGCCACAGCCGGTTCGGTTCCATTAACAAATTGCGAAAAATCTCTTTTTGCCTATTATTCATTCCGATCTCCTATTCAACTTATTTGGAGAGCTCTCTAAACGTGGAGCAGGTACATTGTCCTACGTATATCATATCTGGGTCTCTATGGCAATCTGATCTGGGATTTACACGAAATTTATAGATTCGAATGGATCAAAAGAATGGCATGTTGACGGAAAAGCTGAGCATATACCGTAATTTAAAATCTGACGCAAACAAAAAAAGAGTGCCGCAGAAGCTTCGACACCCTTGTTCATGATCCGTATTATAATCCTCTTACATCTCAAGAAATTCGTTCGGTTGCACGGCATATCTTTCCTATAAAAGCCTCCACAGCCTCCCGCGCTGACTCCGCTCCCGTCACGGCGGAGATCACCGCGACGCCATCTGCACCCGCTCCCGTGACTTCCTCCACGCGCTCCACGGTGATCCCGCCAATCCCAACGAGCGGCAGATCGATTCCAGCTTCGCGCAGTTCACGGAGGAACGCTGGGCCTTGCACCGCCTTGGCATCATCCTTCGAGCGGGTCGGATAGATCGGTCCGATGCCAAGATAATCAGCGCCGTGGAGGATCGCTCGCCTGGCTTCCTCCACGGTATGGGCGGAGACACCGAGAATCCGGTTGCCGATCCGCTGGCTGACGGAAGCCGCAGATTCGTCGTCCTGACCGATGTGCACGCCATCGGCGTTCAGCTTCAGCGCCAGCTCCACATCGTCATTGACGATGAAGGGTACGCCCGCTTGGCGGCACTGATCCTGGATCCGGCGAGCCAACTGGATCATCGGCACGCCAACAAGCGAGCCATGTCCCTTCTCGCGGAACTGGACCATGGTTGCGCCGCCAGCCAGTGCTTCCTGCACAATCCGGCTTGGCTCTTCGATACAGTTCACGCTGCCGAGTACGAGGTACATCCGTAGATGCTGCCTCATCATCTCGGGTGTCACTCTCCCCGTCATCGCAGCACCTCCTGACGGCGGCGACGATACGCCCAATGATTCGTGGGGCCGTGTCCCTGCCCCAGGTTTAAGCCGTCCTCAATGGCGGCCTGGATGAATAAGCGCCCGCTCTGAATCGCATCGAATGCACTCAAGCCTTTGGCCAGGCCTGCAGTGATGGCGGCAGAGAAAGTACAGCCGGTACCATGCGTATGAACGGTATGAATTCTTTTGCCGTATAGTTCGGAGAAGGCAGTGCCATCGTATACGAGGTCCATGACCGGAGGACTGCCCGGAGGACCGTCGTCCTTGAAAATGGAAGGACGGGGCCTACGCAACTCCCCGGCGGGAATGGCAGTTCTCGTTTGGCCATACGTACTTTCGGACTGCGGCAACGCTTCCTGCTGCGTATCCGCCGCTATATCTGCTCCTCTGTCTCTTTGGTGATCCGAACCTTCACCGGCGACGCCCGGCATTCCCTCGTCATGGCCGCCTTTGATCACAACGATCTTGGGCCCCAGACCATGAATACGTCTCGCCGCTTCCTTCCGATCTTCCATCGTGCGGATACGCATCCCCGCCAATACTTCGGCCTCCGGTATATTGGGGGTGACGATCAACGCCAGCGGCAGCAAGTCTTCTCTTAAAGCCTGCACCGCTTCGCTTTGCAGCAGCTCCGCTCCGCCCTTGGCAATCATCACGGGATCGACAACGACCTTCCCCCAGCCGAATGCCCGAATCCGGTCAGCCACCAGGCGAATGATCTCTGCATTGAACAGCATGCCTGTCTTCAATGCATCTACTCCGAGGTCCGAGCCAACCGCTTCCATCTGCTCGGCTGCTGCCTCTGGGGGAAGCGGATATACGCCGTGAACCCCCAAGGTATTCTGCACCGTGATCGCGGTAATCGCCGACATGCCGTATACACCGAGCTCCTGGAAGGTTTTCAGATCGGCCTGAATGCCGGCGCCGCCGCCGCTGTCGGACCCGGCAATCGTCAGTGCCCGGGGCACGCGAGTCTTGCTCATCGTGCGCCACCAGGGAAGGCCGTTCCCGCTTCCCGGACAGCCGCATATCCCTCCAGCGAACCTGGATGAAGCTTGGCCAGCTCATCCAGGAAAGCGACTTGGAAGCTTCCTGGTCCCTGGTCTGCCGTGCGCTCCGCAGCTTTCGCCGCCGCGGCCCCGTAGAAGGCCAGACCCGCCGTACCTGCAAGCAGCAGGTTCGCTTCCACCGCGGCAAAGGCTCCCAGCACCGAGGTCAGCAGGCAGCCTGCGCCGGTCACCTTCGTAAGCAGCGCATCCCCTCCGGTAATGATGCGCACTTCCGTTCCATCGGTAATCACGTCCTCTTCACCGGTAATGGCCACGATCGTGCCTAACTCGCGCGCAGCCCGCACGGCCAACTCGGCATGATGACTGCCTGCGCTATTGCCTGCGTCTACGCCTTTGATCTCGCGGGCCTCTCCGATAAGATGAGCGACTTCAGCCGCGTTTCCGCGTACGAGCGAAACCTTCACCTCGCTCAGAATCCGCAAGGCCGACTCCGTCCGAAAACGGGTCGCTCCCGCACCGACCGGATCCAGCAGGACCGGGACGCCATGTGCATTGGCCGATTGCCCCGCTATTATCATCGCATCCACCAGCTCGCGGTTCAGCGTGCCGATGTTCAATACGAGCGCGCCCGCGATGGCGGCCATATCCGCCACTTCCTCCGGCGCGTAAGCCATGACCGGCGACGCGCCCAGCGCGTACAAGCCGTTAGCCGTAAAATTCGTCACCACCACGTTCGTCATATTGTGAACGAGGGGGCTCGTCTGCTGTACCTTCGTTAAAAGCGCCGAAACCTCTTTTTCCCATGCATGCATATGAATCGCCTCTCTTATCTAAATTGGAATTTATGTCCTTGTTATGACTCCTTATAGCACCGCAGCCTGCAGCGGCACCGGCCATTCCTCCTGCTTGTAAGCCATGTCCCAAAACATATACTCCAGCTGGCAGCTCAGCATGAAATGCTCCCTCATCCGTTCCCGCTCGGCTGCCGTCGCGCGCTCTGCCCATTCATCGACACGGTTGCAGAACTTGGCTGTCGCGTCTTCCCCACGGTTGCCGTAGAAATAAATCCAGTCATAGAACGGATGGGATGCATCCGGCTTCACTTCATCCAGCAGCTTGCGGCCAATCTCCAGATACGTCCATGGGCAAGGCAGCAATACGGCCATAATCTCGCCCAGACTACCCTCATGCGCCACCGTCAGCATATGTCGGATATAATGATGCGCGGACGGAGCCAGCGGATACCCTTGAAGCTCTTCGTAGGTCACCCCGGCGGCTGCGCACAAATTCTGATGCGGGTGCACCTCGCTGTGCAAGATGAATGATATCTGTTCGTTAAAGGTGGCGGTCTCTTCCCTGCTGGTCGATTTGGATATGGCGATACCGTAAATCCGCATGTAGGCGTTCAAATACTCAAAATCCTGCTTCACATAGTGAATCAGCTGTTCTCGCGCCAGGTTCCCCTCGGCAATGCCTTTTACAAAGGGATGATCAAAGATTGCTTGAAAAATATCTCCCGCGTGCTGACGGAGCGCTTGCGTGAAACTCATTTTTGTCCCCACCTCCAACATATTGAAGAGCAGGAAGTCCGTAAGACACGACTTTTCAGACAACGCTAAAAAGCCGCCCCCGAAAACTGGAGCGGCTTCGTCAACAAGCCCCAGTGCGCCAAAACACGCACCGAGACCTCATATACGAAGGCTCCACTTTCCTACGCTAGTACGAACTAGATCAGGTTCAAAGGGTCCAAGATACGCTCTTGTCTCAGCCGCCAACGGCTCCCCTAGTGGACTTCCTATTCTTTTGTCTAATACTGTACATAGGTTTATGGATGCTGTCAAATGTTAACTGTTCGTGGGCGGAGCCCCACGCTCGAAGCTTTCCCATGAGTGGGGATTAGGATGATGTACGGTGGCGGAGGTCATTCGCAAAAAACGCCGGCGGCCAAAACTTGTTACGGGAACACTGACGCTCGGCTGTCATGTATTCCCCAACATAATGAGTACATAAGCGTTATGCAAATAAATGAAGTTTAAAGGAGCGAGCGTATTTATGACGAACCAACCAAACCAACCGAAAGACGTTAAGCCCATTCCGCAAGGCTACACGTCCGTAACGCCGTGGATCATCTCAAGAAACTCCGCAGCGCTGATCGATTTCCTGCAGCGGGCTTTTCGAGCTGAAGAGTTAGCGCGCGTCTATGTTGGTGATGGTATCATCGGCCATGCCGAGGTCCGAATCGGGGATGCCGTCGTCATGATGTTTGACGCTAAACCGGAATGGCCGGATAGCCCGGCATACCTCCGACTATATGTTGAGGATTGCGAAGATGTGTATCAGCAAGCGCTGGCCGCAGGAGCCGTCTCGGTGACGGAGCCAACGAGCTTGTTCTTCGGTGACAAGGTGGGACGGGTACGGGACCCGTTCGGCAACATATGGTGGGTACAAACACGAATGGAGGACCTCACTCCGGAAGAAGTGGAACAGCGTGCCCAAGACCCGGAATACATCAAAGCGATGACCTATGTTGCCGGTGCGGAGATTGTGGTAAAGATTTCGTAAAAAGGTGGAAGCGAAGCAAAAGCGTCATTACAGGGAGGGCCCAGATGAATATTCGGTGTCCAGGGGTATGCATGGATGGCTGGCATTATAATCGATGTAGGGGCCGGCGGGAACTCAGAGTAGCTATGGTTTAGAGGTAGAAACCGGGGTAACGCAGCGTGTATAGCTGAGGCTGCTGCTGGTCTTGGTGCTTACTGGTCCTTGGTGCTACTGGTTCTTGGTGCTACTGCTAGTCTTGGTGCGACTGCTAATCTTGGTGCTAACGCTGGCCTTGTTGCTACTGCTGATCTTGGCTACTGATGATCTACTGGACTTCGTGCTACTCCTTGAGCGTAACGGATTGAGGATACGTTATTTGGCTGAGTAGGTGTGATTTTGGATAGTTATCGGACACCAGGTACGCTATTCATAGAATATGATGGCAAATGGGCCGGTAATTGTGGTAATAAGGGATCCTGTGTCCGTTAGATTTAAAAATCGGGGGCAATTTGAGAAATAAGGGATCTGGAGTCCGTTGACAGGTGCTCTTGTCGCTACTGCTGGTCTGAGTGCTAATACTGATCTTGTTGCTACCTGCCGTCTTGGTGCTACTACTGTTCTTGTTGCTACTGCTGATCTTGGCTACTACTGATCTTGGTGCTACTACTGGTATTGGTGCTACTACTGGTATTGGTGCTGCTGTTGGCTTGATGCTACTACAGGTCTTGGCTACTGATGATCTACTGACTTGGTACTACTCCTCGAGCGTAACGGACTGAGGATACGTTATTTGGCTGAGTAGATGTGATTTTTGAGAGTTAACGGACACCAGATACGTTATTCATAGAATATGAAGGCAAATAGGCAGTTTATTGTGGTAATAAGGGATCCTGTGTCCGTTAGATTTAAAAATCGGGGGCAATTTGAGAAATACGGGATCTGGAGTCCGTTGACAGGTGGTCTTATCGCTACTGCTGGTCTGAGTGCTACTATTGATCTTGTTGCTACCTGCTGGCTTGGTGCTACTTGCTGGTCTTGGCTACTACTGATCTTGGTGCTACTACTGATCTTGGTGCTACTACTGGTATTGGTGCTGCTGCTGGCTTGGTGCTACTACTGGTCTTGGCTACTGCTGGTCTTGGCTACTGATGATCTACTGGACTTGGTGCTACTCCTCGAGCGTAACGGACTGAGGATACGTTATTTGGCTGAGTAGGTGTGATTTTGGATAGTTATCGGACACCAGGTACGCTATTCATAGAATATGATGGCAAATGGGCCGGTAATTGTGGTAATAAGGGATCCTGTGTCCGTTAGATTTAAAAATCGGGGGCAATTTGAGAAATAAGGGATCTGGAGTCCGATAACAGTCAGGGGCAGCGGCACGAAGTAGGGGACTTGGTTAAGCTGTGCTGGCGTGCGGTGTGGCATGCCTTATAGCGGCAGTACTGGCGATGCTGTGATGCTAAAAAAGGAGGCGTCCCTCAAGATCTGAGATCTTTTGGGATGCCTCCTTTTTTAGCTTTTTCCTTGCATCATCTGCTATACGATAATACTACCCTGTAGCATTCGTCTTCATTCATTACTGAATGCCGTAAAACTCCTGCAGCTGGTCAATCATCAGATTGGCCGCCAGGATGCCGCCTGCTGTATTCCAGATTGCATCATCCACTTTGTGGGCTTGGCCGTTCTTGACAACGTTCAGATTTTTCCATAATGGATCGTTGATCCATTCCTGCTCGGTTTGGTTGGCGCCGCCATCCCCGGTTTCATAAGTGAAGTAGAAGAGTCTGTCGGCATCTGCCTCAGGCAAACGTTCCTTCGTGATCTCGTCAACGAAATCGTCCTTGGCGTTCTTGGTCATGTCGTTGCGGGCGATGCCGATTTTATCGAAAATAACGCCCGAGAACGTATTGGTATGGTACACGCGCGTCTTGCCAGCCATGAAACGGACCACGGAAACGGTCTCGTCCAGCTTGCTTCCGGCCTTCTCTTTGAAATCCTGAATCCGCTTGTCGTATGCAGCCAATAGCTCCTCGCCTTCGGATACCTTGTTCAGCGCCTTGGCATACAGTTCAAAATTGTTCTGCCACTCGCCGCGAAGATCCTCGGCAAAAACGGTCGGCGCGATCGCCTTCAATTGCTCGTATACTTTCTCCTGACGCATCTTGTTGCCGATAATCAGGTCTGGCTGCAGGCCCGCGATCAGTTCGATGTTCGGCTGACTCTCTTCCCCGACAACGGTAACGCCTTCCATCTGGTCTTTAATATGTGGATACCATGGGTCACCTGTCCAGGATCTAACAGCGCCTACTGGCTTCACGCCCAATGCGAGAAGCGCCTCGGTTCCTTCGTTCGTGAGAACCACCACTTTTTGAGGGGTTCCCTTGATTGTTTCCGTACCCATCGCATGTGTAACTTCATAGGATCCGCTTGCTGCGCTACCATTGTTACCACTTGCATTATTCGTCGTGTCGCCGCCGGTATTGTTTGTATTTTCTTTCGCTGGGCTTGCTCCACAACCGGCAAGAATCACGATCATAATGAGAGCCAGCAAGCTAAACTTGAGGCCTCTCGTTGGTTTATTTGCCATTCCTTTTCCCATTCCTATCTGAATCCCCCTTGTGTCATATCCTTCTACTTGAAAATCATTATCAATCACTGATTCAAAACTATAAAGGGTTTCCTGAAAAATATCAAGATATTTATGAGAATGATTATCAAGCTCATTGACAGATGGGGTCCCTTCACCTAAAATTCATATGAACTTAATTTATTCATGGACTTAAGAAAGTGAGCATATATGCGCGTATTCGGACTATTCATATCGCTATTGGCGCTGGCTGCTGCCGTCATGGGCAGCATCGCATTCGGAGTAACAAACGTACCTCTTCATCAGGTATTGGAATCGTTCACTCACTTCAACGGGAGCAACGAGCATCTGATCATTCTCACAGCAAGACTGCCCCGGGCGCTCATTGCACTTGCTGTAGGAGCAAGCCTAGCTGTTGCGGGTGCTCTCATGCAGGTCATCACGCGCAATCCGATTGCATCACCCAGCACGCTGGGCGTGAACTCCGGTGCAGCCTTCTTCATTATTATGTCAGCGGGTTGGCTGGGTATAAGTGGACTCCAATCTCTTACCTGGGTCGCGCTGATCGGAGCCGCGGTAAGCGGCGGTATCGTGTTTTTCCTAGGCAGCATCGGCAGGGACGGCATGACGCCAGTAAAAATCACCCTCGCGGGTGCCTCCATAGCCGCCTTCTTCCATTCCTTAACGCAGGGATTCATGCTCTCTGACGGCAAAATGTTCGATCAGGTGCTGGTATGGCTTGTCGGCTCGGTAGCCGGACGCGATTTGAACCAACTTGCAGCCGTGTGGCCGTATATGACCGTCGGCATGCTGGTTGCACTCCTGCTGGGCCGCCATCTGAACGCCCTCTCCATGGGTGATGACATCGCCCAGAGCCTCGGGCAAAAAACAGCCCTCATCAAGTTGTTAGCGGCAGCGGCTGTTATTTTGCTGGCCGGAGGTTCCGTTGCCGCTGCGGGCCCCATCGCATTCGTCGGGATTATCATCCCGCATATCGTTCGGCATTTAATAGGAAATGATTATCGCTGGATTCTGCCTTACAGCGCGGTGCTCGGTGCACTTCTGCTGGTGACGGCCGATCTCGGCTCCCGATATATTGCCATGCCGAAGGAAGTCCCGGTCGGCGTGATGACCGCAATCATTGGTGTGCCGTTCTTCGTGTACATAGCCAGGAAAGGAAGACGAGCACAATGAATAAACACCGCATATTCCGCTCCAGGAACGCTAAAGTATCGTTTATGCTGGAGAGAAGAACACTATGGGTATGTCTGATCCTATTCGTGCTTTGCATCGCCGCCATGATTATTAGCACAGGCACAGGAAGCCAGTTTGTTTCGCCGCTTCATGTCATGAAGGCATTGTTCGGTAACGCTCCGCCCATGGAGCAGGTTATCGTTATGCAGCTAAGGCTGCCCCGAATTATTATCGCCGTGCTGATCGGCGCCGCTCTCGCCGTGGCGGGGGCTATTCTGCAGGGCGTCATCCGCAACCCCCTGGCCTCCCCCGACGTCATCGGTATAACGGAGGGAGCATCACTTGGAGCGGTTCTCTTCATCTTCATATTCACAGGCACCGTATCGATCCATTGGATGCCGCTATTCGCCATCCTTGGTGCTTTTTTCATAACCGGACTGCTGTACGTGCTTGCTTGGAAAAATGGCGTATCGCCGCTGCGGCTAGTCTTGATCGGAATCGGAGTATCGGCTGCAATCAAATCGATCTCCTATATGCTGATCATATCCGGACCGCTGCAGTTGGCCGACCGCTCCCTTACTTTCATGGCAGGCAGCATTTACGGCATGTCATGGGATAAGGACGTTTTGACCCTGCTGCCTTGGATAGCTGTACTTCTACCGCTTACCTGGCTGCAGGCCCGCAATGTGAACATCCAAGCCTTGGGCGACGACGTTGCCAGCAGCACGGGCGCCCAGGTTCAGAAACAGCGCCTGATCCTAATCGGACTCAGCGTCGCTCTGGCCGGAGCAGCCATCTCGATCGGCGGCGCCATCGCCTTCATCGGTCTGATGGCACCGCATATGGCCCGCAGGCTGGTGGGTCCCTCCTTCGGGAGCGTCCTGCCGGTAAGCGCACTGATCGGTGCGATTCTGCTCCTTGTCGCGGACTTGGTAGCTCGGACGGCATTTCTGCCGCGCGACGTTCCGGCAGGCGTATTCACCGCCGCAATCGGCGCGCCGTTCTTCCTCTACTTGCTGTATCGTAACCGCAATCGATTCTAGAACCGAAAGGAGCTGGCGTCATGAATACGCTGGAAGCAAAGGGATTGGGTCTGTCCTATGGGGGAGACTTTATATTCGAAAATCTGGATTTAACTGTGCCTATAGGTAAAATCACCGTGTTTATCGGCAGCAACGGCTGCGGCAAGTCCACTTTGCTGCGCTCCATGGCCAGGCTGCTGAAACCGCAGCGCGGCTCGGTTGTACTGAACGGGGCCGACATCGCAGGCTTGTCCACCAAGGACGTGGCGCGTAAGCTCGCCATTTTGCCTCAAGGGCCTACCGCCCCGGAAGGATTAACGGTGATGCAGCTGGTAAAGCAAGGACGCTATCCGTACCAGAGCTGGCTCCGTCAATGGTCACGCGAGGATGAGGAAGCAGTCAAAGCGGCGCTGACCTCCACAGGTTTGACCGAACTGGCTGACCGTACGGTTGACTCGCTATCCGGCGGTCAGCGCCAGCGGGCCTGGATTGCGATGACGCTGGCACAAGAAACGCCAATCATTCTGCTTGATGAACCGACCACCTATCTGGATTTGACGCACCAGATCGAAGTGCTGGATCTGCTGTATGAATTAAATGTTCAAGAACAACGGACCATCGTCATGGTGCTGCATGATATCAATCTGGCCTGCCGTTATGCCGATCATATCGTTGCTATTCGCGACGGAAGCATCAAGGCAAAGGGCAAACCGGGAGATATCATCGATTCCGAGCTGATGCAGACCGTGTTCCAGCTGCCGTGCGAGATTATTCCGGACCCGCTGTACGGAACCCCGATGTGCGTCCCGCGCGGGAAGGGCATACGCCGGCCTTTAGCCGTCAAGCCGGAACCAGCGGAACCCAAACAACCAACAACGCCGACTCCAGCTCCTGAGCTGGCACCCGTGTAGCATAAATTGCAATCAAGCCGACTCCCTTTCGCATTCAAGCGGTGGGAGCCGGCCTTTTTTATGTGGGCTTGACGCGAAGAGACAAAAGACCCCCATGCAGTGAGACATGGAGAGAGACATGGAGAGAGACATGAAGAGAGACATGAAGAGGAGACATGAAGAGGACACACAAAGAAGACCACCCCAAAACCATGAGGGTAGCCTTTGTATTTGTAATAAACGCCATAAACATAAGTTTTGTCTTCCATTGCTCACATGCTGTTCCACTGACGGTTCTGTTAACGACAACCTATGACCATTTACCTATACGCGGGGCTTTATTCCTTTGTCGAAGCGGAAGTCCTTTGAACAGTTTGGACTTTTCACGCTTCCGTTGTTCCAGCAGGTTCTTTACCCCTCGCATCAACATTCGGTACCGCATCTCATCCTCGTGGCCGTATTTTCGCATTTCATCAAAATACTCGTCTGTCATCCTATCACTCCAGCTGTATAAGTCTATAGAACTAGAGTATAGGACCGAACTATACAATTTCTAAACAAGACTCGGTTACATGCTAAGCCGTCGACTCTGACATGGATGAGCTGCCGGCGTCTCCACCCGCCGTCTTCGCCGAAGGAGAAGAGCCAAAGGGATGGCCAATGCCACCAGCCCGCTTGCCCTCAGAAACACATCATCGATGCTCCGTGTGTAAACCATCCGATGCAGCCACTCAGCGATTTCTCCGGAAGTGCCGCTGCTGAAAATCCACAGCCACACTCTGACTTCATCTTTCCAATGAGTATAGACGGAATTAAGTTGTTGATTACTCTATCACCCAGCATTCTCTTCTACAAGACCATATAGAGAAGTTCTTTCCTCGCTTCTTGATTCTCTATTAGAGCCCTTACCCCTCAGTAATCATGGCAGCGCAAAAACCACGATCCACGGATTCGGATCGTGGCTGCTGCATCTCAAGATCGCCGTTTGTCTTGGAAAATTAGGCGTCAGACCGCCTGCCCCTGCCGCTCCGACGGCACAGCCGAATATCGGGCCAGCTCTGATTGCAGCTCGTTTAGCGCGTCATCCAGGCGTTCTCTCAGTTGCTCCGTGATGTCGTAACCGCCCAGTTCGAGGCAGGTGATCCACTGATCTACGGCAAACACCCCGTTGAGAATATTGGTTCCTCCGAGTGCGGATATTACTGGCTTCAACGCATAATCCACCGCGAGCAAATGCGCGATGGTGCCGCCAATGAATAGCGGGAGCACGACTTTGCCTTGGAAACCTTTTTGGGGAAGAAGATCCAAAATCGTTTTCAACGCCCCTGAATAAGAAGCTTTATACACCGGGCTGGCAATGATTACGGCAGCGGCTCCTTCAACCGCCGCTATGGCCTGCTTGATAGCCGGACTATTGAAATCGGCCCGCAGCAAATCCTCAGCCGGTAGATCCGCTGCCGAGATGAAGTCGATCTCGTAGCCAGCAATGATCAGGCGATCCTCTACATATTGCGTTAATCCGAACAAACGGGACCCTTGCGTCGGGCTTCCTGCTATAAAAGCGATTTTCGTCATTGGTTTTCCTCCTTATTCGTAAACGTCATGTAGGGCTAGGCGCACCCATATTCGAGTCCCATGCACCAGGACATCTTCATCCAGATCGAATCGGGGCTGGTGAATCGCATGCACGATCCCCCGATCCGGATTCCCGCAGCCGATGAATCCAAAAGCGCCCGGGACCTGATCCAGGTACCAACCGAAATCCTCGCCAGTCAGGCTGGGTGGATGGAGCACATATACCTTTTCCTTGCCCAGCACTTGCCCTGCGGCTTGCTTCATACGACGCAGCGCGGCTCCGTCGTTGACCACTGCCATCCCTTCACGAAGCTCCAGCTTATAGCTGCCGCCTGCTTGGTCCGCAATGGACGCGGCCAGACGCCTTAAGCCCTCCGTAATCACCGCCACGGTATCCTTCTGAAACGTCCGGAAGGTTCCCACAAGCTCGCTTTGCGCAGCGATGACATTGATGGCGCTGCCTGCCGTTCCTTGAAACGTGCCGATGACCCCCATCCCGAAATGTTTGCCCACCTTCCGCCTGACCTCAATCCCCCACGACTCCATGAGATCTGCCAACAGCTTCGAGGTACGGGAAACATCGTACAATAGCTCGGGATGTTGATGGAGATCCCGCCTGATTGGGGAGAGCTCTCCACAAAGCTCCCCAGCAAACTCCATCATCTGATCCAGTTCCACAACCGCCGTCAATCCCACCGCTCCCTATTAGGAACGGACAGCAACTGCCTGATCCTTGCTGTACCGGTTCTCGGGCACCGGCAATCCCAAATTGCCGCGCAGCGTGTCGCTCTCGTACTCGGTTCTGTAGATGCCTCTCTCCTGCAGAAGCGGGACGACATGGTCCACAAAATCCTCCAGACCGTTCGGCACCGCCGCAGTAATCATGAAGCCGTCGGCTGCGCCTGCTTCGAACCAAGCCTGGATCTTGTCTGCCACCTGCTCCGGCGTGCCGATAAACCCGCCGCGAGGCGTGGCCGACTGCAGTGCCACTTGCCGGAGCGTCAGCCCCTTCTCTTTAGCGTCCCTTTTGATTTTGTCGGTACCGCTTTGGAAGCTGTTCTTGCCCAGGTCGCCCAGCTCAGGGAACGGCTCATCCAGCGGATACTGCGAGAAATCGTGATGCTCGAAGAAGCGGCCGAGATAATCCAGGGCATTCTCGATGGTCACCAGACTGGCTATCTCCTCATATTTGCGCTCGGCCTCTTCGGCCGTGCTGCCGATAATCGGGCTGATGCCGGGAAAGATCAGCACTTCATCCGGATTCCGGCCGAAACCAGCCGCCCGCGACTTCACGTCCTGATAAAAGGCTGCCGCATCCTCCACAGACTCATGACCGGTGAATACCGCATCAGCTTCCTTTGAGGCATAGTTCTTGCCGACCTCGGACGATCCCGCTTGAAAGATGACCGGCTGTCCCTGCTTGGAACGGGCGATGTTCAGCGGCCCCTTCACGGAGAAGAACTCGCCTTCGTGATTCAGCGTGTGCATTTTCTCGGGATCGAAAAAGACGCCCGTCTCCTTATTCCGCACGAAGGCATCATCCTCCCAGGAATCCCATAATCCCCGGGCAACCTCCAAATACTCCGTTGCAATCCGGTATCGCTTATCGTGCTCCGGATGCTCCTTCTTGCCGTAATTCAGGGCTGAGCCCTCCAGCGGAGAGGTGACGATGTTCCAGCCTGCGCGTCCGTTGCTGATCTTGTCGAGCGACGCGAACTGACGGGCCACGGTGAACGGCTCGCTGTACGAGGTGGATAACGTACCGACAAGACCGATGTTTTGGCTGACGGCAGCCAGGGCGCTCAGTATGGTGATCGGCTCAAAGCGGTTCAGAAAATGCGGGATCGATTTTTCGTTGATATACAAGCCGTCCGCAATGAAGATCAGATCGAATTTGCCTTCCTCGGCTTTTAGAACCCACTGCTTATACAGCTCAAAATTAACGCTTGCGTCAGGCTGCGCATCCGGATGCCGCCACATGGAGGTTCCTCCGCCCACGCCGTGTAGGAGCGCCCCTAATTTCAATAGTCTTTGCTTTGCCATATTCCATTCCTCCTTATCGATCTTAGCGTCATCTGCTCACACGGGAGCTGCAGCCAGTTTAATGCGTTCGATCTGTCCGAGATGATTCTGTACGTGGCGGGTAAACCCGCTGACGATATCCGAAACGCTGACGGTCTCCCCTTTGAAATTGATGCCGGTTTTGATCGTATCGGCTGCGCTCAAGCGGCGAAGCAGCAAGCTGTTGTAGTGCAGCAGCGCCCGGAATGCTTCCAAAATATCCGCGGCTCTGCCTTCGTTCGAATATTGGCCGTTGACCCAGGCATCCTGATTGAACGCAGGCAGTTGGACCGTTGTCCCGGCCAGAATGTCCCGAATCCGGAACGAGATCACGATGCTGTGATCCACCAGATGGGAGAGCACCTCCTGTACGCTCCATATATGCGGTGCCTGCTTCCATTGGAGTTGATCCTCACTAAGGCCAGCAACGGCGGCCAGCAGCTGATCATGCGTATTAACAAAGGCTTCGATAGGGAACTCACTCATTCGATCTCCTCCAATACAAACTCGATAATGACTCTCCCGATATAAACAACAACAAGAAGCTGCCCTTCACATCGCGCTGCGGTTCATGTTCGGGGCCTCATAACGATAATGCTTGAAACATGAATCGATGCTTCCTTTCGAATGACAGCGACAGAAGGAACTCCTTAAGGCGATGGCGATGGTGATGGTGATAACAATAGCGAAGTCTCCCCGCCGGAGTTGTAATGCCTAAGTGCCCGCTCCGCCAGCCTCGTGAAGAAATCGATGCTGACCTGAATCGCCCGCTCATCCAGATCAAACGCCGGATGGTGCCACTCCTGCGTGCCTGCCGTCCCCATGAAAACAAACAACCCGGGAACCTCACGCTGGTACACCGCAAAATCCTCACCGGCCGGCGAAGGAACCGGTATCACCGCCTCATATCCCGCTTCGGCAGCAGCGACATAACCGAGCTCCGCCAGCTTGCGGTCATTATGGACCAGCGGCGGTCCCTCGATCCAGCGTACGGCAGCCGTCGTTCCGAAAGCTGCGGCTACGCCTTGAACCACCTGGCCGAATCGTTCAAGCACCTGCAGTCTGACGTCGTCATCGAAGGTGCGTATGGTCCCTTCCAGCAGCGCTTTATCCGGGATCACATTCCAGGCGGTCCCGCTGTGCAGCTTCGTGACACTGATGACGGCGCTCTTCAGAGGGCTCACATTCCGGCTTATGATCGACTGGAGCGCCGTAATGATATGCGATGCGGTCACGATCGGGTCAAGGCCCGCTTCCGGCACGGCCGCATGGGACCCCTTGCCCGCCACTTCAACCACGAAGCCGTCGGCGGCGGCCATCAGCGGGCCCTCCTTAATGCCGATGGTCCCGACAGGCAGGTCCGGCTTGTTATGCATGCCGAAGATCGCCTGCACGCCTTCGAGTGCCCCGCTGTCGATGACCTGCCTCGCTCCCTTGGCTTTCTCCTCGGCCGGCTGAAAGATCAGCCGCACTGTTCCTTTCAGCTCCTGCTCCCGCTTCTTCAGGGCATACGCCGTCCCGATTAGGGCAGCGGTGTGAAAATCGTGCCCGCAGGCATGCATTTTACCGGGAATCGTCGAGGCATACGGAAGCCCTGTCTCTTCCTGGACCGGCAGAGCGTCGATATCCGCCCGCAGCGCAATGATCGGCCCCTCTTGAAGTCCACCGACCTCGGCGATTACGCCTGTGGCGAGCGGAAACTCCGTGACCCGTATCCCGGCTTCCTCGAGCCAGCCCATAATCAGCCGCGTCGTTTCGAACTCCTCGTTCGACAGCTCCGGGTACCGGTGCAGATGGCGCCGGATCTCAATAAATCGATGGATGTCTATATCCGTGGATAAAACATGGCTTGGCATTCGTAAAACCTCCTAAATAGTCACGTACCTATGACCGATTCCATTACGCTTCGGCAGGAACCTCAGCCAACGCCTCGCTCAGCAGCTCGAATGAGCGGATTCGCTTGGCAAAGGGCTGGATATTACTGGTGACGATGATTTCATCAACGCCCGAAGCCTGTTGAAGCCGGAGCAGCTGTTCACGCACGGTCTCCTTCGTACCTTTGGTGATGAACGGCTCCTGTTCCTCGATCGTGTACGGCTCACCTGCCTGGCGTCCGAATTCTTCGGCCTGTTCCCTTGTCCCCAGTGCCAGCGTCCGGCCGCTGGCCAAATGAATCTTCACCAGCTTCAGCGCCCCTGCCAGCTCCGCCGCTTCCGCCTCCGTATCAGCCACGATTACGGACAGTGCAACAAGAATTTTCGGTTCCCTGCCATGGGAGTAGTCAAACGTGCTTCGGTAAACACGAATGGCTTCCAACGCCGCGGATTCCTCCCCGTTGATGAAGAGGGAGAACACATAGGGCAGGCCGAGTCCGGCCGTAATTTCCGCGCTGCCTGCGCTGGCCCCCAGCACGTACAGCTCGGGGGCGGTCTCCGGCAGCGGAGCGGCACGCAGCCCGACGAGCGGATGATCCTCTTCCAGCGTGTTATGCACAAATTGGCTAAGCTCGACGATCTTATCGGTTAACGACTCCTGCTCCTGCACGCCCCGCTGCAGCGCCTGCGTGCTGCGCGGCAACCCGCCAGGCGCGCGCCCGATGCCCAGATCCACGCGTCCCGGCGCGAGTGCGGCCAGCACGTTGAAATTCTCCGCTACCTTATAAGGACTGTAATGCTGCAGCATGACGCCGCCGGATCCCACGCGAATGGTTTGGGTTTTAGCTAACAGGTAAGAAATGAGCACTTCCGGCGAAGAGCCTGCTACTTGGTCCGAATCGTGGTGCTCGGATACCCAGAAGCGCCGGAAGCCGAGCTCCTCTGACTTTTGAGCAAGCTGCACGGTATGCGTGAACGCCTCCGCTGCCGTTTCGCCCGGATATATTGGACTTTGGTCAAGCACGCTTATCGTAATCCCCATATTGGTTGACCTCCTAAATGCTGTAGTTAAGCTCAGGCGTGATCCGCTTCAGGAACTGCTTGGTTCGTTCTTCCCGCGGATGATGGAACAGCTCGGACGGAGTCCCCTGCTCCACAATCACGCCTTCGTCCATGAACACGACGTGATTCGCCACATCCCTCGCGAAGCCCATCTCATGCGTCACCACGATCATGGTGATCCCTTCCTTCGCGATTTTGCGAATCACCGCAAGCACCTCGCCCACCAGCTCCGGGTCGAGCGCCGACGTCGGCTCATCGAACAGGATCACCTCCGGCTCCAGGGCCAATGCCCTGGCAATGCCCACCCGCTGCTGCTGCCCGCCCGAGAGCTGACTCGGATAGGCATCCAGCTTATCGGCCAGACCGACCTTTTCGAGCAGGGCGATACTTCTCTCCCTCGCCTCGGCCTTCGGCATTTTTTTGACGACGACCAGGCCTTCCATCACGTTCTCGATCGCGGTCTTGTGTTTGAACAGATTGTACTGCTGAAACACCATGGCTGATCGCTGGCGGAGGTCATGAATTTCCTTCTTCGTGGCCCGCTTGCAATCGAGGCGGTAATCACCGATGGCAATCTCGCCGCCATTCGGCTTCTCGAGATAATTCACGCAGCGCAGCAGCGTGGTTTTGCCCGAACCGCTCGGCCCCAGGATCACCACCACTTCCCCTTTGTTTACCGTCAGATCAATCGATTTCAGCACCGCGTTCTTGCCGTAGGACTTTGAAATATCGGTCAGTTGAATCATGCGAC
Organism: Paenibacillus sp. NPDC058898; assembly: GCF_049316025.1. Taxonomy (NCBI): domain Bacteria; kingdom Bacillati; phylum Bacillota; class Bacilli; order Caryophanales; family Paenibacillaceae; genus Paenibacillus; species Paenibacillus sp. NPDC058898. The sequence goes on along the minus strand of NZ_JBMOSM010000006.1, from coordinate 321,562 downwards.
GCCCCCCCGATTGTAGAGATTGATTCGTTTCTCGATGACTACGGTCAGTCTTTCGATGAGGAGTGTAAGCCCCCAGAAAATAGCTGCCGCGGCCAGGTAGGATTCGAAGAACTTCCAATTGGTCGATGCCACGATCTGTGCCTGCGCGTTAATGTCCACAACCGACACGGTAAATGCCAAGGTCGAGCCGTGAAGCATGCCGATGACCGAATTGGACAGGTTTGGTAGGCTGACGGCCAAGGCTTGGGGGAATACGATCCTGCGCAGCGCCTGCCACGTCGTCATGCCGATTGAATAAGCTGCCTCCAGCTGCCCCCGGTTTACCGCGAGCAGGCCCGAGCGGATCACTTCCGACATATAGGCGCCTGCCGTAATCGAGAACGATAGGAACGCGAACCAGATCATCGGAATGGAGGATGACTTAAAGCCCCAGCCCATCTGTGCGGACAGCGCATCCACCAGCACCGGCAGCCCGAAATAGATCAGCAGCAGATGCGTCAGCATGGGAGTACCCCGGATAAAGGTCACGTAGGCTGCAGCGATCTGGCTGAGCACCGGCACGTTATAGATCCTGACAAACGCCGCGATCAGCCCGATCATAAATCCTGCCGTAACCGATACGGCGGTGATCAACAGTGTTGTCGGGATCGCGGACAGCAAGTTTACGAATGCCGTCCATATGAAGGATGGATCGATTTTCACAGCTCCGCTCCTCCTTTATCAGGTCTCATTCCGGCGATGATGCGGCGGTAGGCCCCTTTCTTTTGCATACGGAATCTTTCACGGGCTGCCGACTCCGGTACCTCATGGCGCATCAGACGCCATTCCGCACGCAGCAGCAGTTTCTCCAGCGTAAAGCTGATGACAAGATAGATGAAAGCCAGCGCCAGATAGGCCTCGATAAAATGCTGGGTGATATTGCCTAGAGTTTGCGCTTTTCCCGTCATCTCCATAAGCCCGAGGGTGAACGCCAGTGAAGTATCTTTCAGCAGGGCAATCACCATATTCGAAAATACTGGAACGGCGATCGCGAGCGCCTGGGGGAGGACGATCCGAAGGAAGGCTTGATGTCCTTTCATCCCCATGGCATACGCCGCCTCTACCTGACCTCTGTCCACCGCCGTTACCGAGGCCCGGATCATCTCCGACATGAAGGCTCCGGTATGAAGCCCGTAGGTCAAGATCACGAATACCATGACAGGCGCCCGGGACATGTCGATATGAACAAGCTTCAGGATCTCCGGCAGACCATAATAGAACAAGAAGAGCTGGATCAGGATCGGCGTTCCCCTGAAGAACGAAATGTACACCTTGGCAAACGCGTTCAGCACCGGAATCCGGTACAGGCGGGGAAGGGCAACCAGAAATCCGACAACGATCCCCACCAGCAGAGAGCCTGCCACGATCAGCAGCGTGACGCCTAAGGTCGACAAGAGTTTAGGCAAAAAGCTAAGCACATACGAGAAATCGAACGGTGCACCCATGAATCCTTCTCCCTTCTTGCATGGTTATCTCATCATGGATTCGACGACGTAAAGTCGTCTCCCAGCCATTCCTTGCTCAGCTTAGTCAGCGTTCCATCCGATTTAAGCTCCCTGATCGCATCGTCAACCGCATCCGACAGCTTCTGGCTGTCCGGGTCGTCTTTGCGGAATACGAACAGAATATCGGCCTCCGACAGGTGATCACCCGTTGTTTTCAGCTTTCCTTGCGGATCGATCAGCGGCAGCGTAAAGTCCGCCCCAACGGTTGCAACCACCCGGCCTGTCGTAATCTGGCTTACGGTATCATTCGCCGCACCGTTCTGATAGACAATATCGATCGCATCGTTATTGTTCTTGTTGTAGTTTTCCAGAATCTGTGCAGCCGCACTGGTTGCACCGGTCAGCACCTTTTTCCCCTTCAAATCATCCAGCGATTGAATGGAGTCGTTCTCCTTAGAGACGATGATTTTATTTCGCCAATGGGCGTACGGCTCTTTATTGAACAGGTACTTTTCCGTTCGCTCCGGATTCTTCTCCATCTGGTGAGCTACAAAATCAATTTTCCTCGTTTCCAGGCTCAGCAGCAGATTGGAGAACTCCTGGGTCTGCAGCTCGAACTCATATTCCGGCAAACGTTTATCGATCTCCCGCACCAGCTCAACGTCAAAGCCGGTCAGCTTACCATTCTCGTCAATAAAGCAAATTCTCGGGAAGGCCGTGCCCGTGCCGACAACAACCTTCGTTACTTTTCCTTCCGCTGCGTTCACCTTGCTGTCCTTCTTCGCTTCTCCGCTCTTCGTGTCTGCTCCGCATCCGACGATCACCCCTGCCAATGCGATGACAACAGCTGCTACGATTGATTTCTTCACGACCTCATCCCCTTTCGATCTTGTCCCCATCCACAAATAAATAATTCCTATAGATTTAGTAAGAATTATGTTGTCACTAACTTTACCGCGATTTGGGGAACGCGTCTAATAGAGTTTTTCTATTCATCCATGCAAATCATCAATAGGACAATTCCCGACCGAGCTCCAGCAAAGAATCCAGAAACTCATTATTCTGTCCGTTCAAGGAGATGAGATGGGTTTGCAGGGAAATGCCTGCCGTTTCGGCTATATCCACGGGAATCAGGCTTCCCTCGGCTACCTCCTGCTGAGCGCAAAGGCCCGGTAGAAAGCAGATCCCCGCCCGCCCCAGCACGAGCTTCTTCGCCGTCTCGGAATTATCCACCTGAAACACGATGTTCGGCGGCTGTTCCAGACTCTCGAATACCCGTTGAATCCGCAACCAGTCCAATGAACCGCACTCGAAGAAGACCAGCGTCTCGCGCCGGATATCCCGAATGGAGGCTCTCCCGGCAGCAGCGAGCGGATGATCCTTATATACATACAAGCGGATGGGGTCCTCGAAAAAGGGATAGGATTGAAACGCCGGATTCATCAGCTTGCGGACGAAAGCCAGATCGATATCCTTGGACGAGAGCTTGCCGGCCAGCTCTTCCGTCGGACCTGTTGTCAACTTGAAGTTCATCTCGGGAAACCGGCGGTTGAGCACCATAAGCAGATAAGGCATTAAGTAATTGGATACCGAAACGGTGCTTCCGATTCTGAGCTCATTGGGCATGGAAGCTTTCGATTGAAGATGGTGCTTTCCTTTTTGAAAGGTTTGGAGGATCTGCTGGGCATAGGGGAGGAATTGTTTGCCTTTGTCGGTCAGATGAATCTGTTTACCCAAACGGTCGAACAGCCTGCAGTCGAGCTCTCTCTCTAGTGACTGGATGCGTGCGGTCACCGTCGGCTGGGACAGAAACAGGACGTCTGCCGCCTTATTGAAGCTGCCGTAATGATTGATGTAGACAAAGGCCTCGATATTTTCGATGTTCAAACTAACACCTCCGGACATCATTATACTCACTATTCCAATGAATATAGATGGTTTTAGGACCGCAATTTCCTTATAAATTATCCTTATCTTAGGCAGTTGGCAAATTATTGTCAATCCAAATATGCATATAGATTTTTTTAATGACAGCATTAATAATTTTGTTTTCCAATGTGTTTAATGGGAATAAGCTGCTATACTAATCTCACCTTATCAGGATACGACCGTATCCTCTGAAACTGTAATGAACTAAAAAAGGAGTGGGAACGATGAATTCAATGCAGGAAGTGATCATACGGGATGCTCATGAGTGGGAACGAGAGGCTGTTGCTGCTATAATGCTGGAATCCTATCAGCAGTATGCCTTCGATCTGTCTACGGAGCGATGGGAGGAATATCGGGATTCCATCAGGAATTCCGCGTACAGCCATGCGCCGCATGCCCGGATCGTCGCCGAGCTTGACGGGAAAATCGTGGGCAGCGTCCAGCTCTTCCTCTCCTCGGAGGCCGCTTACGGAAAACCGGAAATGGGGATTCACTCGCCCATTATTCGCCTTCTAGCCGTATCTCCGGGTTCCCGGGGACGCGGCATCGCCACGCTTCTGATTCAAGAGGCTGCCCGCAAATCGATCCAGCTCGGCGCAACCACGCTGAATCTTCATACCTCCGACATGATGGCCTCTGCGGTGAAACTCTATGAGCGGCTTGGCTTTGAGCGGGCATATGATACGGATACGTTTAACGGCGAACATCTTGTCAAAGGATACCGGATCGAACTGCCCGGCTCCCTGCTGCTGCAAAGCGCCGTGTGAAATAACAGGCTAAATACGAATAACCGGACATCTTCTCCTGCATTGAGGGGATGAGTCCGGTTATTTTTTATATGTACATTTATTCCCTGCCCCCATCGTAGTCGATTCGTTCCATGGTTGTAAAAGCGAGAATTTCATTTCCCATTGATTGACAAGTATCATACAATGAACAACAAAGGAGGATATCGCTCATGTGGAGTAAATGGAAGCTGAACGGGCCGGTATGGGCAGGCATCGCCTCGGGCATTCTCCTCGGGCTGTTCCTTAAAGTGATCGAGCACATCACCTCGTTAGAGGTCTATACACTGCTGCTGAACGTTGATTACGTACCCGTTCTGAAGGAGATGAAGCTCTCCGAACCTATCGAGTTTGCGCTGCATCTCGTCATCTCCGTCCTGCTGAGCATCGCTCTGGCTGTCTTTCTGAAGCAGAAGAATTGGTCCCGCGGACGAAGCTTGTCCTGGGTCACCCTGGTCTGTTTGACCGTAGGGCTTCTCCTGTATCCGACTACGGTCTTGTCGGTTCACACACCGGAGCTGTCCGACTTCGCTGCCCTTCTATTCTGGCTGGCAGGTCATCTGCTATACGGCATTGCATTAGGCTGGCTGCTGATAAGTTCACGCGGAGCCTCTGCCAAGATCGGGAAAGCAGTCATGCGAAAACGTCGATTATGGATAAACGCAAAATGACCGCCCCACTTGAATAGGAGCGGTCACGCTATGATACCGAATGCGCAAATGCCGCACTCATGCTATTGGATCCTTCACTTTAGCAATGCTAGTGTCCCAGGGACAAGTCCTTGTCCGCTTCGCTCTCGGATTCCTCATCCTCGACGTTCGCGTCGTCACCGGACGCCGCTACGCCATCCATGAAGTCTTGAATCTGACCGCTGTTGCGGGTCAACGTAGCAACGGAAACCTCATGCTTCTTCGCGATATCGGACTTCGTTGTTGAAATGTTCAGCGATGAAGTTACTATATATTCCAACGCACTTGCATATCCGCCCTGTTTACGGTACTTCGGATTGGCTTCTCTGGAGAAGCTGTTCCAGACCATCAGGAGGCTGAACACTTGAAACAGCTGCTGATCATCCTGCAGCTCATAATCCCGGCAGATCTGAGGAAACACAGACTCGGCAAGCTCGCGATGCTCATCAGCGTTCCAGTCCATCCATCCTAGCTTGTCGTTAATCATCTGACGCAATTGATCGACCTGCAGCTTAGGCTCTTCTGCTCTCGCACCAGGGAACTGGATGACTTTACCGTATACCGTGCGTTCATCTTTTTCAAGACAACATCTTTTGTACTTTTTCCCGCTTCCGCAGTGACATAGATCGTTTCTTCCTAGCTTTTTCATTTCCTAGCTCCTATTTGAATGATTTCTTCTATTATACATGGAAAATATGAAAATGCGCATCTCAAGCCTGTAAACCCTTAAGGCATGCCGGCCTTCCGCGTCATAACACTCTCTTACAGGGGGGGCTTCCGATAAGAAGGTGTCCAGGCAAGTTAGATAGCAAAAAAGCGCGGGTCCCCTCTATGAAAGCCGCGCCCCTTCATATTATTCTATATTATCGTCATAACGCAAGTAGGATGTAACAAATTTGTTAGAACCTATAATAGACTTGTACCATTTTTGGTAAAGATTCCATAGATCCGCGCCATAAGGCTCATTGGCCTGGCCCAATGGTCACAGATTTCGATTTCATTGCGTTTACGATACTCCACCCATACGCCAACATTTGAACCTGTTGACTGCCTTATCGCCCTGCTGCAGATGCACTATCGCCAATCACTTGCCTGAGCACAGGCTCAAGCCGGTCCGCCATCAGCTTGAAGCCGAGGTCCGTCGGATGAACTCCGTCAACCGTCGTTTCCCCGGGATCATCACCTAACCAATCCGATCCATCGACAAACGTTAGGTTCTGATCTCCCGCCTCGGTCAGCTGCCGGATAAGATCCATCTGGAACTTCTTCCGCGCAAGCCGCCCTTCGAGAATCTCCGGTTTAAACGACTCGGCTCCATGGCGGATGCGGGATATCAAAATGATAGGGACCTCCGGGTGAACCTTGCGGTAGGTCTCGATATATAGAGGCAAGGTCTGTCGATAAGACTCAGTGCTCCCGGCGTTCCCCTCGTAATCAATGACGAGACATGCGGGTTCCGGAATTTGAGCCGCCAGTACCGCAAGCTCCGACTCCCCTTTTCCGTTGCCCGAGAAACCCAAATTGATAAACTCCAGATGAAACCTGCGGCTTACGATGTTTGTATACGACATGCCGGGCCGTGATGCGCATCCGCCTTGCGTAATGGATGTTCCGTATACAATCACTTTTTTGGAAGAATCATAGGATTCCGGTGCCCAAACCTCGGCCCCTGGTTCAAGTCCAATCCATATCTCTTCGACGCCCTGGTACAAGGGCATATTCAGGAGGAATGATCGTGCCGCGCTTGTCTCGGAATCAAAGATGCTGCTCTCATACTCCACCTGACCGGCCTGAAAACGAGCCGTTCCCGCATGCAGCCAATGGCCGGGGCCGCCGATATACGCATCCACGCCGCACTCCCCCGTTGGGGGCATGTGGTACATACTGGAGCCAGCGGTCAAACATACGCGGACCGACACGCTCCGCGAATTCGTGCGAAAGCGGATCTGACCGCCCGATGTGCAGTTCGCTAACGCATCCACCTCAGGTCGGATGTAAACCTCCGGTACCGCAGGCAGTCTACGATATATGCGTTCTGTGTGGAACCAGCCAAATCCGGATACCTGAAACGGCCCCCTCTTGGGGGAATACCATATCCGTTCGTCCGCTCCATGGTTCTCGATCTTCATGTTCTGATCCAACTGATAAGGGGATACCTTCTCAGGTTCAGGAACATTGTTCTGCACAATTCTCGCCTCCCTATGTAGTTAGGAATGAATAAAAATCCAAAGCGCTTATCTTCTTCTCCAGTGTTATATCGCCTCATCCGCTCCGGTTTCGGAGCCATTGAGCCATAATATCAGAGCCTTCTTACCGGTCCCATGCGGTGGCAACCTCTTCCTTCAGCTCCTTCAGCAGCTCTTCCTTGTCGTCTCGGTAGAACATGTTGTAGGTGTCAAACGGGATCATTCGTCCGTCAGGATGCATGATGTGGACGCAGGATTTCTTGACGGAACGGACGTCGAAGTTATGGGCGTCCAGGAACTGCATGATAATGACCCGGAAGACGTTGTCATAGGTAATCTGCTCCGGCACGGCCGCCAGCGGCAGACAGCAGAGCAGGCTCTTCAGGGAAAGTGCAGAGGATTGCGGCGAATGGCCGGTCGACAGCAGCTCAAACATTTTGCCGCGAATCACCGGATCCTGCTCAAACACAATCGTGTTGCTGTCGCCCTCGAGCAGGATTTCCGGGTCGATCATCCGTGTCAACGGCAGCACTTCCCCGCCCAGCTTCAAGGCGTAGCCCATGGCCAGGCAATCCGGGTGGCAAGGAACCGGCAGAATGTCCGCATCCGTAAATACCTCGGACTGGTCGATGATCATCCGCCGCACTTCGCTCACGGTCAGCCGGTCGGTTGCCGGATCATACCCCTCCAGCCGGCCCGCAGCCTGAATCGGCTGAATGGTGACGCCGCGCACCGCTTTTTGCTGAAGTCCATACTGAATGATATCTCCGATTTCGCCGTCATTGAGGCCTTTCTTCAGCGTGACGACCAGTGTCGTGGAGATATTGAATTCATTCAGATGGTCGATGGCTTGCTGGCGGATGCGCCGAAGGTCGGCCCCTCTCAGCTCCTTCAGCACATGCGCCTCAAAGCTGTCGAATTGCAGGTAAATTTCGAATCCTGGCATGTACTCGGCCAGCCTCCGCGCAAAATCGCGGTCCTGGGCAATGCGGATGCCGTTTGTGTTCACCATAATATGCTTGATCGGACGGCTCTTGCACATGTCCAGGATGTCAAAGAAATCCGGATGCGTCGTCGGCTCGCCACCGCTGATCTGAACGATGTCAGGCTCCCCCTCGTTCTCCACGATCCGGTCGAGCATGAATTCGATCTGCGTTAGCGACCGGTACGAGGTACGATGCGGTGACGACTCCGCGAAGCAGATCGGGCACTGCAGATTGCAGTGGTCCGTGATCTCCAGCAGCGTGAGGCAGCTGTGCTGCTCATGGTCCGGACAGAGCCCACAGTCATAAGGACAGCCGTAACGGATCGGCGTATTCCAGACAAGCGGCATTTCGGACGGCTTGATAAACTTTCGCGTCTGATGGTAATAATCGGCCTCTGTGGCGATCAGCACTTTTTCCGGACCGTGAACGAGGCATCTTTTGAGCATATAGATCATGCCGTTCTCCTCGATGATCTTGGCTTCCACTTTGCGGTAACAAGTCGTGCATATGCTATTCGTCAGTTCATGATACAGATAAGGCCGGTTTTTTGGCATAATCAAGACTCCTTTGGTCAGCTTGGAAGATGGGAACCCGGCATGAAGCGGCGAAGCCGGTTTCTGCCGCCGATCAGCCATGCATAATAGATGAGGCCCGCGATGCAGGCTAATTGGATATTGTTCAGTCCCAGGTAAGGATGCGGCGTCGGTTTAATCCAGTCGATCACCAGGCGGAACAGCAGGTACCCGGCCATAAACCATTGAAACATCCGCCCGGACACGTAGCCCTCGCGAGTAGATCTGCCGCGACTTTGGCGGTACAGCGGAAGCAGCAGCAAGGCCAGCACGATCAGGAACAGGATCTCATACAGCTGAGTCGGATGGCGATAAACCCCGTCGCCAAAATCCACGCCTGTGAACCAGGTCGTCGGCGTGCCATAGGTATGGTCATCCAGGCCGGTCAGAAAACAGCCGATCCGTCCGAGTCCCAGGCCCAGCATCAGCGGGTAAACAAAATCGTCGCCCGTGGAATGCTTCCATCCCACCAAGCGCTTTGTCAGCTCGACGCCGATCAATCCGCCCAGAAGACCGCCGACAATCGTCTTGCCTCCCCATAGCAGGTGGAATTGGCGCAGCTGTTCCCAAGTGGCAGCCGGATCCTCCAGCCAAAATAGCAGCTTGGAGCCAATGGCCGCGCCGGCGATGATTCCAGCCAGAATCTGCAGGCTCATCAGCTTGGTCATGCCGCTCGGCCTGCGGGTCCATAAATACACGCGGAAGCCGATAAAATAAGCCAGCGATTCAAACAACACATGGGGATGAATCCGCCAGGAACCTAGGTACAAATAAACAGGAAACTCCATCTGTCCACTCCTTGAAATAATAACTGATTTGAAAATTGCGCTTGTCGGAACTAGGAACACGTGCGTTAATAAGAAAACAGTATGGCTCCGCAGATCGTCAGCAGCAGCAGCGCAAGACCGCCCAAGATAGCCAGTATGGAGACGATTACGGTTACCCATACGTTCCTAGGCCGTCCCGGCATACCGGGAGCGGGGTTCATCTCACCGCAGCGATAGCGGCAGTGGCCTGTCTCCGGATTATGGCATTCCTCGCATACCGGCTTTCCGCAGCGCGTGCACTGAGCGACGGCCTCCCTCTCGGGATGGTTCATGCAGCGGTAGACTTCCATCCAATCACCTCACTTGGCATTTAACCCTTATATTCCCTATTGTAAACGTTACCGGGGAATTAAACTACCAGATTCGTTATGACCGTTGTCCAGTGATCATGAGGTTTTCAGAGGGCATTGCGCCATTTAAAATAGACGCACCTACCTTGGGCGAATCGCAGGAAGAACTTATTGCAAACTGCAAAGAGATGATAAGCGGTGTTTTTTTTGTTGGAGTGCCTCATTCAGCAAAACAAAGGGGAAACAGTCATAAGCGACATTTATTCTGTCAACGATTACAACCTATCCCTGCGCCGAGTAGTGGACTATATTGAACAGCACTGCAAGGACATCTGTACCGTGAGCAGTGGTATGTTAAAACTTTTATCGAACAGAAATTTTCATAATATTTCGGCTGACGGCAATCAGGTAGCGAAGTATGAAAGGACATAGTCATGGCAGGTTTCAATATGAATATTTTTAAAAATAGCATTTGCAATTTTTTAGGTGGAATGATGTCAAGCTAAGACAGAAATAGATACTTCAAATAGAAAACAATGCCTGAAATATGAGAGAGCCGATAACCGTGTAATAGGGTTATCGGCTCTGTGTCTGTACGGCTAGCTCTTTGACATGCGTTTATCAGCAACCCCTCGGTTATGTCACTTGTTGCTGGTCTTCTTGATCAAGTCCACGCCATCGTATGCCAGACTTTCCACACTTGCAGCCTTCTGCAGGATGTAATGATCAAAAAAGTTCTTCGTATAGTCTGTAACAAGATTTCGCATCTCCATAGCATCCCGTTCGCCTCTGAGTTCCTCATTAACACTGGTAAACACGATGTCGCAGTAATCTAAATGCGCAACACGATCAACAGAGAAATAATAGGTTTCCATGCTATTGTTAGCGCCAATTATCGCATTCATGTTATAGTTAGGTTCACAAAACAGTAGCAAGAAGGGTTTCTTAAGGTCGCTGCCCTGAAGGCCGAACGCACCGCTATCCAAGCCAATCCCACAGGCGAACCGGTCGTCGTCCCGGCAAACCATCGCCGTCGTAAGCCCTCCATAAGAATGTCCGACTATGCCCATGCCGATGTCAAGCAACAATCTGCCCTTAAAGATGGAATTCAGTTCTCCAGAGTCCAGTTTGTAAAGATAATCGGCTACATACCTTACATCTTCTGCCTGTAATTCACTATACTCTGTTACCTTGGCAAGTATCGGCAGTGTAAGCACGTTACGGCACATCTCAATGGCAGTTTCATCGTCAGGCCGCATCTCCATCTTACCAGCCAACGCCAGCATCTCCGGATCTTCAGAAAACGCCATAATGACATCCGAAAAATCCTTTGATACATTAAACAGGCGCCCATCTTTACGCTTATACATCGTGCTATTCTGATGGCCGATGCTTACCACAACATATCCCATGCTTGCCAAGTCTGTACAGATCACTGTACCCCATTCTGGAGAACCGCCCCCGCCGCAAACATAGAATAACACCGGATAGCGCTTTTCCTTCCCGGAGAGAGCGAGGTCGTCGTAACACTGGGTCTTGATATCTATAGAGAAAACATCCTTCAACGCAGTGATAAGTGGCTGCTCATTAAACATTTCGTAGACTTCAGGAAACATGTACGTTGATGTAGTCTTACCTTCGCTGCTGTCGGACGGATAGTACACAAACGCCGTCAGTTCTCTTTTTGAATGATCTGATGCCGTGTACTCAAAATCCATCTGGGTTCGACCGACAGTATAGCCGCCAATTGGTTCTGGAAATGCGTCATACGTTTTCATTTTCTTGTTCCCCCTTAATTAATATGGCGAATATGAAATACATACACTGCGCTATGAGCACTTTTCAAAACGGTGAAACGATTACATCCTATCTTCAGTGAATCATATCTACTCCCTGGCTTTCTTGATATCGCTAACCATTTCAGAATATTTATGATCTTCAAGCAGCCCATGACTCATAAAGTCAGCAAAGTACTTGCTAAGCTTATGTTGCAGCGTAGAGTCCTTAATATCGAATTCCCTAAAAAACATGACTAAATTAAACTGCATTGACTCAAACATAAAAGAAATCAGGTCGTCGTCAATATCAGGTCGGAGATATCCATCAACCCTCATTCGGCGTAAAATGTCCTTGATTAAAGGGAATGACTCGCCCTTTAGCACATTCAGATATACTTTAAGTAAAACGTTCTCAGGAATGTTTAAAAATGTTTTAGTGAGTTTGATTTCCAACTCATTCAGCGGCTCGGTCACAGTGCCATTAACGTTACCAAATAAGCCAGTAAGGAAAAACCGGTAAAGGGAATCTTCATTACTGTTATTAAAATACGCAGCTCTTTTCTGGGTGACATTACGTACTAAGAGACAATAAAGGTCATCTTTGTCTTCAAAATACCGATAAAATGTTCCGGGGTGCATGGACAAACTATCCAAAACCATCTTCATAGTTATATCCTCGTAAAGATTATCAACAAAAAGATGCATAGCGTTATTAGATATTTCCTCGCGCCTTGCTTCATCTAAACGATAGAAAGTATTTTTTGGCATAGATTACTCCTTAATATGAAGTGTGAACTCATTCACACCATACCGATAATTCATTCACATGTCAAGTAGTATTGAAATATTAATATCCATATAAAAGATTAAAACCATTGCATAGAACATTATCCTTCCTAAGAGATAAGTTAATGGAGTTGTTTTGTTTTTTTATATGACCTTTGGTTGTGAGAGAATTTTTATAGATAAAGTGAGTGGAGTTAAAAAGAAAAGGGACGGATTAACTGAGGCATTAGATATTGTTCGAAGCGGAGACACAATCGTTGTTTGGCGATTAGATCGACTTGGAAGAAACATGCAGGAACTTATAAGTGTTGTTAATGATCTGAATGAAAAAGGGATTAGTTTTTATAGTCTGCCATGAGACCGGATTTCCATGTCTGCTGGTTTCCAGATGAAAAAGCAGGATAAACCATACGGTCCCTGCCTCTTATCCGTTACTGGAATATAGAAATGACCTGCTCTCTTAAGGACTTGCTCCGAGACCTGCTGCTCGAAATCCTATCCGTTGTAGGGATAGCGGAGAATCCTCTTTCATTTAGGATAGATCCTCCCACCGTGCCCACATCTCTTGCGGATTGAGCTCATATACCCCGTTGTCTCTGAACATGAAATGATGCATGATAAACTCCCGGCGAAGAGTCGCAAAGTCCTCATGGTAACCCTGAATAAACTCGTTGATTTCCTTCTCGGTGTACTTACGTCCCTTCTCCAGCCGGGATACCAAATGTGTAAGCACGATAAGTTTCTTCTTCAGTTGGGCAGGGATGCTCTTCAGCTTCCCGTCGGATGTGAAAAAATGGTTCACAACAGCGTCCCTCGTCCGCTGATCTTCTTCCTCCAAGCGCTCGGGGACGCCCTCGGGCCTCACTCTTTGGTAGATTAGATTTTCCGTAGCCGTTGCACTATTTTTGATGAAATAATGGTTTAACGAGAAATAGATCGTGTTCTTATCCCTGCGCTCTTTGATCAGGCTCGCTTCCCGCAGCTTCGCTGCATGGTGCGTGATCGTTGCCGGCGTGACACCGATCTTCTCGGCCAGAACCTGTCCGTTCAATTCGCCTTCGGCTAGCAGGATCAGCATTTTGATTCGCGTCGGATCTGCAAGCGCCTTATGATAACTAACCACCTTATCCAATTGCATGGATATGTTCACTCCCTACACAATTTGACGAACATCTAATTTGCTATTGATTAAATTAGATATTATCCCATCTGAAATTCAAAGTAAACCTCATTCTTTTTTAAAAAATGGCCAGAACGATGACAAGAGCGATATGACCGGGGAAAAGGTCCGTCATATTCATGTTTTCGTGAAAGGCGGCAAGTAACGCCTGAACTTCATTCACAGGACATGAAATAGCCCGCTCCATTTTCGTAAGGAGCGGGCTGCTGCATGACTATCGTTTCTCAAGTTTCTATTCACATCCAGTTAACCTACAAACCTCATCTTACACGACAGCTGCGTCAACTCTGGACTGATCGGCATTCTGGCATCTCTTGCATACCTTTAGCGCCGTGCCGTCCGACTTGTTGGCGACGTAGAGAAGCTTGATGCGAGACGTGCTGCATACCGGGCATGTGCCGCGGCCACGTGATGGCATACTCCATAGTGCGCGGCCCCGTTTTGTTTTGGCCATGTTTCATATCCCCTTTATTTCATAATCTCTTTAATGTTGTTGCGAACCCCTGCACACAGCTTGTACAAGATTCGATTTCTCTTTGTTATACGAATCGTAGAAAATACAGCCTGAATATCTGTGCAACTCCATTATAGGGGACGGCCTACCGGAAAATATAGGGAATAAACGCTTATGAACTCTTTTTTACATACGGTACGTCACATTGTGCCTGGTGCTTCACGAGGTCCATATCCGCTGTATCACGAGTACATCCGAATGGAAGTTGAGCTGATACACGTCGGGATTGGTTAACGCCTCCCACTCGTCGAAGCCGATCCGGTTATCGTAGTACTTCAGCAGAAGCGAGATCAGGCTCATTGCGACCCGATAGAACCCTCTCCGTTAATCTCTCATCCATCACAGCTTCCACACCAATGAGATTCGCCAAGGGTTTTATCGTATCGAAGGCTCTGCGGTAAGGACTCGAAACAATATGATCAATCCCTTTATCAGATAAAAACTCCGCAAGTTCAAGCGCTTGCTGAATACCTTGCACGGTTAACGGAGCGTCGACGGCTTGTCCCTCAGCCTTGCAGTGTCGCACAATAATTACGTTTTTCATGAAATCAGCAGCTCCTTTATAACCCAATATTACTCTTGAGCCCTTGATAGCTTCCTGACTCCGGAAATCCGCGCTGAACGATCGTCATAAACTTCTCGGAGAACCCGTGACTTGTTAAATCTGCGATTGGGACCAGGACCACATCACCGATGGGATTGAAATCGAACTCGTTCGACGGGAGGCGGATCTCCCCCTCCAAGCGTTCCAGCAAAAAGGTTATATGTAACAGTGAGGGCGATGAATCCGGTTTATCGCATAGATATAGGAGCTTCTTCACTTTTGTAGTTAGCCCGGTTTCCTCTTCCATTTCCCGAACCATGGCTTCCTCCAAGGTTTCCCCCTGCTCTACTCTTCCTCCGGGAAGCGACCAGCCACGTTCTGACGAAACGCTCTGTTTGACCAGCAAAATACGTTCGTCTTCAATCAGGATTCCGGTCACTCTGACCTGCAATAGGTTGCTCATTACCACACCGCCAATTCGTTGGATTCTTTATTCCCTGACTTAGGTTAGCTTACGTCGTGCCTCCTCCGCTCTTTGCACACTCTCCTTCGTCCACGGCGGTGCCATCGGGTGATTCATGATTTCGGACAGCGTCATCCACTGTACCGACTCTACCTCGTCCGGACTCTTGCTGTATGGCGTCCCCTTATCATACTCGCACAAGAACACCATGTTAATGACAGGACGGTCATCGTCCGTTACAAAAGAAGAACTGTATACGTACGTGACGTTCTCCTTCACCTCGACGCCTACTTCTTCGCAAAGTTCCCGCTTCACCGTGTGCTCCAGAATATCCAGTGTGTGCCCCTCCCTGTCGACTTTACCTCCCGCTAACGAAAGTGTTCCGCCCGCATGCTCTTCCTTCATGCTGCGCGTAATCATCAGCCACTGCCCGTCCTTGCAGACGGCCCCTTCTACGTTGACGATAAACATGTCACCCCTCCTCAACCACCTTTTATACTACTTTACACGATCCTGGTGGCGGTTGACCATTGACTCTCACCTTACAGGAGACCGCAAAATAGGTTCCAGCATTGATTCAGTAAGGAGGAATATCACTATGCCAAGCTCCATCCGTTTGCTCCACAACGGCTTCGTCCGAGCGATCCTGATTTCCAATGTATGCTCCCAGCTCGGAATATGGATCCGAAATTTTGCGGTTCTGCTGTATGTCATGGACATGACAGGTGGGAATGCTTTTGCCATCTCCATGATTTCCGTCGCGGAATATGGACCGATCTTTCTGTTTTCGTTCATTGGGGGTGTGTTCGCCGACCGCTGGCGTCCCAAAGCAACCATCGTCTGGTGCGAAATACTCAGTGCCTGCTCCGTCCTCATCGTGTTTCTGATGCTGGAATCCGGCTCGTGGGGCGCTGTATTCTTCGCGACCTTATGCTCTTCCATCCTGTCGCAGTTCGCCCAGCCCTCCGGCATGAAGCTGTTCAAAATCCATGTACGGGACGAGGATGCTTCAATTGGCATGTCGCTGCTGCAAACGCTGTTCTCTCTCTTCATGATCATCGGTCCGATTCTAGGCACATGGGTATTTCAGCAATGGGGCATGTCGACTGCTCTCGTGTTAACGAGCGGATTGTTCATGTTATCTGCGCTAGCCATGCTGTTTGTGCCTAAAAACCAAGAGGTGTCTATAAACACGACAACAGCAGTTCCCTCCGTTCTTCATGATATGGCGGATGGCATTCGTTATGTTCTATTCAAAAGAGACCTGCTGCGGCTAAGCCTCTGCTTCATGGTTGTGGGACTTGGGGTGGGATTGATCTCCCCGCTCAGCGTATTTCTCGTAACCGAACGCTTAGGCTTGTCCGTTCAGGACTTGCAGTGGATTACCATCCCTTACGGTGTAGGCGAAATCCTGGGTGGAATCGTAACGTTTATGCTCGCATCCCAAATCGCTCCCGGACGGTTACTGATGATGGGGTTAATTGTGAACGGAGCGGGCATTCTCCTGCTGGGTCTGTCGACGGTCCTCTGGCTGACCATGCTCTCGCAATTCCTGATTGCGCTGCTGCAACCAGCTATTTTTATCGGGAACCACTCCTTGGTCATGCAGCAAACGGAAGCAGCCTACATCGGTCGGGTCACCGGAGTCCGTACGCCGCTCATGACCGGAGCCATGCTGATCACAATGGGATGCTCGGGGCTATTAAAGCAGACCATGTCACTAACCTACGTTTATGCTTTAGCTGGCGCATGTTTTCTCGCCGGATTCTTGATGATTCTTCCACTTCTTCGTCATGGGAATCACATGATGTCAGGACGTGGTGAAGCAACCGAAACGTAACATCCCCCACAGATAAAAAACCGAGCGAAACGATGGTTTATCCACGTCTCACTCGGTTATTTGCTTTTTCCAGCCTAATGGAGCCTTAGTCCGTGTCGTCTTCTTCCTCAACCTTTAAAATTCTTCCCGATTTTTCAAGAATTTCGACTTCAAACAATCTATTGTCGTACGTCAGAATCAATATTTCATAGACCAACACACCATGCTCCAGATCCGTATCGACACCGTTATTTATATATTAATCGTGGCCTGGGTATTATTCCGAGAGGAACGATCCGTTATAATGAATCATAAGAGCAAACATCCCCAATCTTTTCCAAAATAACGGATCGAGGTGAGTTGTGTGACAGGAAAGACCCTTGTTCATCATGGGTACCTCGAGGGACCGCCCCGGATTTTGCAGACGGCTGTTTTAGGTGGATTAGCACGGCTAACTGATCTTCTGAAATATCGAGTGTAAGGATGATTCCAAGCAGGAGGTGCCTATGAGCTATCACGGATCTGATTTTTATGACAACGACACGAACTTCGAGAAGTACATGGAGCGGCGGCAAGGGCAGGAAAACGCCAACGATACACTAGAGAAGCCGGTCATCTGGCAGCTGCTTGAGGATATCTCGGATCGGCATGTATTGGACCTAGGGTGCGGCGATGCAGGCTTTGGCGTGGAATTGCTGGGCAAAGGTTGTGCTGCGTATATCGGGATTGAAGGCTCTCGTAATATGGTGGAAGCCGCCTCAAGCAACCTGGCCGATTACAACAATGGAACCGTTGTGCTCACGAGGATAGAGGAATTTACATATCCCCGCGATTCTTATGATTTAGTGATCTCCAGGCTCGCCATTCATTATCTGCAGGATATCGAGCGCGTCTTTCAATGCATTCATCAGTGCTTGAAGCCAAGCGGCAGGTTTGTCTTCTCTGTCGAACATCCCGTCATTACTTCAACGCTTCAGCCGTCCGGCACAAGAACGAACTGGGTCGTGGACCATTACTTCAGCGAAGGCTACCGGGAACAGCAATGGCTCGGAGGCACCGTTCAGAAGTACCATCGAACCGTCGAGGATTACTTCACGGCGATGCAAGAAGCAGGCTTTATCGTGGAGCAGCTTAGGGAATCCAGACCCGTGCGAGAACATTTCTTGAACGAGGAAACCTATGAGCGCAGGCGCAGAATTCCACTGTTCCTGTTTCTAGCGGGGAGAAAGAGCACGTAACTCTCATTCCATTTCGAAAAAAAGCACCCTTTCTTCCACTTCAAAAGTGGGAGAGGGTGCTTTCTGAGTCACTATCGTTATTTCTGCTTACGAGGATCTACCGGTCTTGCTTCCCTTATTGAATCCCTCGGATTTGCGCTTACGTGCTTGGCCATCCTTGGGTTTCTGAGCAGCTTCCGATTTGAACTTACGTGCCATCTCTGAATACGGATTACTGACGGCCTCCGCCTTCGGCTTACGTACCAAATTCGTGCTCGAAGAACGAGCTCCGTCTGATTTCGGTTTACGAGCCGTGTCGGTCTTTGGCTTGCGAGTGGTATCGGCCTTCGGTTTAGCAGGTCTAACTGCTGCTGATTTGGCTTTGCCGGACTTGCCCGAGCCCGATTTCGGCGATCGGTCTACCTTGGCTGCTCTTAATGATCCCGACATCGGGAAAGCATGGTCCTTCACTTCGGGTATGGACTTTCCGATTAACTTCTCAATATCGCGGAGAAAAGGCACCTCGTCCACTTCGCAGAACGATATCGCCGTTCCGCTCAGTCCCGCACGCCCCGTCCGGCCAATCCGGTGAACGTACGTTTCCGGAATGTTCGGAAGGTTAAAGTTAATGACATGCGACAGCTCGTCGATATCGATGCCTCGGGCGGCAATATCTGTAGCCACCAGAACCCGGGTCTCCCCGCTTTTGAAATTTTTGAGTGCCGTCTGGCGGCTGACCTGCGATTTATTCCCGTGAATGGCTTGAGCCGAGATGTTCACTTTCGTCAGGTCGCGCACAACCCGGTCAGCGCCGCGCTTTGTACGGGTAAAGACCAAGGCCGACACGATGGACGGGTCCTTCATCAGCTCATTCAATTGCTTCTGTTTATTTCCTGTTTCCAGCAGGTACACCGATTGCTTGATTCGTTCG
This sequence comes from Paenibacillus sp. NPDC058898, assembly GCF_049316025.1. Classification (NCBI taxonomy): domain Bacteria; kingdom Bacillati; phylum Bacillota; class Bacilli; order Caryophanales; family Paenibacillaceae; genus Paenibacillus; species Paenibacillus sp. NPDC058898. The sequence goes on along the minus strand of NZ_JBMOSM010000006.1, from coordinate 302,582 downwards.
GCTGTAGAGGAAACCGGCGTGATTTCCACTTTTACAGGGTTTTGCAATAATGTTTTGACAAGTTGGGTGATCTCCGCAGGCATGGTAGCTGAGAAGAACAGCGTTTGTCTTTTGCTCGGCATTTTGGCGATAATTCGTTTTACGTCATGAATAAAGCCCATATCGAGCATCCGGTCAGCCTCATCCAGCACCAGGATCTCCACATGCTGCAGATCGACACGCTTCTGATTCATAAGATCCAGGAGTCTGCCTGGGGTAGCAATGAGGATGTCCGCTCCTTGCTGTAGCGCCCGCTCCTGCGTTTTTTGCGAAACGCCGCCAACAATGGCCGTCGAACGCAGCTTCGTGAACTGACTGTAGGCTTTCACGTTATCTGAAATTTGCAGGGCAAGTTCCCGGGTCGGCGACAACACCAACGCACGAATACGGCGCGACATGCCCGGTTTAGGGGATTGTTCGTTCAACAGCTGGATCATTGGTACCGAAAAGGCGGCGGTCTTCCCTGTTCCGGTCTGCGCGCAGCCCAGCAAATCTCTGCCGGCCAACACAGCCGGGATCGCCTGAGCCTGAATAGGCGTTGGCGTCTTGTAATTTTCCTTCGCTAAAGCTTTGAGAATCATGGGGGATATATTTAAGTCTTGAAATGTCATGGGGTCTCCTTTAAGGTGAATACCTATATTGTCTCATCACGTAACATAGGGCATCTCATAATCGAGTTTCCACAAGCCGTTCCTTTACGTCATAACACATAACGATACCACACATCGGTATAAAAAAAGAAGCGGAATTTTTCTCCGCCTCTTGTTTAAGCCCCAAACCGCTGCCGATACCCGCATTTTCTGCATAGCTCCTCAACGGCTTCCCGGCGTGAAAATCCCTCTACGAGGTTATTCGCCCGCTCCCCATCAACGATGTCCGAGAAGGACTTCTGATGGATATTACCCAAATTGATGACCCCTTCCCCGTCCAGACAGCACGGCACGACTGTCCCGTCTACGAGAATGGCCGCCTGGCTGCGAAGCGCATGGCAGAAGCCTTTGCCTTCATCCTCTGGGGCTGTCAGACTTGGCCACTGGAACTCATAATCCTGGTTCAGATAAACACGGTCGGCCACCTTCACACCACCGCCGGGTTCAACCTTTTCCTCGATTCGGTAATCCAGATTAAATTCCTGCTCCAAAATTTCGAGCGTCTGGCGGTTCCGGCTCTTCTCCAGGTTTGTTTGGTTGTCCTGCGTCAGATTCCACAATCGGAACGAGAAGATGACTTTATGTTCCTCCGCGGCACGAACAAAGGATAAGATTTCCCGTAAATATCCCTCGCGATTTGTTGAACCCTCGTGACCGTCGAAGCTGTGGAGCGAGAAGTTCATCTGTCTTAAGGCCGGCTTGCCCAGCAGCTTATGCCGGTTCTTCGCGATCAACGTGCCGTTGGTCGTAATGTTGACCTTGAACCCTTTTTCATGGCTAATATCCAGCAGCTCATCGATCTTCGGATGGAGCAGCGGCTCCCCCTTCACATGCAGATAAATGTAACTCGTATGCGGCTTGATCTCGTCCAATCTTCTCGCAAAGTCTTCGACCTTAATGAAGTTGGCCTTACGCTCTGTCGGCGGGCAGAACGTACAGGCCAGATTACAAATACTCGTAATTTCTATGTAAACTTTCTTAAATGTCTTCAAGATGTTATCCCCAATCCCGATGTCTATGATGGCATGGCGATTTGCTAGCAAAATCGCTTGCCAATCCTTCATATCGTACCATAGGCGGGCTTATACAGCTACAACTACAGATGCTATCTGATGCCATTCTGTATTAAGTGAAAAAGAGGGGAGCACCTTCCTTCTTTAGTTGTTGCTCTAATTAACCGTTCATCGTTATGTTTGAATCGTCACTCATCAGCATCAACCCATCTTTTTGAAAAGTAGAGGTGCAATTTTTTTCTTGCTCTGACCATCGTTTGAGCTAAAGCTTGTTCCGTTGTTGCTAGCTCCTGTGCAATTTCCTTATATGGTTTTTCTTCGATGTAATATAGAAACAAAGCTTGACGATACTCGGGGCTTAGCTCATTTAGAGCTTCAAGTAGTATTTCTTTCCGAATCTGATCTTCCACTTGCTCGGCTACAGTAGGGCGTAAAAAAGGGGCCTTCATATCAATAACGACTTGAGGATCTCTAAGATGATGATATTTTTTATTTTTTTTTAACAAATCATAGGCATAATTCCTAGCTATTTTAATCATCCAGGCTTTCAAATGCTTAGTGTCTTGCAGTTGAGGGGCTTTAACCACCACTTTATAGAACGTCTCCTGTACAACATCTTCTGCCAGTTCATGACTTCGTGTCAGAAAATAAATGTCCCGATAGACCAAATTCCGATAAGCTTCATAGGCTAATTTTTGGGTGTCGTGGTCTAAATCGTAGAAATTAGTGCGTAAGAAATATAACCATTGTTCTTGCTCCACGTGTACCCTCCTCCGTTTTATTTTATTCATTAGCTGCTTGACGAAGTTTTAAATCAGGCAGTTTACCATTATAGTAAAATATTAACATATATTTACACGATTTTCCTTATGTATGATCGTCAGAAAAATTATATTTTTAAAAAAAGCGTCATATGTTGCTAGGATAAATCGTTTTAGTAGTAGATTAGCTCTATTGGATACATACATCGTTCAAGCTACCTTACTTATCTCAAGCAAGGTAACTAACAAGAAGCTTTGAACCTACTAGATACTTGCCTTAGAAAAGAGGGGTAGCTCATATAGAGGAGGCGGAGGTGAGTTCTTTTATATGGTTGTTTGAATAGCTGATCTAGTAATTAAAAAAATATTAAATTTAAGGAGGATCATTCTCTAATGAAAAAACTTTTTTCACTTGTCCTTACAATGGTTCTGATGTTGTCACTTTCGGTATCCGCTTTTGCAACCTCAGAAGGAGAAGAAGCAATCTTTCCATCTGGAACATCCATTACGGTCAGACCTATGACTCCGGAAGAGATCGTCCTGTTTGAGCAAAGAGCGAATGGAAACCAGGACGTAGGTCTCTTTGACGTTGGTATATTGTCTGATAGCTGGAGTGGAAATGTGAGTGTCCCTATTAATACGGATGGAACCCAAGGAGCAAATGTCGGCCATGCATTTATTCCCTCTCCGGACAGATATGTTTCGATAGCTGTAGGGAATTTGCCAGGCACGATGCCATCCGTTAATTTAAGCATAAAAAGTCAAACCAATAGCAGTGTCAGTTGGTGGCAACCAAATATAGCTGGAAATTCGATTGTTACCATTGACACAGGCAGCTATAGTAACCATACGTTCCAAATTAAAACAAGCACGAACGAGGCTAATTCAAGAAGTGCAGCTTTTTCATGGTCGACCCATTCTGAATAACCCCCAAAAAAAGCACTGCCCTAAAGGCAGTGCTTTTTTCAAAATGGCGGTTTCTTATTTATCAAAATCATATTCAGCGAGTTCTTCTGGCGTTAATGTTGCTCTTAATTCCTCTTCAGTTTCCTTCATTGAAGCTCTTTCTTCAGGTGTCATGGATCTGACCGTTATGGAAGTGCCCGGGGGAATCTCATTTGGATGAGAATATTCATGATCATACTCAGCAAGCTCCTCGGGCGTCAACGTGGCTCTTAATTCCTCTTCAAGCTCCTCCATTGAAGCTCTTTCTTGAGGTGTCATGGATCTGACCGTCATAGAAGTTCCCGGTGGGATTTCATTTGGGTGGGACTTCCTATAACCATCGTCTACAGGGAGAGCTGGTTCTACATTTGCTTGAGATTCAGCACTACTTTTTTCATTTGCACCTATGTTTTTAGGTGCAGCCACGGTTTCATTGCCTTGTTTATCAGTGATTGTTTTATTTTCTGCTACAACTGCAGGGCGAGCTTCTTCTGGCTGAGTTTCAACATTATTTCCTTCATTCTCAACTGCAGGCACAGGACGAGCTTCTTCTGGCTGAGTTCCAACACCGTTTCCTTCAGTTTCAACTACGTCATTAGAAGAGGGCGCTTTAGGAGCCGCTTCTTTGGCTACTTCGTTTGGTTGAGCTTCAGAATGACTTCCCTCATTTCCAATGACTTTGGGCGTATTGCTAGAAGCCCATGCCGCTGCTGATGTGCTAATTACAGCAACCAAAAACACCGCTGTTATCGAGAGATACAGTGTTTTCTTTTTTTGTTTCTTTACATTAAGCATCATCATTAATCTCCTTTTCAATTGTTTCCCGTCACCGGATAAGGAGGCACAAAATTGCACGGGTAAATTCCTTGATCCTACCATAACGTTTAAGATCGTCTCTCCATAGCGTTTTCGCTCGGCATAAGACATCTCTTTTACGACTCCTTCATCACAAGACAGCTCGCTCCATGTGTGAATTTCCTTGCGAAGAATGTACACCAAGGGGTTAAACCAATGTAAGGCGCTGGCCAAGAGCGTGAACGCTTTGACCCATAAATCTTTCCGTTTCAGATGGATCAACTCATGACGGATCACCATGTCCATGTTAACGGTATTCTCTATAGGGAGATAAATAGTTGGTTTCCTTAGGCCGACAAGAACAGGACTCCGAATGATGGAGCTGTAGGCAAGCCGGACGTTGCTTTTCACATTAAGGGCTTCCTTGATGAAAGGGAGCTGTTTAGCCGCTTCGCTGCTAATCGGAACGTTGGTACGCGTATGTTCTAGTTTCTTTAAAAATCTGCGATAACAATACATCTGCCATGCAGCAAAAGCCATAGCGCCGATTGCCCATAAGATAATAAGGGGAAGGGCTACGTTTGCTGAAATGGTTTGTTCTGGGATGAGCTGCACCGGATTAATCCTTGAATACGGATTAGGCAGTGCATGTTGCACAGTTGAAGGTAACTCGTTCATGATGGGGGCGGTTTCTGTTGCATTGAATGTAACAAGCGGTGAAATCCACTGCATACCAAGGACTACGGGTAAAAGATAAAAGCCTACTGCCATTTTGCTCATCCCATAGCGCCACTTTGTAGGAAAGGCATTGATGGGTATGATCCGTAGTACAAGAATGCAGGCTACGACGGCACTTCCAGCAACGGTAAGGGTCAACAGCAATTCAAGAATAATATTCATAAGCACCCCCTACTTTTGCGAAAACCATTGCTTCAGCTCTGCAATATCTTCATCTGAAAGCTTTTCGCCGTCATACAAAGCTGATATTAGATTTTTAACCGAGCCTTGATATAATCCGTCCAGCACGTGCTGCGTTTCCATGAGCTTATAATCTTCAGGTGAAATGCGAGGCATATATTTATTTGTCCGTCCATGCCTCGTAACCGTAAGTGCCCCTTTGTCCACTAAGCGTGATAGGAAGGTGGAAATGGTCTGCGCTTTCCACTCTTTTCCTCTCTGGGCAAACAGACCAAGCAGTTCGGTGGATGTGACAGGCGGTGTACACTCCCAAATCACCTCCATTAGCTCCGTTTCAGTATCCGATAATTTTTGTACTTGGTTCACGGTGAACACCTCTTTACGTCGTTATGCGTCCATAACGAACTTAATCACTACACGATGTAGTGATTATAATCTACTACGTCATGTAGTGGTATGTCAAGCAAAAATGAGTTGAAATTTACTACTGCATAGAACTTATACGAAAAATCAAAGAACCGCGCGGGAGCGCGGTTCTTTGCTAACAATACAGCTACAAATTATCGAGGGTACCGGAATGGAATTCCACCGGTCCTCTTATTCGTACTCTTACAGCTGGTAGTGTTAACGCCGTTTATTTTGAATCGTTGTCGTCATTATCTGCAGCATCGCCAGCTTTGTTACCCAATGCTGCGCCTGCGATACCACCTGCAATCGTGCCGATTGGACCCAATACGGAACCTACAGCAGCACCTACGACACCACCACCTGCAGTCCCTAAGGCTTCTCCAGCGTCAATATCCATTTTGGCGTTGTCGCGGTCAGAATCAACCTTTTGATTACGATCATTTTTATTAGCCATCCATCTCACTCCCTCGAAATTGTGATAGGAACAGCTCCATCTTGCCAGACGTTGTTCCAAACCATATCTTGCCCTAACGGATCTGAAAGAATTCTTTAAAAGTAACCTGCTCAGATTCTTTCCACTCCAAAATGGGTTGCGTATTTTAGACGATGTTTGCGGATTATGGGATTATGTAAACGGTACCAATACTGCTACAATGAACATGCAATTACGAAATGAACTTTTGTTCAAGGGGGATTATACATGAAAAAGCTATCGATTTTACTGTTAACCTGCGTGTTGATTATGGGGGCGCTTAGCGGTTGTGCAAGCAGCGAGTCCGATTCGGGATCGTCCAATAAACTCGTCATCTACAGTCCGAATAGCGAGGAGATCATCAAGACGATCATTCCGATGTTCGAGAAGCAGACCGGGATTACAGTTGAGCTTGTAACGGCTGGTACCGGCGAAATTATTAAGCGCTTACAGTCCGAGAAGCAGAACCCTTACGCTGACGTGATGTTTGGTGGTTCTATGGCAGGTTTCCGCGAAAATGAAGCTTTATACGAGCCTTACGTATCACCTGAAGACAAGAACCTGATTGAAGGTCACCGTAATACGTCGGGCTTTGCTACTCCATATATCTCGGATGGCAGCGTGCTGCTCGTAAACAAAAACCTGATCGGTGATATCAAAATCGAAGGCTATGCGGATTTGCTGAATCCGCAGCTCAAAGGGAAGATTGCTTCCGCTGACCCGGCAAGCTCAAGCTCCGCTTTCGCTCAGTTAACCAACATGCTGAAAGCGATGGGCGGCGATTATGAGAATGAACAAGGCTGGAACTACGTTGGTCAACTGATTGAGAACCTGGACGGCAAAATTGCAAGCGGTTCCGGTGCCGTTCACAAAAGTGTGGCGGACGGTGAATATGTAGTCGGCCTTACCTATGAAGACCCTTCCAGCACTTATGTAAAGAACGGCGCTCCGGTAGAAATCGTATATCCAAAAGAAGGCGCCGTATTCCTGGATGCGGGATCCGCTATTATCAAAGATGCACCGCATATGGACAACGCCAAGAAATTCATCGACTTCATTCTGTCTCAAGAAGCGCAGGATGCGTTCGGCACGCAATTAACGAACCGTCCACTTCGCCTAGATACGAAGCTTGGCGACCACATGAAGCCCTATGAAGAGATCCACATGATTGATGAAGATACGGACTATGTAAGTGAGCATAAATCTGAGATCGTTGAGCGTTATGTCGATTTGTTTACTAGCGTTAAATAAACTATAGAATCAGGTGACAACCATGAGCGTAACTATAACCATTAAAGACTTAATCAAAAAATACGACGACACAACCGTCATTCCCGAGCTGTCCCTGGAGATTAAAAAGGGTGAATTCTTCACCCTTCTCGGGCCTTCCGGGTGCGGCAAGACGACACTGCTGCGTATGATCGCCGGCTTCAACAGCATTGAAGGCGGAACCATTCATTTTAACGAGCGTGTCATTAACCAGGTGGAACCGGGCAAGCGGAATATCGGGATGGTCTTTCAGAGCTATGCGATCTTCCCTCACTTAAACGTTAGAGGAAACATCGCGTTCGGACTGGAGAATCGGAAATTATCCAAGGCGGAGATTAACGCCAAGGTGGATAACATCTTAAAGGTCGTTCAGATCGAGCCCTATAAAGATCGCATGCCGAAGAACCTATCCGGCGGCCAGCAGCAGCGCGTTGCGCTAGCCAGAGCGATCGTCATCCGCCCGGATGTCCTGCTGATGGATGAGCCTCTATCCAACCTGGATGCCAAGCTTCGGGTCGACATGCGTAACGCGATTAAAGACATTCAGAGAGAAGTCGGGATTACCACCGTCTACGTCACGCACGATCAAGAGGAAGCCATGGCGGTATCTGATCGGATTGCGGTCATGAAATCCGGCGTGATTCAGCATCTGGGGACGCCACAGGAGATTTATCAACGTCCTGCGAACGTATTCGTTGCTACCTTTATTGGTCGTACCAACATTCTCGAGGGTACTTTAACAAAATTGGCAGACAGCTATGTCCTGCACCTCGGCTCCGGCTATATGGAAGAGCTGTCTAACATTGAGGTTCCGAAATCCGATGCCAAGGCAGATACGCTAAACGTTCAAATCTCGGTTCGGCCGGAAGAGTTCATTCTGACCGAGGACCAAACCGGCATGGAAGCGACGATTGTACACAGCGTATTTCTTGGGCAGAACACCCATTATTTTGTAGACTTGGCGTCCGGTCAACGCGTGGAGATCACACAAGAATCGAAAACGTCATATATCCTCGAGCCTGGTCAAGTTATCTATCTGAAGGCTAAGAAAGAGAAGATTAATGTCTATGATGCGGCAGGCGAACTGAACTATACAAGGGGCGCTCGGCTATGAGAGAGACGCGCAAACGATTTGATGTCTGGACCAACATTTCGTTACTGATATTTGCGTTCTACATTCTGTTTCTGGCCCTGCCTTTATTTACGATGCTGTTCAAGAGTGTGTACAATGGTACGACTGGCGATTTTTCCCTCGCCTATTTCACGAAGTTTTTCAGTAAGCCCTACTATTTAAACGCTCTGTTCAACAGCGTTAAAGTCACCGTCAGCGTAACCTTGCTTGCCGCCATTATCGCAACGCCGCTGGCATATATCATGGCAACGGTGAAGATTAAAGGCAGTTCGGCCATTCGGGTCATGATTCTGATCTCCTCGATGTCGGCTCCTTTCATTGGAGCTTACTCCTGGATCCTGCTGCTGGGCAGAAGCGGTGTCATTACGAAATTCGTTAGCAACACATTCGGTATTACAATGCCGGATATATACGGATTTACGGGGATCTTAGTCGTCTTGACCTTGCAGATGGTCCCTCTTATCTTCATGTATGTATCAGGCGCACTGAAGAATATGGACCAATCGCTAATGGAAGCAGCCGAAAGCATGGGTTATTCAGGCTTTGGCAAAATGCGCAAAGTGCTCCTCCCGCTCATTACGCCAACCTTGCTGGCGGGCGGCCTGCTCGTCTTCATGCGTGCGCTGGCCGATTTTGGTACGCCGATGCTGATCGGTGAGGGATACAAGACCGTTCCGGTGCTGATCTTTAACGAGTTCATCAGTGAGGTCGGCGGTGATGACGGCTTTGCGGCGGCGATCAGCGTCATTGTCGTTCTGTTCGCCACAACGATATTCCTGCTGCAAAAATTCGTAGCCAATCGTAAATCCTTTACGATGAGCGCACTGCATCCGATTGAAGCCAAGAAGAAGAAGGGCATCGGCAATATCGCGGCTCATGCCGTTATCTATCTGTATACGTTAATCGCGCTGCTGCCGCAGCTCTATGTCATCTATACTTCGTTCCTGAAATCCAACGGCAGAATCTTCGTCGAAGGGTTCTCGCTCCAAAGCTATCGGGATGCCTTCAGTAATATTGGCGGCGTCATTCTGAACACGTTCTTCCTAGCGATCGTGTCGCTGGTCGTCATTATCCTGTTAGCGATACTGATTGCTTACGTAACCGTTCGAAGAAAGAATGCGCTAACGAACACGCTGGATATCTTCACGATGTTCCCGTATATCGTTCCCGGCTCCATTCTGGGGATCGCTCTATTAATCACCTTCAATAATAAGCCGCTGGCCTTGAGCGGAACAGCCGTCATCATGATCATCTCGTTTGTTATCAGGCGCCTGCCCTATACGATTCGATCCAGCGCGGCCATTCTGCATCAGATTAACGATGGGATCGAGGAAGCAGCCATCAGTCTGGGGGCTTCCCAGATGAAGACGTTCTTCAAGATTACGCTTCCGATGATGGTGGCAGGCGTAGTCTCCGGCGCGATCCTGAGCTGGATTACCATCATTACCGAATTAAGCACTTCGATCATTCTTTATACAGGCAAGACCAAGACCGTAACGGTTGCCATATATACCGAGGTCATCCGCGGTAACTACGGCGTGGCGGCGGCTTTATCCACGATTCTTACCGTCATTACGGTAGTGTCGCTGCTTGTCTTCCTGAAGCTCTCCGGGCAAAAAGAAGTTTCCATGTAAATGTGATGAATTCATAACGTAGACTACATCCAAGTCGGCACCTGCAGCATGAGGGGGCGGCTTGGATGTATTTGGATGATCTGCGGATACCGCCAGTCAGTATAATAGAGTCGAGGGCCTTATCGCAGATGGAGGGCAGCATGAAACCTACACATTATCGCAACTTCAAGGAATCAACCCGTCATTTATTTCGCATCTATACGATGATCCCGTTCTCCATCTTAATCGTATTGTTTTTGGCATTCACGATTATTAATGGCAGAATGAACCTAACCCAAAAAACGACCGAAGCCGCCCAGTCCATCAGTCAATCCATATCCGGTGTGTATCATCAGTACTACGAGGAGATTAATCGGATGGCCGTCTCTCCTACCGTGATCAATTATGTAAGCTCGCATCTGGGCAGCGAACAAGTGTATTCTGCCTTTTATGATTTCAACAACCAGCAGAAGGTCAAGAGCATTTTTCATGTCGTCAATACGGATGGGGTCTTCCTGGCAAGCTCCGCTCCAGCGGATGCGCTGTATTCCAATTTTGCCTTCGGCAATCTCATTCATCGGATCGATCAGCGGCCCGGCAACACGCTAACCGAAATGAACAGCTTTCGTTATTCGCATGATCGCGATACAAGTTATACGTTTGGCAAAGCCATCGTTAAGGACAAGCGGACGATAGGTTATATCATCTACCAGCTGTACGAATCCGACATTCAGAAGATGATTTTCGAACAAAATAATGAGATCGCCATGATCACCGATGAACATAACACCATTATTGCCACGACCAGCAACGTAACCAAAGGCGTTCTCAACAAATTCAGCCCCAAGCTCGATAACAAGGGACATGTTCTGCTAAACGAAGGCAAGTACTACATGTATGCCAAGCGGATCCCTGATACGCCGATTCAAGTCATTACGCTGAACTCCTATAAGTCGGAGCAATACACCTACTATACGGTCTCTTTCTTTGTTCTTGCTGCCAGCCTGCTGCTGTGGGTGTTGATCCAGTTCCTGGCGAACAAAATGTCGACCCGCAATTCCGAATCGATCGATAAATTAATTCATGCCTTGGCACAGCTGCGCGAAGGAAACTTCAATGACTATGTCGACATTCAGACGAATGACGAGTTTCAAATTCTGGGCGATGAGTACAATGTGATGCTGGATCGGTTGAAAGAGTTGATCGAGAAAAATAAAGAGCTGTCCGAGCTCAGCACGATTATTGAGGTGAAGCAGCTGCAATCACAGTTCCACCCGCATTTTATATTCAATGTACTGGAGACACTGCGCTATGCGATTAAGATTGATGCGAATCAAGCGCAGGACATCGTGCTGATCCTATCCAGGCTGCTTCGATACAGCATCGGACCTGATCGCAATGTCCAGCTGAAGAATGACATGAATTATGTACGGGATTACCTGAAGCTGCAGCAAATTCGGTTCAATGATCGGCTGGAATATCGGATTACCGTAGCGGAGGAAACACTGGATGTATATGTCCCCAAGCTTCTGCTGCAACCGATTATCGAAAACGCTATCAAATATGGGTATCAGGATCAGAGCCATGTGCTTATCGAGATCCATATCTACACTTCCACAGACAAGCTGATTCTGGAAGTCCGCGACAACGGGCAAGGCATGAGTGAAGAGACGCTTCAGGAAGTGAATCAGCTCCTGCAAAGCCAGACAAACACGACGCAGCATATCGGTCTGTACAACGTTCACCGACGTTTAGTGCTTCTATATGGCGAAGGATCCGGCATTCACATTGACAGCGCACAAGGAAAAGGCACCTGCGTGGCACTTACGATTCCTTACGAATGGAGTGGATATCATGTTTAAAGTTCTGCTGGTCGAAGATGAGGATATGATTCGTAGGGGGATACGTTTCAGCATCGATTGGCTTCAATACGATTGCATCGTCATTGAAGAAGGGCTGAATGGACAGGATGGCTATGAAAAGATCCGCGAGCTAAAGCCGGATATCGTCATAACCGACATCACCATGCCCATCATGGATGGCATTTCGATGATCCGGGAAGGATTGCAGCAGCATACCTTCAGCAGCATTATTATTTCCGGATATAATGAATTCCACCTTGCGAAGCAGGCACTCCAGTTAGGCGTAACTGAATTTCTAGTGAAGCCCTTAGAGGATGAGCAGCTGGTCGCGGCACTCGAATCGGCCAAAGCCAAAGTGGATTTAGTCCGCAAATATGAAGTGATCTCCAATCATCCGCAGGAAAAGGAAGAGATTCTAAACAGCAAATTTCTGGAGAAAGAAACCAAAACCTCGAAATACGTGGCCAAAATGATCGCCTATGTACAGGAGAACTATGCCAAGAAGATCAGTATTCATGACCTCGTGGAAGAGATCGGCTTAAGCGCCTATTACCTGAACCAGAAATTCAAGGCAGAGACCAGCTATACCTTCAACGAGTTTCTCAATCGCTATCGCATTCAGAAATCGATCGATTTACTAAAGTCAGGCGATAACAAGGTCTATACCATCGCGCAGGATATCGGATTTAGTGACTACAAGTATTTTATAAGTATCTTCAAAAAGTACGCCCACGTCACGCCGAGTCAGTATCAGGAGTATTTCGAGGAGAAGAATGGATAGCACGAGTAATCTAGATACTAGAGGTACTCTGTCGTACTTATATTGGCACACACACCCCTACTGGGAATGAGCAGGGGTGTAGAATCTTTATCTATTATTCCTGTCGTTCATAAAGCCGGTACATGGATAGCTCATCACTCATCTTTACCGCTCGAACAAAGGCTTCCTTTACGTCCCGGCCCTGCTGAACGATTTCATAGAACAGCCGAAGAACGAACATCAGCGCATCGTTGCCGTCCGGGTAATCATCCGGCCCGATATACATCCTGCAGCCCCGCTCCATGAAGGCTTCGGCCAGTGCTGGATCTCCCAGCGAGCAGCCGTTCGCAATTACTGTCTTTCCGTCCAGCTTCGCATAATGCTGAATCTCGCCTGGTCCGAAGTCGCCCCTCGGTTCATCCTCCTCGTATACCTCTTCGCCGAGCTCCGGCATGATCAAGCTGCCTTCATCCCCGTGAAAGTTCAACAGGATCATATCGGTGCCTTCATACACATCATCACCTGACAAGACAGAGATCAGATCATTCGGCCTCCCGATCCAATATGTAAAAACGCGCACTCCGAAATATTCCAGAGCCGCCCTTACGGCTTGGCTCTCCATATCGCAATCCGGTCCAACGACCAGAGCGACCTGCATAACCGGCTTACTCACTACTACATCCACTCCTGACAGTTATACTTGAATTGGATTTATTTGTTGACACTATGTTGTTAACAAGAATTTATACTATGATTATACTTTTCTCAATATCATCCACCATTGTTTATCATACGATTCGACTTCAATCTCTTCCAAACCTAGATTTGCTTCGCTAATCCAGCTTCTAGCCAGTTGGATATAGTTGCTGTGAAATTCAGAGGAATAACCCATTTCATCATATCCAGAGTAAGTAATGTTATCGAATATCATATATCCTCCTCTTTTTAACTGCTTATGGCTTGTGTCAATGATTTGGATAAACTCATGATACGCTGCATCTTTCAACATGCCTTTTCGGTCATAATCCATAACAGCTTGTAACATTTGAGGTTCGATTGTCCACCAATCATTGTTTACTGTATCAATGCCCTCACGATTGGCGATAATGGTCTGAATGATATCATTAATAGCGTGATGAAAAGCGACAACATCAAAAGAAGAGGCAGGATAATATAAACCTATATTTGCGGCATCGTCCTCAACAACCTGTATGTTTATGTCCATTCCTTTCGTTTTCTCCTGAAAATTTTGTGTCAACTCCCTGTTGAGATTGGCAGTCACATATGTGCCCATGTTTTTGGAATAAGCGTCTAAAGCCTTTGGAATGTAAACAATATCACCTGCACCAACTTCCAAAAGACTTAAAGCACGGGGCATATTCAGCTCCATGAAGAGATTCTGCCAAGATGCTGAATAATACAATTGAAGATATTCGAATACCCTCTCCTTGGATATGCCTATCGGCACTGCTAATGTGTCTTTCAATTTGTTTTCCAATTGGGCTGCGTTCATCTGTTCTAGTTCAGAAATCATGTCCTGTGAAAAGTCACGTTTTAGAATATCGTTAAACACACCGGCACTCATCTTCTCTGCTAGTGTCTGCATATTCATTAGAGTATCCCTCTCTTCGTATAGTTTCTAGAGTATATTCAAATATATGGTGTTTTTTCCTCTTTTTATTATTAAAATAGAGAATTTGTGCATGATGATCGCTGTCTGTATGAGGAACATAAAAGACGCCGTCTGACGATGGCGTCTTTTATGTTTACACTACGCTCAGCAGCATAATCGAGATTTGGAATCTACCACTTTCGGGAACGATGCACAACACCTGCTCTCCCTCAGTGAGATGACCTTCATTCAGCAGCTCCTCCAGCATAATATAGATCGATGCTGCGCCCGTGTTCCCTTTCGTATATAAATTCGTAAACCATTTCTCTTCCGGAATCCTCACGCCGCCATGCTCCAATAATCGGAAGATTTCATCTCTGAAAAAATGCGATGAATAGTGGCACACCATCCAGTCCATTCTCTCAGGATCAATTCTCCCTTCCTCCACGAGCTCCAATAATCGATTGGTGCCTACGTTTGTTATTTCATTGACAAGCCTTACATCCTGCTTCATATTCAGAGCTCCTTGATCGGCTGCTTCATGAATGGAGGGATAGTCCAGCCAGGAAGGAATTCCATTCTCTTTACTCATGCCTGAATACATACAGACCTCATACTGGTTCGCGTAGGACTGGTTATCGATCCATTCAATACGCAGCGATGGCCCCTTGGATGAAGGCTCATTTTGCAGTACGGCTGCTCCAGCGCCATCCGAAAGCATAAAACGTAAGAAATCCGTGTCAAAAGGCACCCGGTTATTGCTATAAATCCCCTGTGCTTCAAATTTCGTATGTTTGAATTCGCGACTCAAAAACTCGCTGGAACAGGCGATGGCTGCTCGGTGCTCGCCAGCTTTTATATGTACATACGCATTCTTGAGTGCGTGCATTCCGCTGGCGCATAAACCGGAATGAGATGCAATTTCCATAGGGGGTAAACCAGTCTCTGCATGCACCATACTCGCAAACCCTGGCAGGAGCAGATCCGCTCTTGTCGTACCTGTCGCTAGGAAATCGATATCTTGTTCGGTTACGTTGCCGTTTCGCTCCAAGGCATCCCGAATGGCTAAAGAAGCCATCTCTGCGTTTGTGTATAAGCTCTTTTGCTCTTTATCCATGGCATAATATCGGGACCGAATTTGATTCTTCTCCAGAATGAGTCTTTTGGTTTTGGAAGATTTCCCTCCAATCTTGCCAAGATATTCTTCCATCTCATCGTTACTAACCGGAGAACCGGGGAGAAACTTTCCTACACTTGTGATATAAACGGAATTCATAAAACACACCTCGCAAATATAAAATTTGGTTAATAATGGTATATTATATGGATATAAGTACAAGATATGACCAAATGTTAAGAGAATATATCAGCGACCTTGAATGATCGTCGATATCCATAGATAGATTTCCATGCCCGCTTGTTCGATGAATCTTTGTCCGTGCAGAGAACACCTCTGTCATTTATATAATTCTTTCTTTACTCGGATTATTTCTTGAGTTTCTTTAGAAACAAACAGTGACTTTAATTCATATGAAAATTATAAATTCCCATAATCGCAAAAATAAAAGACCCTGCACTATATAATGTGCAGGGTCCTACTTTTCAAATTACTTACTACATTTTAATCAATTCCTGTATCCATTTAATCGTTATTTCATCTTTGACCTCTGTACTCAAATCGGATGGAAACTGTAAATATTGTTCTTCCTCAGGCATTTTATGCAACTGACTATGCACAATAGGATCAGCATTACTGTCATCATTGTAATATTGGGGAAAGCGGTATTCTTGTCTTTCAAGTGAGCGGTAGACATAGAAACTGTACTCGATTCCATCAAATACACAAAAGGCATGGCCTTGAATTCGCGGGTCGCACCAGACGTGAGTCCCTTTTAGCTTTTTCAATGAAAGCAAAAAACCGTTCTTCTGTGCTTCCGTAATATGATAATCATCCAAATAATACTTAGAAGATTTTCGATCAAAATTCGTATCAATAATCTGGTAGTTGAGAATCACTTCTGCCCCCTTTTGAAGAATGGGGTTAAAATAATCCTCTTGGATCCCGCCCTTATACTTTGATAATCGGCTCTTTACCAAGTAGTCAATATTACTATGGTCTAAATTACGACCAAACGTTAACAAAAATCGTCGTTTATCCAACTTTATTCTGAACCCCATTTTGGAAGTGAATTATGGTATACATCAACATTACCCTTATGGTCAGGCCAATTATCTTTTGTATGATAATGCCACCGAGTATGATTTCTTGAATCGGAAGTATAAACATGTAGCCTCAAATATTCCGAACCATTTTGACCATATAAGGAGATTATGTGTTCACCTTGCTTAATTCCATTGGCTTGCGCAGCATCCTCTGGACCAACACTCCTAGTATAACCATGAATTTCATATTCTCTTTTAATTCCTGGTTCTATCTGTGGCCATACTTTATCATCGAATTGTCTACCTATTTGTTGAACAATTTTTTTCCCCATCTTCTTCTTTACTGCGGCTTTAATTATAGCAGATACAACCGCCCAAACAATAGGCCAAATAGCTGGCGAAATTTCACTCGGAATACCGGAGTCCGACAAGTGACTGACTGTAGATGTCTGGCTAGTTGCTGTATCTGCAAATGCAAGTATCATAGCAAACTCTTTGCTATACTCGTTATATTGTTCAATATTCGCCTTTAAATTTTCGTCTACCTCGATTGCTTCCTCTATGCTGCTAGAGTGTTCTTGGATAAATAATAGAAGTTCTTGAATCTCGCTTTCAGTTAGATTTAGTTCATCTTGGATTTGCTGAAGTTCGCTATGTGCTGGGAGCGCCGATACAGTAATTGCAGCAAATACTGTATTTAACAGCATTACCAAAACTAAAACTGAAGCTATTTTCTTGATACTACGCCAAAAACTCAAAAAAACCATCTCCTTATAATATCTATTTTGTATAACACCTCCTAAAAATCTAAATTATTTACTAATATTTAACAAATGATGAAAGTTCTATTTTATTTTAACAATATGTGTTTCATGAATTTTTAATAGTGATTTTGGTATATTATAATATTTACATTTTCCATCTTTACATAAAAGTCATAGACCATACGCAGGTTCGCCGCTTTCTGTCCCCGATCAATCACATGATAAGGCTTTAGGGCAGCCATGATTTTGGTATGCAGCACATTCTGAAGAGAACGAGACACAGCGGAAACATTAGTATATCGGAATGACTCCAATCCACCAGCTCCACCACCGGCACTACAATGGATGGAGACTATGAGGTCAGCGTCCGCTTTGTTGGCCCCATCTGTTCAATCATCAAGCTCAAGAAACTTCCGTGGATCGGGAGAACAGCACCTATACGCCACCATAATCACGTTCCAGCTGCTTTTTAACTCCGTATGAAAGAGTAAGAACGATATCCTTTTCCTGCAGACCATTTGCAACCACTCCCGGGTCCTTACCGCCATGTCCGGCATTGATCCATACCTTCTTCATGACTGAATCCTTTCTTTCGTTTGCTTGATTGCCTGGTGACCAAATACAGCAAAGACCCCTGCAAGGATTCCCTGAATGATGGCTTCAACGGAAAACCCGAGGAGCCCGATTATGCGAGTATCATCGCAAAGAACCCGAGAGAGGCACTTTTTTCAAAGTATCCCTCTCTCGGGCCATGTTCAAAAAAGTAAATATAGCGGTTCTGGCGGTTCTTTTGCCAACAGCTTAAGCCGTTAGCTCACAATATGCGTTCCAGCCTGTTTCTTGATGGCATCGCTTAAGCTTTCCGGGTTCGTAATGATGACTCTGCGTCCCGGTTTCTTTAGAAAATTAAGACTGGCCTCAATTTTAGGAAGCATGCTGCCTTTCGGGAAATGCCCCTCTTTCACATACTGTTTAATCTCTTCAACGGTAACCTCTTCAAGTGCCTTCTGATCCGGCGTACCGAAATTCACGAATACTTGGGGCACGCCCGTTGTAATGATCAGCGTTTCCGCATCTACCTGCTCTGCCAATAAACTTGTGGCAAAGTCCTTATCGATCACCGCATCGATGCCTTCATAGGTATTATCCTTCGTCTTGATAACAGGAATACCTCCTCCGCCGACGGCAATCACGATACATCCTGACTCGATCAGCGATCGAATGGCATCCTTCTCGACAATATCAATCGGCGCAGGTGAAGGAACAACCCTGCGATATCCGCGGCCCGAATCCTCAACCATCACCCACTCGGGGTGCTCGCGCTTCAATTCCTCGGCTTGCTCCAGGGAGAAGAAGGAGCCCACCGGTTTGGAAGGATCTCGGAAATTAGGGTCGGCTTCGCTGACCTCAACCTGTGTGATGATGGTCGCTACTTTTTTCGTGATGTTGCGGTGGATAAACTCATTCGTTAACGCCTGTTGAATTTGGTAGCCGATGCCGCCCTGCGTGTCCGCCACGCAATTCACGAGCGGAACGGCATTCATGCCGATGACCTCTGAAGCAACCTCGCTCCTTCTCAGCTCGAATCCAACCTGCGGCCCGTTACCGTGAGTAACGACCACGTTGACGCCTGCTTGCACCATGTCTGCAATGTTGGCTGCAATTTCACATACCGCCTCGTATTGATCCTTAATCGACTCGCGGCCATTATCCTTGACTAACGAATTACCGCCAATGGCTACAACTACAAATTTATCCATGACTAACCTCCTGGTCGATCAGCCGATGACTCTAGCTGAGTGATCCTCTATAAACGAGCCATACGGCGCGCCGATAATAACGAGTCCTGCATGAAGAATCCCAGCTTTATTGGCACGCCAGAGACCGTAGATGTTTCTGTAAAGATGTGTTTACATTCGAATGGAATTATGGTTTTGCAGCAGCCGTTATTGTTTCTTTCAAGCTCTTGGCTCTGCCATGATCCGGATGAATAGCATGTGCTTGTTCAATGAGCGCCATGGCCTCCTTCGGCTGATTAAGCGCTAACAGGCTGCTGGCTTTCTCGCAGTAATAATCCGCATGATCCGGGCCGCATTGGATGGCCTGATCCATCGCTTCGATCGCCGCCGCATAGTTACCAAGCAAATTCAAGGATTGGCCCTTATGATAATGATATAGCCCATTGGTCCGATCATGCGTGATTGCATTGTCTATCGCATCGGCAGCCTCTTGGTGCTTACCGAGCGATCTCAGGCTGTTCGCCTTGTGAAAGGAAAAATCATAACGCCAAGGCTGCTCGGCTAACAGCTGATCCATCACGATGACGGCTTCCTCGTGCCTGCCCAATTCTCTTAAATAATTGGATTTATGATAGCGGTAGAACGTTTCCTCCGGCTTCCGCTCAATCGCTTTGTCATATTCGGCAATGGCTTCTTCCGGACGTTTCATCATCCGATAAGCATTGGCAGTATAGAAATAGAAGTCGAGATCGCCGGGATCAATCGACAGCCCTTGATTATAAGCAGCCAGTGCCTCGTCATAACGTCCTAATTCTCCGGAACAATAACCTTTGTAGTAGTAGAGGTCGGCAGGATTCCCCTCTTCCCCCAGCACGTTGTCTATGATTGAGATGGCTTCCTCGAACTTCTCTGCCTTACCCAGCTCTTTCGCTCGTAGAATGCTGTCCGGGATACTTACGCTTTGTTTATTGAGAATCTTGATTACCTTATGCTGCTTCATCTCTACGGCATGCTGGAGGGTGGACTTTCCGTCACGATCCTTCAGCTGCACGTCGGCCCCTGCTTCAACCAGAAGCTGAATGATATCGGAGTACAGTCGGCCCCCGTTTCCAAGAATGACAGCCTCCAGCAACGCGGACCATCCCAGATTATTCACATGATTCACGGCAACACCTGCTTCCAGGCAAATCTGAACGGTTCTTAAATATCCTTTTTCGCTTGACGGCAGCAGCGTTGTTCCCCCAAACCGGTTCACGCTCGTGATATCCGCTCCTCCTTGAATAGTCAGACGCAGGATTTCATGAAAACCGTTAGCTCCTGCACACAGGTATGGGGTTAACATGGTGATGTCTCTTGCATTCACGTCGCTGCCGGCTTCGATTAACTTTTTGGCAAGGGGAACTTGGTTTTTCTGCGTTGCAGCCATTAGAGCCGTCCGGCCCTGGCTGTCCTTGTGATGAACATCGGCACCACGCTCCAATAACTGCTCTACCACAGCCAAGTCTCCTCGGTCGCACGCCAGAATGAGTTCGTCATTCATCGCTTCAGCATTCATCGAGTGACCTCCTCGTTTTATGTTTTCAATCCTTGTCATTCAGATCTGCATATTCAGACCAGCGCATTCCGGCATTACTCTGACTGCAATTGATTTGCCGGATCGCGAAGATCGGAAAAATGCTTATAAACAAACAGTGCGGCAACCATCAGGTATGCGTATACGAACGGCATCAGCGCATCTTGGGCAAATCCCACCGTAGGCGCATGGATAATGCCGAATAGGGATAGGACGGCTGCGATGACCGCGAACACGGCAGCCCGCAGCGGCTTATTCAGGATGGCGAAGATGGCAATTGAGCCCCAGATCAAACTGCTGAGTGGTGCGCCGTTCCCCAGATGATTCAGACCGTTATAATAAACGCCTTTGCTTAACAACAAATCGATGCCAACCTTGGAAGCCGTCGTCTCGGCAGCATTAAAGATGTTATTGGCAAGCGTTAAGGCCCAGTTGGCGATCCAAGGGAATAAGGTGATGAAGATAACGGGCACTTCATTCTTAGGCGTTTCCCGGACAACCTGATTGGCAGTGACCACGCCGACATAGACCAGGATCGGTACAATCGCGACAACCGGAATGATGGACAGGAGCAGGGCTCCAATTCCAAAGAGCGAGATGATTAACATGGCAAAGCCGGATGCAATTGTATACCCCAGACCGGCGCCGATGGATTTCCAGCCGGCGTGACCGATGTACACGGTAACCGGGAACGGGTTGCCTGTGAATGCGCCGATACTGGAAGCCACACCGTTCGTCAGCATGACGTTCCGGGTATTATAAGGATCTCCCGCAGCATGCGCACTCTCGATATTTTCCAAGTCAAAAATATAATTGGCGAGACCCAAAGGAATAGCCGATGCCAGGTACGGCAGCGCATGAGGTATTCCTTGGAACAGACTTGTAATGTGAACTTCAGGCGGATTAAAGCCCAGTGTAGACAACGCCGTCGTAATCGCTTCCGGATTTTGCAATCCGAATACCCAAGCCAGGACGGTACCGGCAATTAGGAGCAGAAAACCGGTCGGGATTTTTTTGAATATTGGAGATTTACCAAACCAGTTGATAAAGATGATGACCAGTACGATAAAAGCGACAATCGGTGTTTCGAATGATTGCAGCATCGGGTTCATGGCAAGCAGCAGCAATCCAAGTCCGGACAAACAGGACAAGAGAACGGTTCTTGGAATTACTTTTCTGAGCAAATCGCCCAAGAAGGAACCCACAACCAGGATCATGGCTTCGAAGAAGCACCATACCAGACCGATCTGGAGCGCAAAGGTTGCATCATTGGTCTGTCTGAATACCGGAATCAGCACCAGAAAAGTAACGGTAAATATCGACGGGGCACTCGGACCTGACGGCAGCGCGGTAATGTCGCTGCGGCCCGTTTTCTTTGCCAGCTTATATCCAAACCAACCGTAAGCCATGCTTGCGATGAAGATAGCGAATCCGAAGGCAGGGACTACTCTTCCGTAGACCATATCTTCCGGAAAACCTACAACAAAAATCAAAAGTGAAATCATGGTCAGCAGATTGGTTAGATTATTGGCAAGCAAGCCGAAGAACGCAGCCCAATCTCCTTTTTTCCATAACATTTTCATGAGTACCTGATCCATATAAATGCCTCCTTAGATCACTACACTTATAGAACTAGCATCAGGTACCCTTCAGGTATTAAGGCATGCCTGAAGGGCCACCATTCTATGACTGAATGCGCTGGCTAAGAGCTAGTAACGCCTGTTCAAAACAATCCACCGGAGGATGCGTGATACCCGCTCCAATCATTCCGATTCCCGGGTCTTTATGCGCGATGGCCGTGTTGATCACCGGCATGATGCCGGTTTGGGCCACTTTACGAATATCTATGCCCGTTGGAATGCCGCTGAAGTTCAATAAAGGAATGGTAACGTTCGGATTTTCCGTGGTCGTAATCTCCTTCATCTTGACCGAATAATTCATGGCTTCATCCACGGTTCCGCCGACAAGCGCCACAATCGCCGGAGCGGTTGCCATCGCAAATCCGCCGATTCCGTAGGTTTCCGTAATCGCGCTATCGCCGATATCAAGGCCCGAATCCTCCGGCTTATACCCTGCGAACATGGGTCCAACCACCTTTTGCGCCGGTCCGGTGAACCAGGTGTTACCTGGCATGCCGCTGACGCGAATGCCGAATTCGACGCCGTTGCGGGCCATGGTGGTCACGATGGTGCTGTA
Source organism: Paenibacillus sp. NPDC058898 (assembly GCF_049316025.1). Classification (NCBI taxonomy): domain Bacteria; kingdom Bacillati; phylum Bacillota; class Bacilli; order Caryophanales; family Paenibacillaceae; genus Paenibacillus; species Paenibacillus sp. NPDC058898. The sequence goes on along the minus strand of NZ_JBMOSM010000006.1, from coordinate 279,898 downwards.
TTCAATCCCATGCGCCGCATCCAGCGCGCATTTACAGAGCGCCATCCAGGTCGGGCCGGAGAAGTAATCGCTGCTTGCCACAAAATCAAAAACCTCGATTTGCTGCTCCGTAGGGAAGTCGGTCCGCAGAATCAGCGGCGTTAACGCTTGGATTAACAGCGTCGTGCCGGCATTGTTGCGGTTATGGCATTCATCTCCCATATGAAGCGCCTGCGATAGCATGAGGCGAAGGTCAATGCCATTCTCGGAGAACTTCATGGCATCCCGAAGCATCGGGCCCAGCACGTCTCTCATCCAGTTCAGACGGGCGATGACCGTTTCGTCATTAGCACCCATCCGCAGTATTTTGGACAGCTGCTCGCTCAGGTTCGTGTATGCGATATTGCCGTATGTCCGGTTCTCCACGATGTGCATGAACATGGAAGCTGAAGTTACCCCCGCCATCGAGCCTACGCAGTTATGCTCATGGCATGGCGAGAACGTGATTTCACCCGATGCCGCAAGTTCCGCCGCTTCATCCAGATTGCTGGCCAAGCCTTCGAAGACCAGTGCGCCCGTGACCGCGCCCTTCATCGGACCGCTCATTCGCTCCCACGTAATAGGCGGACCTGCGTGCAGGATCGTCTTCTTGGTCATGCCCGGCACGACATTGATCGCCTGATCGAAACCGATCAATACCGGCTGGGAGTTGATGATCCGTTCCACGGCCAGCTGGTTCGCCGCTTCGATTTTCTCCTGAATGTCCGGCTGATCCAGCTTATCAAGCAGTGCGATGACTTCAGGCTTGCCGCCGCCCGGCGGTTTCCACTCCAGGTGGGAAACCTTCCCTTTTTGCTTCAAAATATCGTCTTTAAACATTTCAAGACCCACATTGATTACGTGAAGCTCGCTGTTAAATAGCTCGTTGATTCTGCTCATGTCATACTCCTTTCTCGACGAAGCCTCTGGCGAGAAGCCCCGTGTTCGTACTGCTGCTGGCATAAGTAACTCCGGCAGATACCAGTTTATTTAACTGCTCTTCTACAGACGGCGTATCGAGATCCGTTCCCAGTACATAGCCGATAATCTCCAGATGTCTTCCTTCTTGTTCGGCCGCCTGCTTGGCTTCCACGATCGCCGGGAGCATGACCCCGACCGGATCTTCGTGCGCTCCGTATCCAAGAACGAAATCCATTACGATAACGCCAACCGACGGATCTTTAGCCTCCTGCTTGAATCTGGCAATCCGGGAAGAAGGATCGATCATCGGGTGAGGCTTGCCGTTGGTGAACTCGTCATCCCCAAAATCGATAAACGTGTGGCCCTGGCTCACATGGATATCCTGCAGGCGATACTTCGGATCCTTTGGAATATTGCTGTATACATCCTCGTATTGCTCCATCGCCAGGTACATGGCTTCGTCGCACAGCGTTCCGCCGCAGAACAATCCACGGATGTATTTTTGCTCCGGCTTTAGCTTGGTCTTGATCTCCTCGATGAGAGGCAGATTCAGCGGGTGCTTATCAATGGTGCTCTCGTCGACGCCCGACAGGATAACGGCTTTCAGCGCCGCTTCTTTCGTCGTTTTGGCAAAATGACCGCCGGCGTTCACCACTGCTTCTTCCGTTCCGCCGATAAAACACACCACGACAGGCTTACTCATGTGCTTGATCTCGGCAAGCACCTTCTCTTCCACGCTCTTTGCAGGCGGCTTCGAGATCAGTACGATGACCTTGGTCGCTTCGTCTTGGTTAAGCGCCCTCATGCCGTCCAGCATCATAATGCCGCCAACCCGTTCGCTTAAATCCCGTCCGCCCGTGCCGATCAGCTGGGAGATCCCGCCGCCAAAATCATGAACCCGAACGCTGACCTCCTGGCTTCCCGTGCCGGATGCGCCTACGATCCCAATGCTTCCTGGACGCACGTTATTCGCAAAACACAGCCCCACGCCTCCGATGATGGCCGTACCGCAGTCCGGTCCCATCATGAGCAAACCACGCTCATGCGCCATGTTCTTAAGCTCGATCTCCTCTTCCACGCTCACATTATCGCTGAACAGCATGACGTGGAGATCATTCTCCAGTGCCTTTCTGGCTTCTCTGGCTGCGAACAGTCCGTTTACAGAAATGACGGCCAGCTTGGCCGAAGGAAGATTTCTTGCGGCTGAGTCGATTGTCGGGAACGTAAGCTCACTGTTTCCTGCCTCGCTTCCCTTGCTGTTAAATAAGGCTTCGATACCTTCGTAAGCGCTTTCCACGAACTTCTCAGAGACCGCTTTAATGACGATCATCAGATCGCTGCCCTTGGCTTCCTCCAACTCCGGGGTCATGAGACCGACATTGGCCAGTACTTCCTTGTTCATCTGCGTTCCCATTGCGATAAATGCCTGTTCTACGCCGTCTAATTGATTCGCCTTGGTTGACAGTGACATCAGTGAGACGGAATCAAAGTACGTATTCTTTTTAATCACAACTTTAGTCGACATGCTTTACCTCCCATTGCTTTCTATGCTAAGCTTCAAGCCATTCACCAGCCCGAGTGCGATATCCGTTCCTGATGTAGAACCGATATCAAGTATCCTGGATAAGCTAGATATAACTTCAGTCTTACTGCCATGGATCATATGGTTCATGAAATCTCCTATGGATTCCCTTACCTGGCCGCTTGCGGCTTTCATTAAAGCCATATAGCTAATGGGATTGCTCCTATCAGCCGATGCCGCCACAACCTGCTCGCACACGTGGCGGATCTTAAACAGCGGACCATTCGTTAGATTCATAACGGCAAACAATCCTACCAAGAAATCGTCGCCCGACGGAGTCAGACCCGGACCCAAGCCTATTAGTTGAATTGCATAATGAGATGCAAGACTCACTTCACCTTTGGACAGCGCTTCAAGAAGTCCTTCGGAGCGTTCCCTCAGCATTCTCTCCATTTCCTGATCAAAAGGATTTCCGGTCTCAGCCGCTCGCTTCATCCCGCCGGCCTTGCCGTGAGCTTCAATCCATGACTGCGCTGCAGCTACATGGTTTCTTAAGACTTCTTCGTCTTCCGGATAGGGTGGGAGCTTACTCCGCCATACATGGACTTGCTGAAGCATAATGGCTGCATTCTTCCCTATGCATAACCGATCTCCCTCCGCATAGACCTGATCTCCAATCGTCAGCCCCCGTTTGGAAAAGCTCGCGATGTCCGTGACCAGCGTATTCGGAGCGTTGTCCACGTTGTCAGTGGCAAGTGTATATAGTTCACCGTTCGTCCGGCACCTCAGGTTCACCGTTCGATCAAAGATGCTGTGTACCGTCCCATGGAATTTCAAGCTTCTTATTTGTTGAAGGAACCCCGCATCGCAAGAGATGGCGGCGCTTACAACACAAACCGCTTCTGTACTGGTTCTATTCCCGCAGCTTCCCGTTATATCGCCTCCTTAGCTTACAAATGGACAAATGCTGTCTTTTGTCAGGCTATCCCTTTGAAGGCCTCATTCACCTTGGATCGGCCATGCCTTAGTTGTGGATAAATGACCTAAGATGCTATACTGAATTCAAATTCAGCCGGTATATAAACGTCGAACGTATAACAGGTGAATGACTTTCCACAGCCAAAAGGATGTTTTGTGAATTATATCACAGTTGAAGTTGCAAACTGCTCCTGACACCCTTATTGTAATCCAGGGCTACGCTCCGGTCATTGTACAGCGAAACTAAAAACTTAGTGTATTCGCTGTGCACATTGCACAATGAAGAACAAAAACAAAGGTGTGTGTTAAGAATGCTAACTATCAGGGACATCCTTCAGATCAAAGCGATCGAAGGCATTAAACTCGTTGCAGGTGCGGCAGGAATTGATCACCAAATATCCATTGTGAATATTATTGAAAATCCGGATGTATTCGATTGGCTTGCTTCGAATGAGCTGCTCTTATCCACAGGATATATTTTTAAAGATAGTGAGGAGCTGCAGAATCGGGTCATTCATGAATTGGCCGCGAACAATTGCGCGGGACTGTGTATCAAAATGAAACGCTATTTTGACCGAATTCCGCAAAACATGATTGATCTGGCGAACAAGTATGGGCTTCCGCTACTGGAGCTCCCTTTTGAATACACGCTCTCCAAGGTGATCGCGATCATTAATGAGAAGACCAATGCCGATTATGACGCGCTGAATCGCAGATCGCTCGACCTGCATAATGCGCTGTTCAAAATTCCGCTGGAAGGGGGCGGCATCGAACAAATTTCGGCGGAGCTAGCCGACATCGTCCATAATCCGATCCTGATTCTTGATCGGGATTGGAATTTGCTCTGCTATACAGACCATCCGGATAATAAGACGCAGCTGCATGAGTTCTTGTCGCTCCAGAAGAACAGGCCCATCTTCCCGTCCGAGTTTACCGAGGCGATCCCGACATACGTAAGCGAAATCAAGAAATCGATCCAGCGCGACTACGATCACAAGCATCGAACCTTCAAATGCCGCATCATGCCGATCTCGGTGTCCAGCCATGTGTACGGATACATCGTCGTCTTCCAAACCGTTCGCAAGCTAACGGCAATGGATAATTTAGCGTTAGAGCACGGCTCTACCATTCTGGCCCTCGATCGCATGAAGGCGAAAGAGCTGGAGGAAGTCAAGCTCAAAATCCGACACGATTTCTTTGACGACCTGCTGTCCGGCAGCATCACCTCGACCGAGACACTGCACTCGCAGTCGGATCTACACGGGCTGAATATCAACTATACCTATTACTGCATGGTCGTTCATATCGAACCGACCCTTCTGGAAAGCTATAAGGATATCGTGTACCGAAAATACGAACTGGAGCATATGGTGAAGAAATGCGTCAACCTGATCCACGGCTTGTCCAGTAAAGCGAACGGGGAGCTTACGTGTTACTACCGAAGCCAGCAGATCATCATATTAGTCGGGAAGAATGAGAATAAACCGCCGGTTACAGTCAACGAAACAAAAGCTTTCGCCCATGAGCTAGTCGAGCTATTGACCCGAGAAATGAAGAAAACGCAGTTTCTAATCGGTATTGGCAGTCAGTATAAGACGTTCTCCTCGCTTCATCGAAGCTTCTTCGAGGCCCAGGAAGCGATGCGATTGATGCAGCGATTCAAAGACATTCGGATCATCTCCCATTTTGAGGATTACGCCGTCTATCATTTTCTCGATTCCAATATCAAGCCTGCCGAGATGGAGGAGTTCTTCCACAACACGCTTGGCGTCATCCATCACCATGATCAAACGTTCAACACCAGCTTTATCTCTACGCTGGAATACTATTTCATGCACAATCAGAACGTAACGGAAGCCGCCAAGGCGATGTTCATTCACCGCAACACCTTTATCTATCGCATCGACAAAATCAAAGAGCTGCTGAATTCCAACTTAAAAAACGCGGACGAGTTATTCCAGATTCAATTGGCACTCAATCTCTATCGACTGCTGAATAAAGGGTAGTCCACGGCAAAGAGACGTGAATGGAAGGATCGCTGGGGAGCGGTCATCATAACTGACAATCTCTATTTGACGATTAAAATTAAGCATTGAGCGCCCTGCTGAAATCCATATACAATAAAACTAATTTCCAGGCAAAGGATTCGATACATAGATGAATACATCAACCTTTACTTGTATGATGAAGCCGGCCATTATTGGGCCAGCACTTTCCTTACGGTCTCCAGCAGCCGTTCTTTATGGAACGGCTTTATGACGAAGTCTTTGGCCCCGGCTTGTATGGCGCTAATGACCAGACTCTTCTGCCCGATGGCGGAGCACATAATGACCTTTGCCTTCGGGTCATGTTTCTTGATCGCCCTAAGGGCTTCTAGCCCGTCCATCTCCGGCATCGTAATATCCATGGTTACCAGATCGGGTTTTACCCGCTTGTATAGATTGACGGCTTCTTCTCCGTTGGCCGCCTCGACCGCGATCTCATGTCCGGCTGTCCGAAGCACATCTTTCAACATTTCTCTCATAAAGGCTGCGTCGTCCACAACCATAATTTTCCCACCTGCATGATCGTTCCTCCTTTTAAACAATGGCAGCGTCTTTGCCTCTTGGCATATACGCCGCCATTACCACTCCTATTTCCCTACCATCACCAGTGTATCAAACGAATCTCACAAATTTCTCGCCCGGATCGGATAAGACGATCAGCATAACAGCAAGCAGACAGGAGCCCCTTTCAGTAAACAAAGTATTTTTTCGAGGTGACACTCATCCGAAAATAAAAAAGAAGCTGCCGCTGCAGCTTCCTAATACCAATCTTGTGCTTCGAGGGTCAGAAAAAAATAACGATTCGTTAACGTCCCCCCGTCATGATGGGTTCATAGAACGAAATTACATCTTGAATTGCCGCAGTTTTTGAATGAACATTTTCACTGCCATCGTGTCAGAAGACTTAGGGTCCAGTAAAATGGAAAAATAGCGGGCAAAACGCTGCCCTTTAACGGAAATGCTGCATAGTTCGCCGGATTCGAGCTCCGTCCGTATCACCCACCGGGAGAGAAGGGCCAGACCTAATCCGGCCACCACCGCTTCTTTCACTCCCTGATTGCTGTTAAAGATGAAGGAGCGTTTGATGCAAAGGCCCAGTTCTCCGATAAATTGATCGCTAAACGCCCGTGTACCGGAGCCATTTTCTCTGAGTACCCAAACCTGGTCTTGCAGTACACCCGGTTCAATGATCTTTTGCAAGCTTAACGGATGATTGCGGGGGGCAACCAAGACCATTTCATCCTCCATAAACGGGGGAGTGACCAAAATATCCTTATATTCGACATTGCCTTCCACCAAACCGATACCGAGCTCGTTGGCAAGAACGCCTTGAGCAATTTCATCTGTATTGGCTATCTTTGCCTGAATGTCAACATGCGGGTATTGAAGAACAAATTCAGCTAAAAGATGGGGCAGTATATATTCGCCTATCGTAAAGCTCGCCCCGACTTTTAACGCCCCGGTAACCTCACCCCGCAAAAGGTGAATTTCCTCCTTGGCCGCTTCGTACGTGGTTAGAATCTGCTTTGCCCGTTTGTACAGGATATCGCCCGCCTCAGTCGTCTTCACGCGGTGGGGGGAACGGTGCATAAGCTTGACCCCGAATTCATTTTCCAAATTGCGGATATGCTGGCTGACACTCGGCTGCGAGAGGTTAAGAATCTCTGCGGCTCGCGAAAAATTGCTCTGTTCCACAACCGTTACATATACCTTTAGTGTTTCTACGATCATTGCTTGTTCCTTTCTTGTTCTACGCGTCTGCTGTTATTCATATCCTTCCAGTCGCCCCGAGCATGATTAGGCTAACCGCAGTTACGACAAACCAAACGATAAGTCCCAAAATAATAGGCTTGATGCCGGCCTTCATCATTTTGCGGAAATCCGCGCTTAGGCCAATCGCAGACAACGCCATGACAATCATAAACTTGGCTAAGATATCCAGAACATGCAGCGCTTGTTCACTAAACAACCCTAACGTATTTAATAAGGAAGCGGCAAGAAACCATACGATAAACCAAGGAAATATTTTTGCAAAGCTGTAAGAGACGGTTTGCCCCGCCGTTGCCGCACGTTTTTTACGTACCCCCATTAAGGCAGCCAGCAGAAGCGAAATCGGAATGATCATCGTCGTTCGTGTCAGCTTGACAATGGTAGCGTAATCTCCGGCTTCATTGCTATATAAGTAACCAGCGGCCACTACTGACGAGGTATCATTAATCGCAGTTCCTGCCAACAAACCAAAGGCGTTGTCTGACATGTCAAGCCAATGGCCGAGCGGGGGGAACAGAAGAACCGCAGCAATGTTGAACAAAAATATGGTCGAAATAGCGTAGGCAATCTCGATTTCTTCGGCCTCGATAATCGGCGAAACGGCCGCAATTGCGGAACCGCCGCAGATGCCTGTTCCAGCCCCGATCAATGTTTTAAGCCTTACCGGGATATTCATCATCCGTCCGAACCCGTAAGCCGCGAGGAAAGAGGCAGCTAAACTGACCATCATCAGTGAAAATGATTCCGAGCCCGTCTGCCATACCTGCGTCAGGCTTAACCCGCAGCCAAGGGCAATAATGGACCACTGCAGCACTTTTTTGGAACAAAACCGGATGCCCGCTTGCGTACTTTTCGGCTTGCCTACCGTATTGTTGATCATAACGCCCAGGACGATGCCAAATACAGGACCGCCAATGATGGGCATTAAGGAACCGAGCCAGGTAGAAAATAGGGCGAGTACAAACACGAATAATAACCCTGGCCCGGAGTTTTGAAGCCATTTCATAAATAATCTCCTAACGCAAATAATTCACCGGTGTTCCTTCATAGTAAGGAGAATAAATGGAAAAGGCCAATACGGATCCTCTATGGTGAAGATAGGTAAAAGTAATGATAGACAGCGGGAAAGCAAAAGGAAAAGATCGATAATCTATCCAGCAATATCGGTGATAATTCCGATAGGAACGATTGGAATCCTTTAACTCAGCCGTAACATAGCGTTCGTCATGAGGAAGCGACTTGCAATCCAGGGGCACGTCGGCTGAGATCAAGAAGTAATCATAAGATCCCAGCAATTAATTCATTTGGCCAACAATCACATGTGTGAAGACTTGACTCATACACCTATGTTATTATACTTGTAACAATTCCCCAAAACTCTTCTATCTTGGAGGGATTACTGATGCAATCAAAACTCGGCAAACCTGTCGGACTGTTAAATGTAAATAAGGAAACACCCAAATTTTCAATTTCCCTTCACTCGCCCTCCGATGATCTAACCCATTTTATCGAACATTATTGGGTTGTCCGCTGGGATCTTCGGGGGCAAGAACCGCACCTTCAGGAAAACTTGCCTCACCCCTCCGTTCATCTTGTGTTTGAAAAAGATAACTCCCGAATTGTGGGAGTCGTGAAAGGGCGATTTTCCGTTCTTCTTCGGGAACAAGGTGCCGTCTTCGGCGTCAAATTCCGACCCGGAGCCTTTTATCCTATTTTGAAAAATCCCGTTTTATCCATAACAAACCGTACGGTACCTTTCCATACAGCCTTCGGAATGGGCAGTCAATCGTTAGAACAACAGCTTTTTGCTCAGGAAACTGCGGAACAGATGATTCCTCATGCCGAGTTTTTTCTTCGGAAACGGCTCCCTGAACCGGATATCCATATCGATTTCATCAATACCATCATCCAATGTGTCATTTCCGATAGAAGCATTGTCAAAGTTGAGGATATTGTAAACCGCTTTTCCATTCCAACGAGACAGCTTCAACTATTATTCCGTCAGTATGTGGGGATCAGTCCCAAATGGATCATTCAGCGCTTCCGACTTCACGAAGCGGTAGAAAAAATGAACCACGGGGATATTCCCGATTGGTCAAAACTTGCTCTGGATCTTGGCTATTACGATCAAGCCCATTTCATTAAAGATTTCAAATCCATCATTGGAAAATCTCCAGAAGAATACACCAAGCTGAATAAATCTTAGTAATTCAGTTTCATTAAAGCGGATGTTTGTATAACTCAATCACATTGCCATCGGGATCCCGTAAATGGACGACTCTGGCATTCCACTCCTGTCGATCATGTGGCTCGTTAAGGAATAATACCCCTTTATTCTTCAAACCGACGTAAACCTCATCGATTTGATCCACCGCAAAACTGAGTAAGAATTTCGATGGTGACTCCACGTCGGTTGGCAGATTTTTTTCGCCAATCACTTCAGATATTTGATGACGTGAAAAGATTTCGATTTTGGTTTCGCCGGTATTAAACGATGCGAATTCCATCCCCTCCGCGTAGTATCCTAATGCAAACTCCATCACATCTCTGTAAAACGCTACACTCTTATGAATATCATTGGTGATCAATCTGATTTGTGACAGTTTCATTGTTTCACTACCTCTCTCTCCAGAATGGGAAAAAACCGATATTACAAGTTTTCCTATGCCGAATGTAACAAAATCGCGAAATCCTGTATTGTAAAAACACGAAATACTTGCCGTGAATTGTGATATTACCCCCTTCAACCCTATCTTTTTTGAAATCTCCTCGATTGTTTTCAATAAATTTTCTTTGAAAATTTGTATATTCATCTGTTTTATTGCTGTCCCTGACCATTAATATCTAGCATTCCTGCCGCTAGAACAGCCGTACCATTAAATCGCTTAATCTATACATATTTTGGATTTTCATGGATTAAACATGCGAAAAAGCTCATTCCTAACTCATATTTAAGGAATAAGCCTTTTATCAATGATCAGTAGGTTCGTTAGTTGTAAAACAATACAAACCTAGTTCATGCATTTTATTTTCTAATACTTTTATATTCTCACTTTCTAATAGTTGAGGATTCAACACAGATATAAAATTTAATAGCTTAACTTCCTCAACAAAAGGAACTATGCTGATTATACTTTCCTTCCATTGTGAATATCTAAATTCCTTGTACGGTTTCCCCGCCAAAAGGACAATCATCAAAGAACAATCCGTATTTATTACCATTAAAATTTAGTTCTATGATCCCTTCTATATCTGGTTTTGTTTGATCAAATTGTTTAGCAGACATTTGTTTAATCTCATCAAAATTATCATATGCTTTAAAGGAAATAGTAAACATTTCCTGTCACCCCTAATCTAATAAATCGTTTAGTCTATACATATTTGTTCCATAAACAGAATCCACATTTCCATTTCTAATAAACACTTTAATTGGCTCACCAAAAACAGTAACTGTATGCAATCCATCGGTTATTCCCTGCTGTTTTAACAGTATCGTGTATCTCTAGTAAAATAGCTCACAAAAAACGCACCTCCTATAGTGATGCGTTTTTCGCTGGCAATCCTATGCAGGAGCCCGTGTAAACAGGCTATTTGATCCTATCTTATCTAGTGTGCTCAGAATTCTGGCCTCATCAAATCGCTCAGCACAATAGCCAGATGTTTTTCGGCCAAACGCATATGGCGGTAAAAGGTGGCTCTGCTCATATGGAAGGATGCTGCGAGCTGGTTTTTGTTCCGGTCCTTGCGCAGATAACTTGCGATTAGAATTTCCTTCTCCAATAGCGTCAAAGGTTCCCTCGAACGTGGATCAGCCAGAATCTCTTGAATTATAGCCCTCACCTGCGCCCCGCTCCAACCCAACCGCCGAATGACAGGGAGTTTCTCCAGCTTGTCCGGGTCGAACAGACCATCCAGTATTTGCTTCATTTCGCTTCTATCAATGGCCGGAGGAACCTCATCTTCCCGTTGATATGTCGGTTGACCTGCTGCTATCTCCGTTTGCCGGATGATTCGCTGAATCCACTGATCAAAGGTCGTCTGCCTAAAATCAAGCTCCCATGTCGTCAATTCGATGCACGCGAATCCCGTCGCTTTCCCGCACGCTTTGAATCCCAGAATCGACAACAAAGAGTTCAACTGCGGATCCCCAGCCGCTAAAATCCCCCGCAGGCCGCCAGTCATATGAACCAGCCATTGCTGCATCAGCAAGGCCCCCAGCTCTTCGGGACGATATAAGGACTGTTCGGAGTTTACCGCGGATATCAGCACAAATATCGTATCGGCTGCCTCCGGAGGAAGCCGATGTAGAGAAGAAGCTTCCTCCCCCAACATCCCCCTGCACCCAGGCGCATATCGTTCCAACAATGGCATACTTAAGGCATGCAGCCATACGCCTGCGCAAAACGCCAGCGGCGTCCCTTTTTCGTCCCGCACGATAAAGATTCCTTCTGGAAAATGAGCTGCAATCTCCTCCAGCAAAACTGGGTAATTGGCAGAGTCGACCAGTTCAGACTGCCAGTCGGAGCCCCGAATAGACGCCTTCAAAAAACGCTGCAAATACGGCAAATCCTCCTGCCGGAACGGCTTCTGCTCGCCGGGTTTCAGGCTTGACGAGAAATTGGCATATGCATGGGCCGAGGGTAAAAATTCGCGGTACAGCTCCAAGATGTGGGCGCTCAGGCGCATCTGCATCCGTTGATCGACCGAATGAAATCGTTCCGCCAGCAGAACAAACGCCTGATGGCGAACCGCTTCGAATTGCGCGGGGTTTCTGCGCGCGAAGTCATCTCGTAACATTCGAGCGACGACCTGGTGCAGCGATATCCCATCCACCGTATCCCGTACGAACGAAAGTGCCCTCAGATGGTAATAGTCCGCCCCTTCCAAAGGCGTATCCAACAGCCGGTTCAGCATGTTGTCGTCGGCTGCAGGCAGAAGCGATAAAACCGTCAGCGCACGGTACACGCCAGGAGAAGCCGCTTCCCGTAAAAATTCGGCGCTCAATACAGACGGAACCTCTCGCCATACATCCCACTGCTCCCCAGACTCGGAAAGCAGCATATCCACGGTCAAGGCAAGCGACAACGGATGGCCCTCCGTCTTCTCGGCAATAGCTCTTTGCCATTCCGCAGACAATCCGCTGCCGTCTAAATAATCGTAGACCTCTTCTCGCGTAAACAGCCTCAAAGGGAACCTTCGTAATTGGGACTTCCATTCCGGATTCGTCTGCCACTTGAGCGGCAATCCATTGCGCGAGGCACATACGATCAACACGCGGGCGGACTTCAACTCAGGAAGAAATCTGGAGAACAGCCACCCTTCCAGCTTTTCGATCTCCTCACCATTGTCTATGAACAACACGGTACGCTGCAGCTGAAGCTCGTTAACGATGTATGGCAGCAGCGCGGATTCCGGAGCCCTGGTTCTGCCGTATTCGGTTGCAAGACTCATCTCTAGACTCGCCAGAAAAGCGCCTGACGTCGTTAAGCCTCCTTGCCCGTCCAGCCAAAGGGAACGTACCGAGGACTGCCTTGCCGTGCGGGCCATTTGCAGCAGCAGCGTTGTTTTACCAATGCCGCCAATCCCTGATATTGAAAAAATGGATGTCTGTCCCCGGGAATCCGCCAGCCAATCCGTAAAACTCTTTATTTCTTGTTCCAAACCGATGATGCGATGTCTTGAAATCCTCTCCATCCGTTACATCCTCACTCCATCCGCTTCTCGCCCGTTGAATCTTACAACTAGTAAACCTGCTATTTTTTTATACTATACTATGTTTCGAGTCTACGAATAGGCTCCATAACGGAATAAACGCAAAAAAACGCGCACATTCTCGGTTGGAATGTGCGCGTCAGCTATTTAACTGCAATTAGTTCATGAAATTCAAGTAGAGCAGCATTCGGTTTAAGAGAAGGGTGCTTTGGGCGCGCGTGGCAAACGCCTGTGGTGCGAACGCAGCATTGCCGACGCCTTCGATCATGCCCGCGGCCAGCAGCTCGGCAGCCGATCCCTTGGCCCACTCGGATACCTGGGCATGGTCCGCAAAGCGTTCCAACGCGGAGGCATCCTGCGGCGGAAGCTCGCCGGCATATAAGACGGCTCTGCTCAGCATAACCACCACCTGCTCTCTCGTGACCCTAGCGTCCGGTCGGAACGAACCGTCGGCGTAGCCTTCAATCAAGCCGGCAGCGGATGCGGCTCCAACCGCACCGGCATACCAAACTTCTTTCGGCCACACGTCCGAATAAGCAGAAAGCTGCGGCTTCTCAGCGAGTCCGAGCGAACGCACGAGCATCGCGACAAACTCGGCGCGGGTCACCGTACGGTTAGGATCAAACGTGCCGTCATCCGATCCGTTCACGATGAGCTTGCTTGCCATCCGCTCGATGTCGCTTTGTCCCCAATGTCCCTGGATATCCTCGAAGGTTCGGTTGGATCGAACCGCGGTGTACACCCCGTTATATGGGCCATAAAAAGTCGCTGTCTTCCCTTCAAAAACGGAAGGAACGAAGCGCAGCTTCCCTGCGTCATCCACCCACACGACGGTGGAACGGTCAGGTTCTGCAGCTGCGTTCATCGAGAATGCCCGCTCCATGTACGTTCCTTCCGCTTCGATTCTTACATCGCCGTCGCTGTATAGCTCAAAGCTCGTCGGCGTAGCCAGCATGTCATGCCCTTGACGAGTCAATACCTCATCCAGCTGACGGCTTGCGGAATCTGTCATTTTCGCAATAGCGACCGTTGCGGTCGTTCGTTTCGGGAGGTCACTTAGCACGTGCAGCGGAACGCTGTAGCTTGCCCCGTCCACCCCAAACCGAATGGCTGCATTCGGCTTGGCCGCAAGGAGAACATGCAGCGCTTCAGCCGGAAGGTCTACCTTCACCACCGGATCCTCATTGTCGATGTCGATGACGATATCGTCCCCGCCAGCGGCCCATGACCGAATCAGCTCGGAGCCCAGCATTAATCTCAGAACCGTGCGCCCGTCATGCTCCTGCTCTTTTTTGGCGGTTACCCGAACTTGTTGACCATTGATCGTTACGATCATCCTTGGATCCGGTGCAGGAATAGAAGCAGGAACAGGAGGAACCCAGCTATAGGTTGGAGGTTCCGGTTTAGGGATATAGACAGCTCTCAGATCGATGCGTCCTACGTCGACCGTCTCCCCAGCTAAAACATTCACGGTTGTCACATAATCGTTATACGTCGCTGCTGTCACCGTGAGTGCATGGCGGCCTGCCGCTACGTTATTCAGCGTAAATCTCCCCTCGGCGTCGGTCATATCCTTCGTTCCGCCCACTGATACCGCTGCACCAACCAGCGGTGTGTTACCTGCACCGTAGACTGCACCGATCACCGTCCCCGTGCTCGCTGGAGCCGATTGTACCGTCACAGCGGCGACAGCCGTGTACCCGCCATCGGCAGTTGTCACCGTAACGACCGTCGTACCTTCAGCGATCGGCGTCACCTCGCCGCTCTGATCCACCTGGGCGACGGCTGAATCGCTGGAAGTCCAGGATACCATCTGATTCGTCGCATTCGCCGGCATAAGGACGGCCGTCAGCTTCTGCGAAGCACCTTCTGCCGTAAGGGTCAATTCCGTCTGATCCAGCGTCACTCCCGTCACGCGGACCTGGTCTCGAATATGGGTCGCTTCCACCTGTACGCTGCTCCATGCCTGAATACGCTGCTGTGCATCCAGCTCAAACACCTGATGATACTGACCCGGAATCGGATCCACAATGTCCGCTCCTAGCGAGTACAAGACCGCTTCGCCAGGCAACGCATCACCCACTAGGGGTCGCACACCGGCATCTGACCCGAGCAGATAAGCAAACGTATGTCCCGGGTCGCCCGGAACCGCCGTCACACTCGTCGAGCCGTTCGCGCTGCCTGGACTAATAGCAAGCCCGCCGATGTCCGGTGCAGGTTGATCCACGTTCAGGGTCAACACAGCGCTGGCGATGTTCTGGCCTGCATCGGTCGCTGAAACCGTAACCGGGAACGTACCGCTCACCGTAGCGCTGCCTTCGATCGTGCCATAAGCAGTCATCGATAGGCCATCGGGAAGTCCGGAGGCACTCCAAACCAGTCCTCCTCTTGCGCCATCGAAAGCATCAATCGCAATCGAATAGGGAACGTCCTTGACTGCCCGCTGAAGATCGGTTGTCAAGATGCCCGGGCGCAAATAAGGATAACCCCTATTGACGCCAGCATCGACGGCCCACGTGTTCGCGAAATCCCAACCGCCATAATTGGAGGCTGCCTTCATGTCGTTGGTCGTAAGGCCTGTGAGTTGAATCGAGCCTGGCCCAGCTCCCTCTCCTGCACCAATGGTTTGTGTGGTAGCAACGTTATCGAAATACGAGGCATGAATCGAAGGATTCGTCGAGGTGAAAATGAATCCGACAAAGCCGCCCATCGCACCATGGCTGAATCTTCCGGATTGCGTGACTTCTGTCGACGCATAACTATTGGCGATCGCCCCATATACCAGGTGTCCCACCAATCCTCCCCCAAAGAAAAAGTGGTCGCCACCCGAATTGGTAACCGATCCTGTGGCATAAGAGTCGCTAATGGAGCCTGCACCTTGGGAACCGACAAGCCCTCCGGCATATTGGTTGGAGGAATCGCCACTCTTAACGGAAGCGGATGAAGAAGAACGAATAATGTTCGAATTACCGTATGCCGCCCCCGCCAGCCCGCCTGCTACGCTCACGCCCCCGTAAACCGTATTTCCGCTCGTAACAGTACCCTGCGAATACGAGTTGATAATGCTGCCGCCCGTTAGCTGGCTCACCAATCCGCCGGCATAGCTGCCGCCGTTCACTTGAACCGTGACGCCCAAGTTACGGATCGTACCCGACACGCGGCCGAAGAAACCGACATCCTGCAGCGTTCCACCTTCGATCACAAGGCCCCTGATCTGGTGCCCCTTGCCGTCAAATATCCCGCTGAAGGCTGCTGCTTCATTACCGATCGGGACCCACTCGTAGCCGGTCATATCGATGTCGCCGGTCAATTGGATATTCCGATCCAGATAAGATGCTTGATTCCGACTGATATAAGCCAGTTCTTCTGCGGTCCCAACCCACACCCAACCGTCTGCTTCGGACGGGACCGAGTCGTTACCGGCCCGAACCACAGACAAAGCGGAAGCCAAGGGAGCAAGCACCATCGAAAAAATGAGCGTTACTGCCAGAATGATGGACATTTTTTTCATAAACAGGTTTCTCCTTTGCATCAGTACAATCATCGATGAGTCATAGAAACACGCCGTGATCTGATAAATTTCAACATCTTCAATTAAGTGTAATACAACTATTGAACAAGAACTGTCTCATTTTTGTTTCAAGTTCAATGAGGCCTGATATAACGGAAAAACCGAGCGAATACAGGGAGGGGCCCTGAGTCTTCGCTCGGTTTGATTTTAGTGTATGAGTTCTAGCATGTAATGACTATCATTAGTTTGACAATCTGTCCTCAATATAAGAATGGTCCAGTAAACCAAGCAGGCTTTTGGTTAAATATCTCTTCTGGTATTGATTTAAATCATTATTAACAATTAACTGACCGTTCTCTTTTCTAAGTAGTTGATCCGAACCATTCTCCAAAAATAGTAGATTACCATCAATCTTGTTCATGATCTTCCCAATAACTTTAAACAAATATTCTAAACCTTGATAAAATGTGTTACCAAATAGTTGAATTCTAATACATTGGTTAACATTGAGATTGTAATGATTTCTAACAAAAGCTATATCAGAAATATCATCGATTTCGAGAGCCAGCGAAAAAAATTCAGTGCTGATCACTATTTCTTCTTCGTTATTGTGAAGTGATACGTTTTGATTTACAGATTCAGCTACTATTTTTTGTATGATTTCTGCTAGCGATTTGGAACTTAAATTTGATTCAAGAAACAATTCGCAATCCATTCATTTCTAACCTCCGAATACACGTGTTATTTTTCCGTCGTTTACAATAATTAATTCTTTTAAACTCTTCAAATCTCCATTAGGATTTGCTTTCCTTAGAATTCCCTCAGTGATCTCACTTATTTTTTCTACGGCAAAGTTATCTAAATTAAGAACAATTCTGTCTGCCTGTGCTTTAGTCTTAGTTCTAATGTTTCTAAGAACATTATCAACATTCGTATCTTGTGTAGGTGCATAACAATCAAATACTTTACCTTCAATCAGAAAATCTGGGTTTGACGTTTCTTTTATACCGTGTCCATTCCCACCATTAACTTCATCTAGCATTTCAATGTTATATCCCCGATCTGCCAGCAGATCGGCGGTTTCATTCTCTTTCTTAACACCGTGGGAGTCGCCCTGTGTATACTTCCCTTTAGGTTTACTTCCCTCAGGTAAAGAAGGTTCTGTTAGATTAGTTTTTCCAACAACAACCTTCCCTCCATCCCCACCCGAATCATGCTTCAGGTGCGGGTGGGTCTTCACGCCGATCCGGCGTGTGGCCAAGCCAGCTAGGATCATGGCAGCCTGCTGCCCCATATAATTGGACGCGCCGCCCGAATCCTCGATGTCTGCGGCAAACTTTTCCCGGGTATCGGCATCAAAGATCATTTTGCCTCCCCAAACCGCCGTGTCGATGATCTCTTCCGCCGTCCCGATAGTTGCATTATAGGCCATGTCCTTTGCAGTGCCAAGCGGGTCTTCCACCAAGGATGTGGCCGTATCCTTTACCGAATTTGCTACGGACTTCGCCCCGGTCTGCAGCCCCTGCCAGAAGTCCCCCGCCTGGTCCCAGAACGTTTTGGGCTCGTTCGCAGCGCTCGCTGCAGCTGCCGCGATCATGAGATCTTCATGCATATCAGCTGAAATAAACCGGAAAGCAATGGTTTTCAATTCTTGACCGATGATCCGAAGATGTTCAATCGTTTTATTCATTTCGCCATGGGCGTGCTGAAAATCTTCGAAAAACCGCGAACGGGTCGTACCTTCCCACGATGACATCATATATGAAATCTGCTGGTCCAGCCGATTCTTGGTCGTTTCCAGTTCTTCCGCTGCCCTTGTGGCTTCCTCCGACACCCGAATCAACACCTCAGGCGGGACAAGTATTCTAGGCATTTGCATCCTCTCCAACGGTTCATTGGACTTTATTGTAACCGCCTTCCAGGATACGGAAAAGGCCCCAGAGTCCTTCATATCAAAGGCATTGAAGTATGTAATTTGGAAGAAGCAAGTCATTCATGCTCCAATATGGTACAGAAGCCCCAATATACCTCAGTTGACTCTAGCTTAGTGACAACCTTGGTTGGCATGATAGTGTTTCCCAAATAAAAACAGCCATAAAGGGATACCTTCCATGGCTGTTCGTACTTACTCATATTTCGTTTCACTGACCCTCGACTAGCTCTTAATAAACACAATTTTTACGCCGACCACCTGCTCTTGCTCATTCACGGCCTTATACACGCCGTAGGCACCATCGCCCATGCCGGTTCGAGATACGACGCCTCCATCCAGAACGCCCGCTTCTTCTCCACTCCCGGTGATGTCGCAGCAGGCATAATACCATTCCGTATCCGTATCCGAGCTGTCCGAGGTCGAATCCGCATCCGGAATTCGGTACTTTTGAATATCAAAAATCCCGGCCTGCCCGCTATCCACCCCAGCTACAAAAGGACACTTGATCCACTCCAGGAATGCCCCCTGTTCAGCTGCCGAGTGATGGTAAGCCGTTAGCTTGGCGTTGGCTTCGCCCCAATCCGGGATCTCCACCTTCTCCACTTCCCCTACCCACGTTCCATTCAATACGGCTTCCAACACACCCATAATAATAATGTTCGTATCCAATTCATAACAAGGATCGGCCACAACCAATTGTCCGGAATTCACTTCAAAATGGCCCAGTTGAATGTTCAATGAAGATACCTCCAATAACAACGTATGATGGTTCTATTTTAGCACGTATGATCGGAAGTGTTTAAATGGTGTCCGAGCCACCTCAATACAACGTTTTTTACAGTCAGACTTACACCCATTAGACAAAGATTTTAGTCTACCTATCAACCAATGCCCCTTATAGCATTGATTTCACGTGGTCGAGCGAAATCTTGACACTCTCATAGCCATCGATCTTAATTCGGTCCTGCTCAACAACGACCCACTCGTAGCCCGAGGACTTGGCCTTCTCGATAATGCCTTTCAGATCAAGAATGCCTGTTCCCACCTCGGTCATCTCTTTGCCTTCTTTATTCACCATGTCCTTCACGTGAACCGTCTTGCAGCGTGAGCCGAAACGTTCCATGACCTCTACAGGCTCACGGTCAGCATGCGTTGTCCAAAACATATCGATTTCAAAACCCAGCTCCGTTTCCGTTGTTGCTTCTCGCAGCATTTCGAGTATGGGTTGATCACCGAACTCGTTCGTGAACTCATGATAATGATTATGATATAGAAGATCCATACCGGCTGCCTTGATCTTCGGGCCCATCTCTTTTACGATCTCTATCAGGCTATGTACGTCTTCCATCGATTCCATCTTATAGTAAGGGATCACGATATAGGAAGAGCCGATGACTTGATTGTAAGCAATAACCTCTTCCAAATGATCCAGCAGCTCCTCCATTCGCGTATGGCTGCCCATGGCTTCCAGTCCCGCCTTCTCCAGCATCGACTTCATCTCTTCTGCCGGAATATCAGCAAATCCCGCAAATTCAACACCATCATAACCGTTCTCGCTTACCTTTCTAAGCTTCGCAGCGAAATCTTCCTGATCGTAATCGCGCAAAGTATACAGCTGTAACGCAACCTTCAGATGTGTCATGCCTAATCCGCCTCATTTCTGATGTTAAGTTATGGCAAAGATCCTGCACCATCTTAGCACAAACCTGTTTACGGGGAATCAACAAATGCGGCTTTCCGGACAACAAGTCATTTTTTCAATCATTTAAGACATTATTTTTACAGATACGCGTTCACCTTGTTTGTTAAGATATTAAACAAGATTCTACTAGAGAAGGGTGTTGTCAAAATGAAACGAATACTGTCATGCGCACTGGTTATTATAACAGCGCTTTCAATCCTTGCCGCTTGCGGAGGCAAAGATTCCGGATCCGGCGCTAAGAACGATTCGGGACCTATCACTGAAGGAGATTTGAAAGAAAAGGAGCTCGTGAAGCTCAACGTTGTCATGATGGGCAATAACAAGAAAGATACCGCAGAGGTCGTGGAGGCCGTTAACGAAATCACAAGAGAAAAGCTGAATGTTGAAATGGACCTCACGTACATTTCGTACGGGAATTACGTACAACAGACGACAATGATGCTGGCCTCCGGTAAGGGAGTGGACTTGCTTCCGATCTACATGACGCCACTGGCTACGGTTGCCAACAACGGTCAGATCATCCCGCTTAACGATTTGCTCGAGAAGTATGGTCAAGACCTCGTTAAAGAAATCGGGCCTGAGTACATCGAGAGCGGCCGCATAGGCGATGACATTTACGGTATTACGACAGGTCGCGACCTTGCCAAGGCCTATGGCTTCCAAATGAGAAAAGACTTGGCGGATAAATACAACATCGATTACGCCAATATCAAAACACTCGATCAGTTGGAAGAAGCGCTGACAACGATCCGCGAGAATGAACCCAACGTAATCCCTGTCGTTCCATCGAATGGCGAGCTGGTTCGTAACTGGGGCTGGGATACGCTTGGCGACGATATGACCAACCTTGGCGTACTGATGGATTTTGGCAAGGAACTGAAGGTTGTCAACTTGTATGAAACCGAGTTTTACAAAGATTTTGTTACACGCACGCACAAATGGTATCAATCCGGCCTGATCATGAAAGATGCGATTAACAATACGGAAAGTGCCGGCACGCTGATGAAAGCAGGCAGCGCATTTGGCGGATTTGCCAACCTGAAGCCTGGATTTGCCGTACAGGAGACGAGAAATTGGAACACGGAAATCGTCGTATCCGAAATCATTCCTCCTTATACAACAACCTCTGACGTGCAAATGGCTACTTGGACGATCAGCAGCGGAAGTGAGCATCCCGAAGCGGCGATGAAATTGCTGAATCTGATGTATACCGATCCTGTAATTGTGAACCTGCTGATCTACGGTATTCAGGATAAGCACTATGTAACCGTTGGCGATGCTGCGAATGGACAATCTATGATCGACTTCCCTGAAGGCGTAAATGGCGGCAACAGCGGATATCCCCCGACTAGCGGCTGGATTTGGACAAATCAAACCATTGGTCATGTATGGAAAGGCAACCCGGCTGATTATTGGGAAGTTCAGAAGGAATTTAACAACACGGCCACCCGCTCTGCAGCATACGGCTTCACCTTTGATTCAAGCCGTGTACGAAACCAGATGACTGCGGCGTCCAATGTCGTTGCTAAATACCACGAGGCCTTGATGTGCGGGGTTCTTGACCCTGAAACGACATTGCCGATCTTCCAGAAGGAACTGAAGGATGCGGGCATTGACGACATTATTGCCGAGAAGCAATCCCAGCTTGATAAGTGGGCTGCTAATAATAAATAATCTTTTTTCGATTATTGGCTGAAAGGAGAATGGCCATCATGGCGGCACCAAAGGTAAAAAGAGCTGGAAAAACCGGTTATAAACGCTTTATTCCCATGTACATCATGATGATTCCAGGCCTTATTTACCTGCTGATCAACAACTATGTACCAATGGCTGGCATCATCATCGCGTTTAAACATATTAACTGGAATAAAGGGATTATCGATAGCCCGTTTGCAGGCTTAAGCAACTTTGAATACCTCTTCAAGACGAAGGAGGCATGGATCATTACCCGAAACACCCTGGGATACAACCTTGCTTTTATTATTTTGGGGACTGTTTTAGCCGTTGCCATTGCCATAGTCTTAAATGAAATTCGTTCGAAGTTTTGGAAAAAGAGCTACCAAACGATGATCCTGCTGCCTTATCTGATTTCCATTGTCGTCGTAAGTTATCTTGTATTCGCCTTGTTTAGCTCCGAGTCCGGTTTTATCAATCACTCCATTCTGGAGCCTCTCGGACTGAAGAGCATTTCATGGTACACGGAGCCGAAATACTGGCCCTATATACTAACCATTGTGCATCTATGGAAAACCGTCGGATATAGCTGCATCATCTACTATGCAACCGTAGTCGGCATTGATCGGGGCTACTATGAAGCGGCTGTTATTGATGGGGCGAACCGGTGGAAGCAGATCGTTCATATCACATTGCCTTCTCTGAAGCCAACGATGATTACGCTCGTGCTGCTTGCAATCGGAACGATATTCTATTCCGACTTCGGACTGTTCTACCAGGTACCGATGGATTCCGGTCCGCTATACGATGTTACCAATACGATTGACACCTATGTTTATCGCGGCTTGATCAAATTGAACGATGTGGGCATGTCCTCTGCCGCAGGTGTGTACCAATCGCTGGTCGGATTCACGCTTGTCTACATCGCCAATCGACTCGTTATTAAATTCAGCAAAGAGAACGCGCTATTCTGACGCAAAGGAGATTCGAACATGGTTGATAATAGTAGAGCGTTTCAGATCATAGCGAATATTCTAATGTTCTTGTTCATGATATTCTGCTTGTTTCCGTTTGTACTGCTAGTCGTCTCTTCCTTTACCGATGAGGGCACACTGATCCGGAACGGTTACTCGCTGTTTCCCGAGAAGTTCAGTTTGGAAAGCTATGCGTACATGTATGAAAGACTCGATACGATTGTACGTGCCTACGGCATCACTGTCTTCGTCACGGTTGTCGGCACGGTTACCAGCTTGATAATCACCGTATTGCTGGCTTACCCTCTCTCCAGAAGAGATTTGCCCCATCGCGGAAAATTCGCTTTCTTCGTCTTTTTCACGATGCTGTTCAACGGCGGGTTAGTACCTACGTATATTATGTGGACCCGCTATTTAAACATTGATAATACAATTTGGGCTTTGATCATTCCCGCCCTGCTGCTCAATGCCTTCTATGTCATCATGATGCGTACGTACTTTACGACGACCATACCTGACGAAGTCATTGAAGCCGGAAGAATCGACGGTGCCGGAGAATTCCGCATTCTCTTCCGCATCGTTCTCCCCATGTCGCTGCCGATGGTCGCGACGCTGTCGCTCCTCATTGGACTCAACTATTGGAACGACTGGAGAAACGGTCTGTATTACTTAACGGATCATAGCTTGTTCAGTGTACAAAATATGCTGAATACGATGCTGCAGGATGTTAGATTCCTTGCAAGCGGCGGAGCTGGCGGCAACGCTAGTGAAATTGCATCCAATATGCCTAGCGTAGGGATTAAGATGGCGATCGCCGTCGTCGGGGCTTTACCGATTATGATGGTGTACCCATTCTTCCAAAGGTATTTCGTAAAAGGGATTACGGTCGGAGCCGTTAAAGGTTAGACCTTGCTTTCTCACAAAAAAGGACAAGAAGCACAGCATGAATGTTCATCATCTTGCTGGCCTATTGTCCTTTTTTTGAAATCATGATTTTCATGGAAATAACTTGTTCAGCCTGATCCAGGTGTCTTACGTGATATAATATACAAACATATTAAATCCTAGGTGACCACATCATGAAAAGAAGGTACAGCGCTTCATTTAAAATGAATATATTTCGCGCATTATTGGTGATTACATTCCCGCTAATCGGGATGCTGCTTGCGTTCAACTTCTATTCCTATTACGCGTTTAATGCGAAATTTGTCGAATCGAATCAGCAATCCTACGCATTATATGCTCAAAATTTGCAAAACGATCTGGATGCCATCGATAATTTTTTATCCAACGTTGCCGTAAGCGATTACAATTATGCAACGCTGAGCAGTCCTGTCAGCGCGCTTCGGGCTCATGTTGCGTCTCATGAAATTATGACGCAATTCAATACAGCTCTGAACTCGTATGACTTGGCTAACGCTTTTTTTATATATAGTGCTATCAATGACACTTATCGCGACATTTTTGATAACGGGTACAGTTATGAAACGAAAGAAGCCATTCGGCTGCAGATGCGTACATTGACGGAGCGAGCAGAGAACCATTATAACGCGGGTTGGCTCGCTTTCGAAGTTGAAGGTAAAGCCTATCTTTTCAGACTGCTCGGAAAAAACGGCACGTATGCCGCTGCCATGGTGGACTTTGATCAGATCCATTCGATGGATCTTGTGCAAAAAGGAACCGAGGTGATTTACGCCAACAATCAAGGCGCTCCGCTGACGAATAAACCATTCGTCGCAGACCACGAGCTCCAATTAAACGAATATAACAACAACTTTATCATGATTAGCCAGCCCATTCAGAATACGAACCTTCAATTGATCTTTGCTGTACCGAAGCCGGATGTATTCAAGGGAGGGCTTGCTCTATTGTTCGCGCTGTCCTTGTTCACGAT
Organism: Paenibacillus sp. NPDC058898; assembly: GCF_049316025.1. Lineage (NCBI taxonomy): Bacteria > Bacillati > Bacillota > Bacilli > Caryophanales > Paenibacillaceae > Paenibacillus > Paenibacillus sp. NPDC058898. The sequence goes on along the minus strand of NZ_JBMOSM010000006.1, from coordinate 255,244 downwards.
TATACTTGTGATCATCAGCTTATTCTTCTTCAACCGGTCGCTCCTCTCTCCTTGGCATCGCCTGATGACGAGCATTGGCAAAGGCTCAGCACAGGAGCTAAGAGAAGAATACCGCATCGAAGAATTCAAGCAGGTGGGCGCGGCATTTAACCATTTGACAACCCAGGTCAATCACTTGAAGATTGTCGCCTATGAACATGAGATTGAACGGCAGAAGGCAGAGCTGCAGCATTTGCAGCTGCAAATTCGCCCCCATTTCTTTCTAAACTGCTTGAAAAGCCTGTACGGGATGGCCCAGCAGCAAAGCTACGAGCGCATTCAGCATATGATCCTGGCGATATCCAACCACCTACGCTACAATTTCAAGGATAATCTGCAGCTCGTCTCCCTTCAGCAGGAGCTAGATCATGTTCTGAACTATATACGGATTCAGCAAATTGCTCATCATGTTCCGCCGCTGTGTGAATACAGCGTCGATAGCGCCTTGAAGGATTTTACGATACCGCCTCTATCCATTCAGGCCTTCGTGGAGAACAGCATCAAATATGCAACGAAGCCGAATGAACAGCTGCGGGTCGAGATTAAAGCGATTCTGCTAAAGAGTGACGATGGAGATTATGCGGATATCACCATTCAGGATAATGGCGCCGGCTTTACGGATTCGATTCTGCATGAGCTGAATCATGGGGACAGCAGCTTCCATAAGGATATCCATATCGGAATCAGCAATGTGCGTCATCGCTTGTCCATGCTGTACGGGGAGCGGGCGATGCTTGCCTTTTTCAACACAGAGAAAGGTGCGGTTGCTGAAATCATAATCCCGATCCAAGCAAGAATACAAGGCAAGGAGGAAGCTTATGAACGTTCTAGTGGTGGATGATCAATATGATGTTGTGCAAGGAGTTATAGCAGGAGTCAATTGGCAGGAGCTGCATATCGATCATGTGTATCCCGCGTATGGCCCGGACGAAGTCAGAACGCTATTAAATCATCATCATGTACATATTATGCTGTGTGACATCGAAATGCCGCTGGAGAATGGACTGGAGTTGTTCAAATGGGTAAAAGCTCAATTTCCTGCCATCGAGTGTATCTTCCTGTCTTCTTATTCCGAATTTGAATATGCGCAGGAAGCCATTCAGCTTGGCTGCTTCGATTATATTCTCCAGCCTGCAAGGTACGAAGATATTCAAGCATCCATTGAGCGTGCGATCCATAAGATTCATGCCAATACCCACATGCGGCAAATTTATGAGTATGGTGCCTATTGGCGGCAAAATGAAGAATTGCTGCTCGAGAACTGTGTCCGCAGCTTCATGCTGGATTCCCGAATGCATCCGCAGCAGCTGCTGCGAGATTTGAGCAATATCCATATTTCCGTCTCCACTCATGCTCAATTCGGTTCCATCCTGATCCAGCTTACGAAATCGAATCCGCACAAAGACACCATAAAATATGAGCTGAGAAGCATCATATCGGAGCTCATAGAGCCTTATAACCTCGACCTGCTGTTCGTGCAGCTGGATCAGATGAATTATTTGACACTTCTTTATACGGAGGGTGTATTCGATGCCCCCATCTCGGAATTGATGAAGCAATTTATCGACATGGCACAAAATGAGCTCGGCTGCTCAGCAGCCTGCTATATCTCCGATATCGGGGAACCGGAAAAGCTTAAACTGCACTACAAAGCACTCTGCCATATGCGGCAGCAAAATGTCGCTTTATACAGCAAAGTCTTTACGATGCAGCATCTGAACAAGATCAAGGATAGTTCCTACTCCTTTCCCAAGATGCAGAACTGGTCCATGCTCATATCCCATAACAGCATTAAGACCGTCCGGGATCAGATCCATAGCTACCTCCATCAGCAAAAGCAGCTGGGGATTATGTCCGCTGAATTTCTGGCCAGGTTTCATCAAGACTATATCCAGATTTTCTTGACAGCGGCCAACCAGTTGAAGCTCGAAGTGAACGATATCTTCTTTGAGCAATACCCTTATGCCGACTACCTTGAAGCTTATACATCCCTGGATAAAATGATCGACCTGGTCCATTTCACGCTTGATTATGTTCAAGCGCATGCCGGGGAGGCTCATCATACCCAATCCCCGATTGAACGGGCCATTGATTATATCAATCAGAACATCGAAAAGAATTTTAGCCGTGCGGAAGTAGCGGAAGCCATCTATCTGAACCCGGAATACTTATCCCGGTTGTTCAAGAAAGCGAAGGGCATATCCCTGAACGACTTTATTATCACGCGGAAAATGGAAATTTCGAAATCATTGTTAATGAGCACGCACATTCCGGTTCATCTCATTGCTTCCAAGGTGGGTTATTCCAACTTCTCTTATTTCTCACAGGTGTTTAAAAAACACTGCGGCCTAACCCCGCTCGAATATCGGCAGCAGCAGGGCTGAAGGAGGGATGCTCCGGTGAATCGATTTAAGCGAATAATGAAAATAAAGCAGAGGGGCCAAGAATCTTAGGAGATTCTTGGCCCCTCTGCTTGTTCTCTTCTCCTCACTAATGCACAACATTCAGTTAAGCTCCAAATCTCTCCGATGCCCGCTCCTCAATAGCTTCTTAAGGCTCTTGGATCGTGGATTAAATTGAATCCATACGAAGTCACCACAATAATATTCTTTTACCGTGACTCCCGTCCTTGCGACTCACCCGTTTGAACCTCGGAATGGATATTATCAGGTGTTATTTTCGAAAGTACATCTTCTAATGTTTTGGTCCGTGGTTTGATGACGAGATGACCATCTTTAAGGTCAAGATCAATTTTTGACCCCTCTTTCAGTCCTACCTCCATAGCCAGTTCTTTTGGGATGCGGATGCCTAAACTGTTCCCCCATTTTTGAACTTGCAACATGCTACCACCTCACACCAATGTTTATACAAAGTATGAACATTGGTGTGGAATGAAGTCAAATTATCGACCTTTGATAAATTATACAAAATCCTTTGATTACCTAAGACTTGCTTACATTACAACCACCCGCTGATTTTCATCTTCATAGGCGTAATCAAGCTCAATAGCTCTGTGAATTCCTAACCGAATCGACTTCTTTAAGGCACTACCGGACCTAGCATATCCGAGCGTTTTTACCACTTGTTTCATTAATTCATCATAAGGAAGACTAATTTGAGAAGACAGAATGGATATCACGGCAACCGCAACTTCTTCCGGCGGCAAATCCTCAGCCATTCGCTCGCATCCATTATTTCGTCCCACTTGCCCTCGTCATCCCAGATCAGCGAGGAACCAAGGAAAGGGGCCGATACCTCCTTGGCTTGATTCAGCTTCTGTTCTTCTTCCTGCAGTGAAATGATATCCATCAAGTGAGTTCTGACATCTTCCTTCGCTATCACTTGATCGGAAACGGCCATTTTCTTTAGCAGATTAAAAATGCGGTTTTGCCCGGTCCATTTCGGAAGGAACCATTTTAACTCCAAGCTATCCCAAGCAGACAGCGTCATTTGGGCATCTAAACGGAGAGCCTCGGAAGTGAAGAATCTGTAAACCTTAGCTCTGGCCTGGTCTCGGCGTTTGCCTTGATGAGCCGCGTCCTTTAGCTTTTCGACCGATTCTGCCACATTGATCTCCTGCAAGGAGCCGGTTTAATATCCGGGACACAGCTAGCCAGCTCACACAACTGTGCAAGTATGGACACTTTGTCATGAGTCAGCGGAACAGTTCAATGCTACGAACAATACTCTTTTCCCATTAGTGCTAGGGAACGGAAAGTCCTGGGCTGCCGCTATTTTTCATTGTGAGATCGCCTGGTATGTTCAAGGGCAAATAAAAAAAATAGCCCGGCGCAAAGCTGGACTAAGTGCTTTTATAACGATTCCTTTCTCCATTCCAATGGCGTCTTGCCCACATGTTTGATGAACAGATCATAGAAGCGGCTGGAGGAAGTAAATCCGACTTCGGAGGCGATAAACTCGACAGGTTTGTCGGTATGACGCAACAGCCGTTTGGCTTCGTTCAAGCGGACGGAGATGATATACTGCTTCGGCGATACGCCGACACGATCTGAAAATTTTTTGCGGAAGATGCGCTCGGAATGGAAGCGGCGCGCGGCCATATCGGCAATCTTTAATGAAGTAAAATAGGTCAGATGAATTTCCTTCAGCGCGTCCTGTATCATCCGCTCGTCGCTGTCTTCGTCGGCAGGAGCTGGCGATGAAGCTTGAGTCGCGTTCGTGTGGTATAACAGCAGCATCGTTTCCAGCGCATTGCACATTAGATCATGCGAATATTCATTCATCCGCACCCGCACATATTCTTCTCCCAATTGCTCTATCGCAGCCTTTGCTCTATCGAGGTGAGTCTTGTTTAACCGTGATTTCAAAATTTGATTCGGATACTGCCTATATGCGTGCTGAAGCAAAAATTGACAGAAGGACGGGATGTCGCTGGAATCGTAGTGTACCGAGATCCCGTCCCACGCTTTCAAGCACACGAAGCCGTGAAGGATGCCGGCGGGAATGAGGATTAAATCGCCTGCCGTAACCTGTACGTTTTGACCAGCTGAGGAGTAATAGCCTTCTCCCTCAAAAATAAGCGTTATTTCGTCGGTATCGTGCGTGTGTGAGCGGAACAAGCCTGCTCCCTGCTCACCCGCAAACGCATGAGGGGTAAAATGTTCGATGTTTTCAACAAATCCGTATCTCATCGGGATCCCATGCCTTTGTAGATAATGGTTTCCCCTTATTGTAATGGTTAACGGATACGCTTACAACTTTAATCCAAACGATACAGCAGCCACAGTTGCGCATTTCCACCTGGAAGATCTTTCCAAGTTCCTACATCCGCTCCGCTGTCGATGCTGGCCCCGCTTACATCGAGCGCTTTTCCCGACTTCACGTTGATCCATTTGCAGTAGCCGTTCCCGGTATCGGTGAGTTTCCATTTTTGCGTATCCAGGCCTTGATTCTCCAAGATGCCCACTCTTCCCCAAGATTCCGCAGGATCCAGCACGGTCAACGCTTTGCCGGAGTTCGGGTTGATCAATGTATAGGTTCCATCCTCATTCAAGGCAATCTTCCAGCGCTGCGCCGCCCCTCCTTCGGAATCATTCCACATCTGGGTCCATGTCCCATCCGCCATACCTGCATCAACGACTTCGAGCGCCTTGCCGCCATTCGGGTTAATAAGTTTATACTCGGCTCCAGGCTTGATCGAGAACGCGTTGCTGCCCGCAAGCTCAATGTAGTCGATCTCAACGGCATGTTTGCCTTTTGTGAATTCGATCATGTTGTTATAACCTTTCTTCAACTCGACTTGGATCGAGGCCGTCGCATATTGATGGCTTCCCGTGTGAGGCAATGCCATCAATCCGGCCGGTTTGCCGTTCACCGTTACATGTTCCAATGCATCGGGGCCATCGGTGTTCGAATATCGAAGGCTTAAGGTGTAGCTTCCCTCCTCCGACACCATGACATCCTTGATCATTAAGGAGCTGTTTTGGTTATTGAGCCGCACGACTTTGCCGCCGGATGCGCCCTTCTCCTCCTTTATTAACGCTTTGACCGGTGCTCCATGTTCCGCTTCAATCCGATAATCGCCCGACGGAACTGCAAGAGGACCATTTGTTGGGGCACCCAGGTTCGGAGAACCATCGTTCCAAGTAAAAGGCTGTACCCTTGTCGGCCTAGCGCCGCAGCCTTTACCGGGTCCGCTGTTGCCGTGGTACACGATTAAATCCTGCGTCCCGTCCTTGGATGGAACGAAGGAGTTGTGTCCCGGTGCGTAAACGCCTTGTTCCGGCGCCTTGGCGAAAATCGGTTGAGGGCTCTTCGTCCACGATGCGGGATTCAGCAAGTCGCTCGCAGCGCCCGCTGTCAGAATGCCAAGAGAGTAGTCGTCTTCCCAGCAGGCGCTTGCGGAATAGACAAGGGATATTTTTCCATTTTTCTTCAATATGACGGCACCTTCATTGACAGGCATGCCTTTCATTTCCCAGTCGTATTCGGGCTTCGTCAGAATCATATTATCCCCGTCCAGCGTCCACGGATTTGACATTGGAGCTATGGCGATCGCGCTGCCGTGACTGCCCGACCAATCCCCATATGCCGCGTACAGGAAGTATAACCGGCCGTTATGGTCGAATACCGTGCCGTCCAATCCCGAATACTGTGTGTTCAGCTTGCCTTTGTCGGTCCAATCGCCCTGTAAAGGATCCGCTGAATCATTTTCCAGGACATATACTCCCCGGCAGTTATCGCCGCAGCCGGTGTTCGCTGTATAGTAGCATTTGCCGCCGATATTGTGGATTTCCGGTGCCCAAATGTCCTTTAAGCCGGAAGGCGGTGTCCACACCGTTTTTCGTTCTCCCAGATCAATGGCTGTCAGCGATCTCGATTTCCAAATATCCAGTCTGTTGCCCAACGTGCGCGTAAAATAATAATATCCGTCCGAATGCAGCATAACGTATGGATCCGCTCCAGCCGTATTGATCGGGTTTGAATAGTTCATAGTGGATGCGGCTGACGAATCGTAAGCCCAAAAAGAAGTCAATGTAAGCGTGAACAGAAGAACCAGCGCGGTTAGTTTAAATTTGAGTCCTCTAGCAGCGCGCATTTGTGTCACATCGGTATGTAAAAAATAGGATTGCTCCAATCGCGATCAGACAAATACAATGATAGACCGTTAACGGCTTTGAAAGCTCCGGAAAGCGGTTGCATCTTTTAATCAAACAAGCTGAAAATAAACCGGATTCGACGGTCAAATTCGGATATCCATAGATGCTGCCTCCTCTCACTTCCGAATTCATTCCTTGCCGATCACTTCATTAATCTGTTTAATAAAATCCCGGCTATAAATCACATCGTTCGGGTTGTTCGTGATCCAATCGCTATAAAACTGATCGATTTTCGAACCGCCGGATCGTTTCCACAGATCCTGCACGTCTGCCAGCGCCTGCTCGGGGGTATACTTGCTGCCGCCGACAATCGATTTTCTCCACATGTCGGAGACGGTCGGCCCTTTTTCATTAATCCATTTCGTCCATCGGTTGTTGTCGATCGTCCCCGCTTCAGGCGGGACGTTGCCCCGGTCATACAGGGTAGCCGTGATATGCTCCCGCTTGCTGTCTCCGGCTCCGGACGCCGATTTATCGGACGAGCAGCCGGACAGGGCTTCCGCGGTCATTAGCACCGACGTCAAGGCGAGAACGGATAGCTTTTTCATTTTTCGTTTCATACATGACCCTCCCAAATGATATAAATTCCTGTTCTTTTAGCCCTTGATGGCGCCGATCATCACACTTTTTCGAAATACTTCTGCAGAAATGGATATACAACCAGCATAGGAATCAGCATGACGAATAAGGCTGCTGCTTGTCGGAAAGTATGAGCACCCTGAAAATCCCCCACCGACCTACAAGAAATTCTACGGCGGTGGCTTCAGGACTTTCCAATTGACTAATGTGCACCTGTATCCAATCGCAGATGTAAAAACAAGTAAACTATGTGCTGCAGTCAAAGCCTTCCCCCTTACACGAAGGAAGGCAGAGAACGGATACATAAAAAGTTGCGACCGGATATTCAACGGGAACTCGTAAAGCTGATGGAATCAAACCTTCCGAACCGAAGTGTCGAATATATGGACAATCGAATGAGTCGCTACAGCATGAAGATGGGGAAATGCAAAATTACAGGCGTTCATCTTTTTGCAACGTACGTTCACTGCTACCACTATGTACCTCTACATCTTGGAGGCAGCGATAAATTCAGCAACCTGCGCATCCTCCATAAAGAGGTTCACAGATTAATTCACTCTACACTCAAAGAGACGATTGACGTGCTGAGATCCAAGTTCGGCATCACCGAGCCTATGGTCAAGTTGATCAACCAGTACCGCAATAAATGCGGTTTGGAACCGATCTGACCTTCTCTTTCTAGGAGTAACGTGGAACTTATGATTTAGTAAATTCATTTAGATGGAACGCCGGATGCCGGGAAACTGGCACGTCCGGTGTGAAGCAAGGGAAAAGCTGGAGATAACATCAAACGCTTACCTATACGACCTATAGCTTAATAAATAACTAAAACGCGGCTGTCGGCATAGATCGACAGCCGCGTTGCGCTAACGGGCAGGTTAGTTTAATAAGCTTAAATGGATAATCAACAGAATAGACCTAATTTTTTTAATGTTAGGATCGCCAAAGATAAGGCAATCACTCATTGGAGGTGTGCTAGGTTTGAATAAAAATAAAGAGAAAGATCCCATGATTTTTGATATTCATGTTGCTGAAGGTAGCCATTATATGGTCGGTAAACAACGAGCGATTACAATGAAAGAACACTATTCAGAAGATATACCTTATTTCACTAGTCCAATAGAAGGGCAGAATTACATTACCGCATCAACTGCTCACAAGAGAATGATCTTAATTGAAAAAATATGCTCTGGTTTTGTAGATGAAATACAAGGATTCGCTGATGAAGTAGGCATAGAGCCGGAAAGAATAATTTGTTACGCCAATTCATATCATAATTCTCCTCACTTTTGTCAATTTGCAGTGCAGCCCTCAAACACGAGCGATGGTCATTTTTATGTGGGAAGAAGCTACGAATACTTTGTAAGGGATGAGAGAAGCTTATGCATTACACGGGTAACAGGAAAACCAAGTCATATTGGTTTTCCTTGCAAAACTCCAGGAGAATGGATGGGATGAAGGAATATGGTCTCGTCGTTTCCGTGTCCAGTGTACGGCCTACGAATGGAACGTATATATGCGGTAGAATTTATAGTCGATATTGCAAAAGGATTACATACATTGAAGACGATCGTTCAAAGAGAATTCTGAAGAGGCATAATTTAAAGCGGCTGCTCAGGTGACATCTAAGGGGTAGCCTCCTACCCGATTACCCCGAAATTGTAGACGGGTTGTAGATGACCGGGAGAAAGCGCAGGCACAGCATGAGGAACATATCTGTTCCTACGCTGTGCCTGCTGTTATCTATGTTTTATTGTTCCAATATTCGAACCAATATGGTCACCGCTTCCGCCCGGGTCGCAGTACCGTTCGGAACGAACTTATTGTCGCCGCGGCCGCTCACGATGTCCAGCTTGCGAACCGCCTCAATTGCGCCTTTCGCCCACTTCGGGATGTCCTTATCGTCCGCGAAGCCGGTCGTTGCGCCTGCTTCAGCAGACAGTTTAAGCGCTCTAGCGATCATCGCTGCCATTTCCGCACGGGTAATACGCGCATTCGGTCGGAAGCTGCTGTCCGCGTACCCGCTCACAATGCCTGCTTCAACAGCATTCGCGATTTCTTGCTTCGCCCATCCGCCAATTTTGTCCTCATCCGTAAACGCAGTCGCTGAACCTGCTCCTTCCAGCTTAAGCGCCTTAGCCAGCATGAACGTAAATTCGGCGCGGGTAATGGCGGCATTCGGCTTGAACGTTCCGTCCGGATAGCCGCTGACAAGCTTCATGTCTGCCGCGCTCAGGATGGCGCTCTTCGCCCAATGTTCTGCGATGTCTGTGAACGATGGCGCCGGCGCGTTCGGTTCGCCGCTTTCGTCCTTATTCTCGCCTACAGCCATGACCGCAAACTTGGTAAAGTGATCAATCTCGGCCGTAATTCGATCGCCGTTCACGACGCCGCCTATTTCAATCCATGCTTTCTTTGCTTCGTCATAGTAGAAGATAGCGACTCTCTGATTGTCTTCTACGAGAGACGGATCGAACTTCATCGAGATGACGATCGGCTTCTTAAAGTTGCCGGTTGTATTTTTCGTCAATTCAAAGACGTTGCTGACAAGCGTTTCTTTATCGAATACGAGGTTTGCCGTACTGAGCAGCTTCTCGATCTTGATGCGCAGCTCTTGCTCCGCCGCCCCTGCGCCTATCGTTAGGATAACTTCTTTATCGAGGCTGACCTCGCCGGCCCGTCCACTCGGAATAAGAATGATGCCGTTAGTCGATTCGATGACGGAAGTATCATTGCCATTACCTGTGCCGCTGACCGGCGCCTCCGGTTGCGGAGCCGTCGGCGTCTCCGGTTGCGGATCCTTCGGTGTCGCCGTCACGGCATTGGAGAACTTGCTCTCGCCCCCCGCTCCCACGGCTTTCACTGAGAACGCGTATTGCGTGCCATTCGTCAGACCGGTTACTGTGTATGCGGTTTCCGTGACGTTCGCCTGAACTTGCACCCAATCGGCCGGATCAACCGGAGCCGCAGACCCTGCATACTTGTAAACGACATAGGTATCCGCTCCAGCCACGGCATCCCAACTCAGCGAAACTTTCCGGTCTTCCGCCAAGGCGGCAAGACGAACCGGCGCTGCCGGAACCTGCGACAATGTCGAATTCGGCGTCGCCGTCACGGCCATGGAGAAATCACTCTCGCCTCTCGCATCTACGGCTTTCACCGTGAACGCATAGCTCGTTCCGTTCGTCAATCCGGTTACCGTATATGTGGCTTCCGTTACGCTGGCTTGAACCAGCTGCCAGTTGCCCGGATCGGCCGGCGCCGCCATGCCTTCATATAGGTACACGGAATAGGTGACGCTTTCCGCTGAAGCGTCCCATCTTAAGGTTACGGATCGGTCGTCGGACGCCGCCGTCAAATTCGCAGGCGAAGCCGGAACAGATGCTTCATCCGACGATGGGATCACTTCGTTCGACGGCGCGGACGAGGCCGATTCCCATTTGGCGTTCCTTGCTATCACCGTAAAGGTATACGCCGTACCGTTCGTCAGACCGGTGACGGTGATTGGGCTGTCCGAACCTTCCGCCGTCGCAACAGCTTCTCCGTTTGCCCACGCGGTTACCTTATAGCCTGTAATTTCGCTTCCGCCGTTATGGATCGGCGCGGCAAAGCTCACCTCAGCAGACCCGTCATGACCGATGGCATGCACATCAGAAGGCGCGTCCGGGGCGGTAGCAAGAGCCGAATACACTTTAAATTCCCAGAGTGAGTAGCCGTATGTGGTCGCTCTTTTCGTGCCATTCATCTTAACGTATCTTGCATTCACTGGTTCGAAGGAGATCCTATCGATTCCGCCGTCTCCGGTTGTGGTGCTGTAAACTGTAGTCCAATTCGTCGCGTCGTTGGAAACCTGAATTTGGTACGCCTTACCATACGCGTCTTCCCAATGTAGATCGACCCCCTGGAAGGATTGACTAGTGCCAAGATCGACATAGATCCACTCCTGATCGGAATAGTTAGATCCCCAACGGGTACTAAGTGAGCCATCGACTGCATAACCAGGCCCCACGTTCGCGGCTTTGGACGAGCTTGCCTTTACCGGCTTGCCCTCTGCAAGATTGGGTGGTACTGCTTCATACACATTAAATTCATTAAGTGAGTAGCCATTTCCGGTACCCTGCTGAACTCCTTGCATACGAACGTACCTGGCACTGACTGGACTGAAAGAAATCTCTTCGATTCCGCCTTCACCCGTCGTCGTTGAGTAAACATCCGTCCAGGTGACAGCATCGTTCGATACTTGAATTTTATAACTCTCCCCGTACGCTTTCTCCCAATTTAGCCTAACTTTATTGATCAAAAATTGATTTTGTAAATCAACATAAATCCATTCATTATCCGAATCGTTTGAACCCCAATACGAAGTTCTGTAAAGATCCGTAGCCTTCGAGGCATATAGGTTGTCTTTGCTGGATGAAGCGGTTGCACCTTTATCGTAAGCGAGATCGAATCCGCTGTCGTCGATGGAGGATCCCTCATTCAAAGTAATGCTTCGGCCTGTGAACGTATCCTTGCCGAGCGTATAGCTTGTCGTGGAAGTTTCTCCGTTTCGATCCAGCGTCACGTTCACTGTAATCCCCGGTGTTTCGGGATTGGCAACTGAAATACGGACAGGTGCTGTGGATTCGTCAACGATAACCATTGCGGGTTGATCTACTGTGACAGTCAAACCGTCTCTCACCGTCACCGTTCCGGGTTGATAAAACAGCAACTCCGCAATTCCCAGAGACGTATGCCGGACAGCCTGGACGGACGATGTATTCGAAAGAATACTTATCGGGTTGTCGCTCGCGTAGCTGCTGACCTCTTCGGAGGTTTTGTTCGGCAATACAATGTATTGGTAGGAAGCGTTTGTGGGATTCACGCCATGATCTAGCCAAAGCGAAAAAATCGGCTTTGTAATCGCCTCCGTTGAACTTCCCAAGATGACGTCGCTCCATTTTCCGGTTTTCGTCTCCCGTTTTACTTGAAAATCCGTCGGATTCGGGAATATATAGCCGATATTATCGTTATAAGCCCAGCGTCCGTTGGTTTGCATCGTTCCGTCCGCTATCGGATTACCATCTACGAGAACTTCGCCTATCGCCTGACTTTGGTTTAATGTCGTGTGGATAGGAGCCGCATTCGTCGAAGTGATTCCTGTACCAAGCGCCACCATTTCATCATCGAAAAAGAAGTAACCTTTCTTCCCGCTTGTACTCAGCTTGTTAAAATCAAACGCGGTGGCTCCATAACGCTCGGTTGTCACTCCGCCTATAAACGTCTTGGGATTGTTGAAGTTCCCGTCTTTCGTGAATGCGTACGGGGCCGTCGTTCCGGGAACATGGGCCCAATCCATCAGCGGATAAACGGGTCTGTATTCGTCGCCGGTTCTCTGAATGGCGGTGGCTCCTTGCGGCGTCCAGTACAACAGGTTATATCCGCTAGGATTAATTGTTCTCCATTCGCCGCCTTTGACCGTGCTGGAAGACATCTTGACCGTAATTCCATAGTCATTTCGCATATGGGAGGAGACTAGCGTCTGCCATTGCGTCATATTGTTGGCATTCAGTCCGTTGCTCGTGCTCGTACCGAAGTTGCGAATATTGTAAAGGAAACTTGCAAACTCCCCAGCCCGCTTCGGATTGGCCGTCTCCATCCACTGCAACGGATCTTCATAGAAGGTCAAAGCCGCGCTCGCATAATCCGGCCAGTCAGGTCCATTCATCCCCATGCCCAGATCGGCAACATCACCTCTCACGAGATACCTGGTGCCGTCCAACAAGTATGACGATAACGAATCAATCGCCGCCTCGCTGTATGAGAACATGGTGCCCGAGGTAATGTACGCCCAGAATGACATATCTCTGGCAAAGCTTCTTCCATAGCCCGTCGTATAATTCGTTTTGCCATGCATGAAAAAAGACATGTCTGACTGGATTCCCGTCAAAGTCGTCGTCACATTCGACAGTACGTTAAACGCATTCACGGCGTTCCGAACGATCTGGGCATCCTCCAGCAATAAGCCCCGGTACATATAATTTTGATTGTACCAGGACGAATTGGCTCCATCGACAGTGTGAGGGCTGCTGTCTAACGTGTCAATAATATTGGAGACTTGCGTTGCCGTTAAATAGCCTTCACATAGAAGCGCAATTTTTTCCAGCCTTAGTTGTTTGCCGATTCCGGTCTCCCACCAGTTGGTTGAAGTCGGCTTTACCGTGAACCAGTAGTCCAGCGCCTTTTGAATACCGCCTAACATTGCTTCACTATGATAGTACGGACCATTCGGGTCAGCGAACGCCTGAGCCATCGATTGCATCCGATCTAATGCAAGGTAGGGTGACCAGGCTCTCCCATTGGCGCTGGAGGCTGTACTCGCGTAATCGACATCCCCCCAGCTTCCATCCGATTTTTGATTGGATAAATAAGTACCTGCCTGTGATTTGAAGGTCCATTCGACCCGACCGTTCGTTCCGTCATTTATGATATCTTTGGAGATGTAAAAATCAACCATACGCTTTTTCATCAATTTCATATCAGAGATCTCTTGAGAAACATTCGTCTCCTCGGGAGTGCTCGCCGATACGGACGAGTATAAAAATAGGGAAGATATCATTGAACAAACAATAACAAGACATATCCACCTTTTTACAAACCTTTGCATTTGGTTAGCCATCCACATGTGCTCCTTGTTAGCCGCTACCATCAGAATGCTTATCCATTTTTTATGAGCAACCAGACTCATTTTGTGACCTCCTGGTAGTTATTCAATTCCTTCTGCATATCAGAAGCCAGCTGTTCTGGAGTGATCGCCCCCAGTGTGATTGCTTGTAAGCCATTGTTCAGCACCGAGATGACCGTTGCTGGCAATACCGAGTCGTATACAGGCGCCTTACCATCATTCGTTGCCTCAATCACTTCCTTCGTCACTTCTGACACACCTTCTGGTATCTCAATGTTAGCTGGAATCATCAAGCCATCTAATACGAGATTCGCATACAATTCCTCGCTATAGAAGTACTTCAAAAATGCAAACGCCGCTTCTTTTTCCTCACTGCTCAGATCAGCATTCAGCGCAATACCCACACTGCTAACACCTGAGACGTTCTCCGCCTTGCCTAATCCGCCTTCCAGTACCGGGAACCGCGCTACTCCGATATTCTTGCCTTCTGGCTTCACTTCCAAGATCGGTCCTACATCCCATGATCCTCCGAAGAACATAGCTCCCTTCCCTTGAATGAAGTTATCTCTCGCTTGGAAGTCATCCAGCGTATTCATGTCCTCATTGAATGTCTTCAAACTAGTCATCTCTTGGATAACGGACAATCCTTGCAGAAATTGTGGATCAGAGAAAGTGGCGCTGCCATCCAACACCTTCGTCAAATAGTCGCTTCCCGTCGCGCGATCCGCTATCGTTGACAAGTAAACTGACTGCAATACCCATTGTCCTTTGTTTCCCAGTTGGATCGGCGTTGTGCCTCCCTCAACCAGCTTGGCGATCATATCCTTGAAGTCTGCATAGGTATCTGGAAACACATCGTAACCTGCCGCCTTCAGCATATCCTTGTCATAGAAGATCAAGCTGGTGTAACTCATCGTTCCAGGTACCGCATATTGCTTGCCGTCATGCCCATACTCTGCCATGATATCGTCAGCAATCAAGTCGCTCCAATTGGACTTGATCTCATCAATCGGCAGTAACACTCCACCTGCTGCCAGCGGCTCCAGCTCTGCTCCTGGCCAGACTTGAAGCAATTCTGGTAGTTGCTTGCCAGCTGCTTGCGTTTTCAGCTTCGTCTTGTACTGGTCATGCGTCGTCGTCTGCATCTCAACTGTAATTCCCTCTTGACTTGCATTGAAGGCTTCAACACGCGCCTTCGCCGCCTTGCCCTCGGCAGCCTCATCCGTCCAGGTGTTCCACAGTACCAACTTGATCGGGTCTTTGCTAGCGCTACCCGTACTGGATGTACCTCCGCTAGATGAACCTTGGCTTGAATTGTCTGATCCACATGCTGCTAGCATTGATGTGATCAGTAATAGAATGGTTAGCAGCAGTACCCCTTTTCGTTTTCCTAGCATTGTGATTACCCCTTCTGCTTCAAATGTAAGCGCATACTTTATTTGCGCTTATGTTAAAGACTATCAACTAACAGAGTTTAACGTAATCCGAAAATACTCTAAAAACATCCAAAATTCTTCAAGAGGTTGTTCAAAAAGTCCGCTTTTGATCACGAAGTGAATCAAGAAGTAACTCGGCATCGAATCTTGAATTCACCCGGGGACTTCCGGTGCTCACGTACCTACAACGTACGCTCCGCTCCTCAGTCCCTAGCTTCATCCAACCTTCTCGGTGCTGAAAACCGACCTTTTTGAACACGCACTTCAAAGAATATCAACCTTATACATAATCCAAGCTATCCAGCAGCTCTGTTATGCTGAATTCACAGCCAGCCATACATGTATCCGCTGCTCCGTAGTACATCTTTACTGTATCTCCTACGACTATTGCACCGCAGGAGAACACAACCCCGCCAAAGAATCCTTTCATCTCATACTCAGCCTCTGGCACAAGAAAAGGTTCAGTTGAGCGTGCAATCACCTTCGATGGATCATTCAGATCAAGCAGTATAGCGCCCATACAATAACGATTGTCCTTAGAAGCACCGTGATACAGCTCAAGCCAGCCTCTCTCAGTCTTAATCGGGACTGCTCCTCCACCGATTCTGCCATCGTCCCACATGCCTTCTCGGAGCCCTATTAAATGCTGATGATTGCCCCAATACAACAAATTGTCAGATTCAGCTATCCAAATCTCAGGATCAGCATTACTCTTCGGCACAGGTCTGTGCAGTGCATAGTATTTTCCGTTGATCTTCTCTGGGAATATGAGCACATCCTTATTCTCAGGTGCAAATATCATGCCCCGCCGTTCGAATGTAACAAAATCCGCAGTGTATGCAAGAACCTCACCAACCCCATAGGAGGAAGCGGCGCTATAGTAGATGTAGTAGCCATCGTCCATTGCTGTAATGCGCGGATCTTCTATCCCATAGACCTCTAGCTCACTGAAAGGATAGATTGCAGGCTCGTCATCCACAGTAAAATGACGTCCGTCTTTACTTCTTGCGATGCGAAGATAAGATAATGAAGTGAGAAACTCCCATTTGGACTCTCCTCTCCTGCATATAAACCGAGGATCGGAAAAATCATAGCGCTCATCACTCGTGTGAAATTCTAGAATCTCCAGTTGATGGGTATCTGTTCGATAGACAGGTGCTCTCACAACATCTGGCTCGTAGCTAATGGGTCTTTCAGCAACGCGAAGCAGCATGATGATCTCGTCACCATAACTGGTTATTCCAGCGTTAAAGGCACCTATTACCTCATACCCTTCCTTATGGGGCTTCACATCTTCTGGCACGACAAGCGGATTATTTTCATATCGGTAGATTTTCAATTTCTGTCACTCCTAGATTAAGTATTTGAGGACTCACCATGCAGGATCTTTCTATATTCTGTTGGTGTGACTTTAGTAAATTTTTTGAATACTTGTACGAAATATTTATACTCTTGATATCCAACTTGACTGGCAATTTGCCTTACCTTGTCCGGTGTTTTTTCCAGCAGCAGCTTTGCCTTCTCAATTCGAAATTCATTTAGATATTCATTGAAGCTCATGCCTACATCCTGCTTAAATAAAGAGCTGAAGTAGTTCGGAGATAGATTAATAAGATCTGCAACCTCTGAAGCTTTGATGTCACTTGCATAGTACTTTTGAATATATTCAATCGCACTTTCCATCGCCCAATGTTGATGTCTGGTCTTACCTTGATCTACGAAATAGGCAGCAGCAGCCATATCTTCCTCAAGCAATTGGCGCAGCCTGTTATAGGAACCATATGTAGTGACAGACTGAATTTTAAATTCCCGAATAGGAAATTCTTTATTCCGAACTAATTTTTCATATTGAAGCACGATCTTATTCTCAATGTATTGGCATTGCTTATATGCATCTGGCAATAAACAGACGTTCTGCAAAAAAAATTCAATCAACTTTCTAACCACTTCCATAATTTGATTGATATCTGACTTGAATACACCCTTAATTAATTCATCAACCAATTCCGTGGGCACATCATGCATGCTGTTCCATGAAAGATTACTTGGATTATGATGCGATCGCACATAGGTGAAGCGACGATTGCGTGCAATACTCTCAGTTAAAGTGGATCTAAGATTAGAATAAATGTGATTCACTTCACTTATAGGATGAGGAGTAGTATTTAATGCAATGAAGCCCACATTAGATTTCTTCGCTTCCTTTAGCAGATGCCTCAACTCTAGCCGAGAGAGCGCTTGCAGCCATTGATAGATACAGATTAAGGAAAGATGCTCATCCAGTTCGATAAACAGTGCTTTTAATTGGTATTGCTTCAATACAGCTTGAATACAAGCGTATTGGCTGTCACTCCTCATGATGGATTGATCCGTCTTGCTGCTTAGTGCAAAATAAGCGTTCCTTTGCAGGAGTTCATTATCCTGATTAAAGAGGCGCTCATCGCCCTCAATTTTCCCCAAAATGATATTTCGGAGTTCCATCTCCAAATAATATTCATCTTCTTGTTCCTTACGATTGATCTTTTCCACAACTGTACGTACGGTTTCTATTAACTCACTAATTTCTACAGGCTTCAGCAAATAACTTTTAACGCCTACCCCCATTGCTTTTCTGGCATACTCAAAATCATCGTATCCACTAAGGAGTATGACTGTAGGCGTTTTCGGTAGCTTATGAAGCCTTTCAGCCATCTCCAGACCGTCCATTATAGGCATTCTGACATCACTTAGTATAATATCGACGTCTCCATGTGCCTCCAGCCAGTTAAGGGCTTCAAGACCATCCTGGGCTACACCAACTACTTCTGCCCCGCATTCTTCCCATGGTACAGTCAGCCTGAGACCTTCACACATAATAGGTTCGTCATCTACCAATAGTATCTTTCTCATTGTGTGATTCCCCCAAAGGTTGATAGAGCCTTTCTACATTTATATCTTTTGGAATGATCGGTAAACAGATTGTGATCCATGTTCCCGATTTGTTAGGTTTATTCCATCGGAGTCCGTAATTGCTTCCAAAGGCTAGCACCAAACGATCTTGAAGATTTTTGAGAGCATGTCCTTCATTTTCATGGATACAGCGATTGAACTGCTTGAAAGTCAGTCCACAGCCATTATCAATGACATCAATGACCAGCATCGAGTTCTCTTCATAGCAGCGAACACATATCGTCTTAAGTGTTCGTTGCATCTTGAACCCATGAACGATCGAATTTTCAACCAATATTTGAATGGTTTGCTTCATCAAGGTTAAAGATTCGATGGTACAGTCATAAAAGATGTGATATTGCAGCGTATTGCCGATTCTTTTCTGTTGCAGATCCAGATAACTAGATAAGAAAAGAATTTCGTCTCCAAGGGAATTCCATATCTTTTGCTGCAGATTGACTCGAAAAATACGAGACAATTGTTCAATTAAGCGACTCGTCTCTTCTGCCTTCTCCAGCCTCGCCTTCCAGCGAATCATATCAAGTGTATTATAGAGAAAATGAGGATCGATTTGACTGAACAATGCCTTCAACTCGAACTCTTTCTGCTTGATCTTCAAGTTATACTCAATCTCAATATAGCTCTGAATCGTTTCTACCATCTGGTTGAATCTCGTTCCGAGCTTGCCGATCTCATCCATAGCAGTGACATGAACCCTCACGGAGAAATCGCGCTTCACCATCCGCTCTGTCTTTCTCGTTAAGTCGATGATGCGGCGAACAATAGAGTAATAGAAACCGATCAGCGCAACAAGTCCTAATATCGTTAAGGTGATAGCCATATTACGGATCAACGCACTAATTTGAGCGAGTTGATTTGCTACTGACTTTTCATTGACGACAGCAATCAAGTTCCAATTGACATCTGCAATTGACCGCTTAACTACAAGATAATCCTTTTCATCTGCTGAATATTGAAATGATGATTCTTGCGTGTTATCGATATCTTGAAGCAACTGCCCCAGCTCTGGACCATCATTGCCCACTTTAAGAATGGCTTGATTATGTTCATTCGTCAGATACACTGCTCCATGAGCGCTAAGATTTGGGATTTCTACAAGCTTATTCAGCTGCTGTACATCCAGTCTGATGCGGACAAGACCAATTTGTTTCCGAATATCGTTATAATCATTAATCACTCTAGATAACGAGATCACCCCTTTACTCTTACCGCTCCATGCGCTTTGTAATTGGTAGGCATCACTCCATACCATAAGACCCTTCCGCTGAGCTGCAATTGTATTCCATTGCTGCTCATCTCCATTCATAGGTTCGCCAGCATCAATGCATTGACCATTTACACTCTCAAGTTTAATAGACGTGATAAATTCTTTGGACTGCAGTTGAAAGAGCAAATAACCATTAATATTAGCAATGCGCTGCACCATATCCCGATCATTCAGTTGCTCTGTTGATGCCAACATATATCTTCGGATATCATCATTAAATATTGCGTAGGCTGAGATGTTCTCCACTTCCCTAACAATAGAAATCAGATTGTTTTCAATTTTGTCCAGTACATCTTGAGTCGATTCCAATGCTTGCTTCTTGAATACTAGATCCATCTCATAATAGATATAGGTTCCAATAAGCATCGTTGGTAGGGTAATGACAAGTAGAAACACAATGAGAAATTTATATTTTAGGCTCAAGTGCTTGTAGTTTTTGTAAAAAGACCATCTGAACATCGTATCAGCCCACCATCTATTGATTTCTTAACCTTTGACTGCACCTGCTGTCATACCGTTTACGATATATTTTTCCAACAACAGATAGATTGCTAGAATAGGTATCAGTGCCATGGTAAGCCCAGCCATCTGACTTACATAGTTGGTTGTATATTGCCCTGCAAAATTCTGCAGACCTAATGGCAGTGTCATCAGCTTAGGATCATTAACCAATACTAGTGCAAATACAAACTCATTCCAATTATTGATAAAGCTGAGTATAGTTACTGTTGCAACCGCTGGTCTTGTCATGGGCAGAATGATGGACCAAAAAATACGTAGTGTCTTCGCCCCGTCCATAACAGCAGATTCCTCCACGTCTTTGGGGAAAGCCTTCATAAAGCTAACCAACAAAAAGATAGCAATGGGCAGGTTAAATGCTGCATACGGAAAAATCAAAGCGCTTCGTGTATTAATCAGATTCAGTTGCTGCATAAGCAAAAACATGGGAATCAAGGTAGCATGAATCGGTACAAGCATGCCAAATAAAAAGAAACTATAAGCCCATTTGTTCATTTTCAAATTGAATCGGGCAATAAAAAACGCAGCCAATGCTCCAAAAATGACAGTAATAAGAACCGAAACCACTGACACAAATACACTGTTGCCAAAATAATCACTGAAATTTGCTGTATGCCAAGCGTCCACATAGTTTTGAAAATTCAAGCCATCTGGCAGACCCAACTTGTCTCTTGAAAACTGCTCTTTCGTTTTAAAAGAATTAATAACCATCCAGATAATTGGATAAAGATTGATCAGCGAGTATGCTACTAATATCAAATAAATAGTTGCTTTTTTTATTTTTTTTACATATCCAAGTTTCACCTCTCATCCTCCTATTAATTCGTTCTTTGTCCCATTAATTTGTTAACCATCGCAATCAAGGCAACACCGACTATAAATATAACAACAGCTACTGAACTACCATAACCAAACTGAAGCGTGTCAAATGACTTGTTGTACATGTAGATGGCCGTTACTTCCGTGGCATGGGCTGGACCTCCAAGAGTCATGACAAATATCTGATCAAACGTCTTTAAGCTACCAGAGATTGCTAGGACAAGGGTAGCAAAAATGGTTTCTTTCATCATAGGAATAATAATTTTCGTGGTTTTTGTCCATTCTGAAGCCCCATCTATCGCGGATGCCTCCAAGATCTCACCAGATATATTCTGAAGCGCTGCTAAAAATATCATTAAATACAATCCGATAAATTGCCAAATTATCGTTACACACACCGACAACATAGCGTACTTCGTATCACCAAGCCAGTTCTGAGCCCACGAATCAAGACCAATTAGTCTTAAAAACTCATTAAGCAAACCGGTGTCCGAATTATAGATCAAGCTCCATGTCAAGGCGACGACAACGGAAGAGAGGATGACTGGAATGAAGCCAACTGTACGAAAAAATTTCAGACCTCTTAATTTACGGTTCATCAACAAGGCGATAAATAAAGCTATCGACAATTGACCAACAACCGAAGCCAGAATAACGTACCCATTATTCAGGAGAGAATGCCAAAATACAGAATCTCCAAACAACTTTTTAAAGTTATCGAACCCAATATAGCGCATCTCCGAAAAGCCATCCCAGCTCATAAAAGAATAGTAAAAGGACATAAATATGGGTGCGATGGAAAACACAACGTACACAAACAATGCAGGTGCTAACCCTGCCAACACGATCCATTTTGTATTTTTATTTATAATCATACTGTCACTCCTAAGGAACTAAAGTAGACTGTGCGTACTACAATTCAATCTTACGAAGCACGCACAAGTCGTGCATGGTGAACGATGACCTATGGAACTTGCAATTCCTTCTGCATATCAGAAGCCAGCTGTTCTGGAGTGATCGTCCCCAGTGTGATTGCTTGTAAGCCATTGTTCAGCACCGAGATGACCGTTGGTGGCAATACCGAGTCGTATACAGGTGCCTTACCATCATTCGTTGCCTCGATCACTTCCTTCGTCACTTCTGACACACCTTCTGGTATCTCAATGTTAGCTGGAATCATCAAGCCATCTAATACGAGATTCGCATACAATTCCTCGCTATAGAAGTACTTCAAAAATGCAAACGCCGCTTCTTTTTCCTCACTGCTCAGATCAGCATTCAGCGCAATACCCACACTGCTAACACCTGAGACGTTCTCCGCCTTGCCTAATCCGCCTTCCAGTACCGGGAACCGCGCTACTCCGATATTCTTGCCTTCTGGCTTCACTTCCAAGATCGGTCCTACATCCCATGATCCTCCGAAGAACATAGCTCCCTTCCCTTGAATGAAGTTATCTCTCGCTTGGAAGTCGTCCAGCGTATTCATGTCCTCATTGAATGCCTTCAAACTAGTCATCTCTTGGATAATGGACAATCCTTGCAGAAATTGTGGATCAGAGAAAGTGGCGCTGCCATCCAACACCTTCGTCAAATAGTCGCTTCCCGTCGCGCGATCCGCTATCGTTGACAAGTAAACTGACTGCAATACCCATTGTCCTTTGTTTCCCAGTTGGATCGGCGTTGTGCCTCCCTCAACCAGCTTGGCGATCATATCCTTGAAGTCTGCATAAGTATCTGGAAACACATCGTAACCTGCCGCCTTCAGCATATCCTTGTCATAGAAGATCAAGCTGGTGTAACTCATCGTTCCAGGTACCGCATATTGCTTGCCGTCATGCCCATACTCTGCCATGATATCGTCAGCAATCAAGTCGCTCCAATTGGACTTGATCTCATCAATCGGCAGTAACACTCCACCTGCTGCCAGCGGCTCCAGCTCTGCTCCTGGCCAGACTTGAAACAATTCTGGTAGTTGCTTGCCAGCTGCTTGCGTTTTCAGTTTCGTCTTGTACTGGTCATGCGTCGTCGTCTGCATCTCAATTGTAATTCCCTCTTGACTTGCATTGAAGGCTTCAACACGCGCCTTCGCCGCCTTGCCCTCGGCAGCCTCATCCGTCCAGGTGTTCCACAGTACCAACTTGATCGGGTCTTTGCTAGCGCTACCCGTACTGGATGTACCTTCGCTAGATGAACCTTGGCTTGAATTGTCTGATCCACATGCTGCTAGCATTGATGTGATCAGTAATAGAATGGTTAGCAGCAGTACCCCTTTTCGTTTTCCTAGCATTGTGATTACCCCTTCCGCTCAAATGTAAGCGCATACTTTTTTCGCTTATGTTAAGTCTATCAACTAACAGAGTTTAACGTAATCCGAAAACACTCTAAAAACATCCAATATTCTTCAATCTGGACATTGGAAAGGTATTGCATAAAGTCATACTGACTGCTCATTTCTGTAAAAAAAAACGCATCTCCCTATAGAGATGCGTTTCCGTTGACCTGCCAGATTAGATTACTCCGGGATATTTCCCCCAGCCACCCGATCACCGGAATTTCCGGATGGATCGGTTACTTCGTCATCTTCGCCGGCATGAATGATCAGCGAGCGTCCGAGCACTGAGTTCAGCTGGTTCTTTTCAAGGGTTCCATGCTGGATGATCATCTCCGCTTCCACGGTGCCGTCTGCACCTACGACCAGATTCGGCATATCGCCAACATGGCTTCCTTGCGGATGCTTAAGGCCATGATGCTTGTCGGTCGGATTAAAATGCCCACCAGCAGATTTGAAATCCCTATCTTTGATCGTGTTCTCATGCACATGGAAACCATGCTTTCCTGGTGTGAGGCCGGATGCGTTAATCTTCGCCTTTACCCCGTCATTGATCTGCTCCAAGGTAACGGAACCAACAGACTCCCCCGCCGCATTGAACAGCTTGACTACAGGATGTCCCAGAGATTCCTTCCTGGAAGCCTGGTCCCAGAACACGGGTTGGTTAACCGGATCCGAAACCATGCCAGCGGGTACATCGCCGCTGCCGTTAGGCATCTTAGAATCCGAGGCCGCCGTCCCTTGTTTCGCCAATGGTCCGTCAACAGTGGAGTCGCCCTTTCCGTTAACGTAGTGGCTTATTTTAGACATCGTGTGTTTAATCGAATCCAAGGTTCCTTCGGGATTCGCGGCAGCGAACAAAATCCCTGTTAACAGCAGGGCTCCGGCCACAAAGGCGCCAGCCATATATTTTAACTTGTTGGTCTTCTTTTTCACTTCATCGCCTCCTGAATGATGTTATTCATTCATCTCCCAATCCTCTGATTTTATACGTCTAAGTCGTTATTTTCTGGGATATGAGGCGTTCGGCGTTGGTCATGATTCCAAAGACACTTACAATCGCGATCAAAGGTTGATCGTGCATTTAGGGCTATCGATTGAAGATGGTTGTATCTCCATCTCCTCTGCTCTTTAATGTTGTAATCATTTAATGTATCTCCACCTTCTTTGCGGTATGTCCTCGTAAATGAAATTTATTAAAATCCCCTCTATGAACTAATTTTTGAAAAAAGGAAGAATCCTGACGAAATTATTGACCAATGGTGTATTTATGCATTAAATTAATATTATAATTCATTTTCCTGAATATGGGAAATGGATCTGGGGGGGTGATACCATTGGTTCCTACAGACATCTCAATCAGCACTGAACTCGTTAAATACATAGAAAAAGAAAACTTAAGCATCTCTTCTTTTGCGAACCGTGCAGGAATCAATTCCGGAACGCTCAGCCGTTTCATTAACGGTCAGCAACAGCTATCCGTTTCTGGCCTTGATTTAATAACGAAAGCGATGAATCTTGAAGAAGGTTACTTTTATTCTGCCTACGCTAATGAGTCATCCCTGAACTGGAGGCGACTTGGTCCTTTTATTATGAGATGTGCTGAACTCGGTAAACTCGAGTGTATTTCTCACACTGTAGATATGATGGTGGATATCCAGACTTATGCTCCCCAACTATTCAACAGTGCAGAAGCTATATACCATAAAGGTAACCTAGCAGCGGCACTAATCATCTACAAGAAAGTAGCAGAGGGTGAAAAATATCGGCATTCTGAGCGATTAGGTTGGTGCCAATATCGTATCTTTACCTGCTCATTAAACTCCGATCAAGAAAATAACTTAAACTGCACCATCCAGTTTGAGGCCTATGTTCAAAGGCTTCCGGAAGCTGTACAGTTGGAGGCTCTAGAAGCCCTAACCAACACTCTACTTTCCCTCCAAAAGTGGGATAAAGCTAAACACTATGCACGGGAAATGGGAAGAATTTCGAGATTTCTTTATACCGTACATAATCATAAAATATCTAAAAGTAAGAAGAAAAATGTAACTCCTAAAAAACCTTTATTCGGTTATATCCTTTACTCTGATTTGATACTAGGCTCAATTGCTGCAGAAAAATCTAATTATAATGAAGCTTTATTTTATGTTTCCTGTTATGAAAATCAATCATGGATTGTGGAATCAGATGCAGTTTCTGAGGGTATCAAGAAAAAATTTACCAATTGGGCCAAAGGAAATCGCTATCTTTATCAATTAATGAATGGCAACTTTCAAGTAATCGACGAGTATATTGAGTATATTTCTTCTCTTGAAAATGAAATATTAAGAGCACTTTTTAGAATTGTACACGCAGCTATTGTATATCATTGGAATATTGATAAGTATCTAGAACAATATGAGAGTGTTATAAGAGAGCATTATGAACAAGGATGCGTGGTAGGAGACTATAACCAACAAATAATAAATGATCGGTTTGCCAACTTTCTCGCCGAAATTGGTGAATATTATATAAATCAAGGAAATATCCATAAGGGTACAAGATTTATATTGGATAGTTTAAATGTCTCGTATAAAATTAATAATACAGCTAATATAGTAAAGTGCTGTTCGACAATCGAATATATTCGGCATGAGATCGACCCGTTAGATCTACTAAGATACTCCCAATTAATGAAGGAGGTTCATAATCGTAATGAGAAGAAAGTGGACGAAAATTGCTTGCATTCTTAGCTTCATATGTGCATTCGTATTTATTAACAATTTCACTATTCCTGCCAAAGAGGAGCAATTAAAGCCCCATTTTCCTCCCCACATAATTAAAGCAAATAGCCATGGTGAGGGTGGGGGCTGGTAATATCCTGAATTGCATCGGTTAAGGAGGTAGCTTGTGCTGCCTCCTTTGTCATTGTCTTTTTTCTGGACCCGTTGTAAAGTAGGCACATTTACAATATGGCCAGAGCATCTTCAAATCGGAAAGAGTACAAACGCATGAATATGACCATATATCTGCATCAATGGATTGTGCATCGCTCTAGTTCTTCGTCTCAATGTCAAACAAGCCCTGCGGGTAATCCACTGCATACCAGAAAAAGAGGAATAGCCATGTGGAGAAGTCTTCATTTCAAATCCCCTTCAATCTCAAAAATAATGGGAGATTCAGTTATTCTGTGAGGGCCAGCTGATATCCTCTTGTTTATACAAAAAGACCTGTGGATATTATCGCTCATGAAGAAGCAGGCCCGATATCCCCAAGACAATTCCGAATGACCGCAATCGTGTCGTTCCTGACCTGTCATCATGATGGATCCTTCAACTATGCCTCAAGCTCATATCTATTCGCCTTTAAACTATGGACATCTCTTTTTTAACGGACTATAATGACAAAAGCGCTCTAAAAAACGAACATTAAGGCGGTAAATATGAGTAAATATATGTTATTATTTCAAGGGACTTCTTTTTCAAGCAAATCTCCCAAAGAAATTCAAGTATTAAGAGACTATCTTTACTGTATCAATGCGGACGGCATAATTGAACGAATCGTGGCACCGGAAGAGGCAGACTATCAATCCTTGCTGGATACGTATCAAGGCAGCGACAGCTTTCATCGATTAGAGGAAGGGCAGTATTTCTTGCCTGGCTTTGTCGACTTGCATGTTCATGCGCCGCAATGGGCTCAATCCGGAACCGCTTTGGACATTCCGCTCTATGATTGGCTGAACACCTATACTTTCCCGCTGGAATCGAAATTCTCCGATTTGGAGTTTGCGCAAAAGGTTTACGACGATGTGGTAAGCACCCTACTGGCCAACGGCACAACGACGGCGCTTTATTTTGCCACGGTACATAAAGAAGCTAGCTTGTTGTTAGCCCAAATCTGTGCGAGCAAAGGCCAGCGCGGACTTGTCGGAAAGGTCGTCATGGATGACCCCGAGCAAAATCCGGATTACTACCGCGATACGGACACATCCACGGCACTGGCGGATACAGAGGAATTTATTATTGCTGTACAGGAACTCGCCAAGACCACAAAACAAGGCGTGTATCCCGTCGTCACTCCACGCTTCATTCCAAGCTGTACTGATGAGGGGCTGAAGGGGCTAGGCGAGCTGGCAGCTAAATACGATACGTATGTGCAGTCCCACTGCAGCGAAAGCGACTGGGCGCATGGTTATGTGAAAGATCGATTCCAGAAAAACGATGCGTTTGCCTTGCATGATTTTGGCCTGCTGGGCGATAAATCGGTCATGGCTCATTGTAATTTCCTTGATGATCAGGATGCCGATCTATTCGCTGACACCGGCACCGCAATCGCCCATTGCCCGATATCCAACGCGTATTTTGCCAACAGCGTCATCCCGGTCGCCCGCTTCCATGCCAAAAATGTCGAGATCGGTTTAGGCTCGGATCTATCCGGAGGCTTCTCACCCAGTCTCTTCGATAATATAAGACAAGCCGTAATGTCCTCGAGGATGCTGGAAGATGGCGTGAACACCTCCCTTCCTGCGGAAGCTCGCGGCGTTCCCGAGTCGCGGATTACGGTCCACGAGGCATTCTATCTGGCTACGGCCGGGGGCGGTGAAAGTCTGAGCCTGCCGATCGGCCGCATTCAAGAAAACTACGCATGGGATGTGCAGGTGATCGATACAAGACTTCCTTCCGCGAAGCTGCCGATTTTTGATGAGTTTGAAGACATACAAGATATTTTTCAGAAAATCATGTATCTGGCACGGCCTGAGCATATCCGCGAGGTGTGGGTGCAAGGGGAAAAGGTTCATACGCGTTAAGAAAAATAGAGGTTGTTCAAAAAGCAATTCATCCTAACATTCGAGGTGTCCAGCGGAGTGAAAACACAAGCAGAAGAGCAACATGACACGCAAACAACATCACAGCATTTAACGGTTCCTCCCGACGGCAAAATTTCATTCGGGAAATCCGCCATTCTCGGTTTACAGCATGTCGTCGCGATGGACGTCTATGTCGTCCCTTTCCTGATTGCCATGTTAATCGGCTTAGCGCCCAATCAGTCCAGCGCATTGATTCAATCCACGTTTATTGCAGCCGGGCTTGCCACGATCGTGCAAACGTATTTCTGTATGAAGCTGCCGATGGCGCAGGGTCCTTCCTATGTTCCACTCGGCGCAATTGTCGCCATTTATGCCGCCAGCGGCGGCGGAGAGATGGGTTGGAGTTCCGTGCTGGGTGCGAGCTTAATTGGCGCGATCCTCGTGATTATTTTGGGGTATACGGGAGTCTTCAATAAAATCGTTACCTCCTTTATCCCGCCCATTGTCGGGGGCACGATCATCTTCATCGTCGGTCTGTCCTTATTGCCTGTTGCTATTCGAGACAATATCTACGGCGCCACGGACGCTACCATCAATCAGAACGTGCTGCTGGCCCTGATCTCAGCTGGTGCACTCATCCTGTTCGTGATCCTGGGTTCTTTGTTCCGCACAAGAGGCGCGATATTCCGCGTTACGTCCGTGATGGTCGCATTAATTATCGGATGTATCTCCGCTAACTTTATGGGTGTGCTGGATTTCAGTGCTGTCGCAAACGCCAAGTGGTTCAGCATGCCGCAGATTCCGTTTAAGGATTTTGGCTTCTCGTTCGACTTCTCGGCGATCATCACCATGATCATTATTTATCTCGTCCTGCTGGCAGAAACGACGGGTACATGGTTTGCCATCAGCAACGTCATTGATAAACCGTTAACGGATAAGAATATTAATCGTGGGGTGATTGGTGAAGGGATTAGCTGCCTGATTGCTTCCGGACTCGGCTCCACGCCGGTTACCGGCTATTCCACGAATGCAGGTATCATCTCCATCACGGGCGTAGCCAGTCGCCGAGTCTTTCTTGCGGTAGGTGGATGGTTTGTCCTCTTCGGCTGCTCCGGCAAATTGGCCGCATTGATCTCCTCGATCCCAACTGCGGTCATCGGCGGCGTATTCGCGATCGTCTGCGGTATCATCTCGATTAACGGGATCCAGGTCATGAAGAACGAAAAAATCGGGGAAAAAGAAATGTACATTATCGCCATCCCGATGATTTTGACGTTAGCGCTAGTGCTCATTCCTAAAGATTTCTTGTATACACTGCCTACGTTCGTGCAATATTTGCTGGGTTCGCCAATTCTAGCTGCTTCTCTTGCAGCGATCTTGTTGAATAAATTGCTGCCGAGTGCGAAGTAGGTTGAAGGGATAGGACATTGGAGTTGTATGTAAGCTAAACGGGGCTGCCCTCAAAGAGACTACGTTTGTTGTAGGCTTTGGGGGTGGCTTTTTTGTATGGGATTAACGATTAGCGATATTGGGGCGATTAGAATTCTTTAGCATCAGAGACTGAGTCCAGCCCGTAGTTAACGCCATCTCCCCTAACCTTGCCTGAAATTTGGCGTCTTCTTCACCCCAACCCGATTAAAGTAATCTTACCCCTTTATAAGAATGAACCTTGGCCGGCACAGCTACATCCCATTCCATCCCCCTGCATAATCTCAGTCCACTACCCAATTAGTGAGACGTTCTAATACCGATCAAAAAAAGGAGTATATTGTAATTTGATAGGAGATTTTTGTATTTATAAGTAAAATATGTGTTTTATTTCATTGATCAAAATGTTCTTAATGATAAAATATAGCAACTTTTGTTCTTGTTTTGGGAAATGGTTGTAAAAATGGGATTTCATCTCTCTTTATTAGATAGGAGTGTTCTCTTCAAAAAAGGAAGGGGGTCTTATTTTGAAAAAGAAAGAGGATATAAATCGTCGTTTTATCACGTATATGGCCAATCTTATTTACTACAACTCTATTAATTACGACAAAAAGAGACGAATGAAAGACAACCGATTTCCTCTGATGCTAGACAACAATGAAAATCAAGAGTCAGCATTATTTACAGTTTACGATTCAGAATCTGTACCACCAAATTTAAAAGATCACATTACAGATCATCTACTTCATCAAGCTTATGAATCCCTCCCAGCACAACAACAAATGATTCTATCTTACGCTTACGTACAAAAACTAACTGACAAGGAAATAGCCCGGATATTGGGAGTATCCCAACAAAATATCTCGAAACACCGATTAAAAGCGCTAGCTAAATTGCGCCGGTTAATTACGCAAGGGTGAGGAACGAAGCCGGAGGTTGATTTCGCTACTTTTATAGCTAATTTAGGCATTCCTATTGTAATTACTTCGTATCTACTTATTCGTTTTGAAAATACATCTGATTTGATCGAGGCTATTAGTGAATTGAAGATGAAATACAAAAAAACGTAAAGAAGTGATTTTTATGATGGCCGAATTGTTAGTACAAGCTCAGGAACACCATGATCAGAATGCAACTTTACAAATTCTAGAATCTTTCACACCAAAAATAAAAGCCTCCTTGTTACAGGTCCCAGCCAATCATCGAGAAGATTTAAAACAAGAACTCTACGTAAAAATGATCGAGGTTATACAAACTTTTGATATTAGTGAATTGAAATAAAATACGAGAGCGGTTGTAAAATCAGATGCTCATTTCTCTTTATATAGTGAGACGCCGGTGATCTACAAAAACTTTATGGAGGTAATACTTATGGCGATTGGTGATCCACTAACTTCGAGAGATCAGCTTTACGGACGTGATAGTGTCGATCTGGTGGCAAGAACACTTTGGGGGGAAGCGCGTGGTGATTCTGGATCACGTGTTGGTATTGCATATGTCATTAATAATCGTAAAAACAACACATCGTACTATGAATTTAGGAATCTTAATACAGTAAAAGATGTTGTACTTGCTGAAAATGCTTTTAGCTGCTTCAATCCAGGTACCCAAAGTTTACAAGAATGTCTCAAGCCGGATACATCTAGCCCTCAATGGGCTAATATCGTTAGGGTAGCTTCAAACTTGACTAACTACCCAAATCCAATTGCCGGAAAATGCTTCTACTCTGCGAACTGGCGCTTTGCCCAGCTCACCGAAACTCGAAACGGAAAACTCTACTATAGTTTCCCTGGGGGAAGAACTGTCGAAGTTACCTCCAAAATTGTAGTATCTGAGCATACGTTTTTTGATTACACTGGGTAACTCCTGACAAAAAACAAGCTTGCTCTATACTTAAGAGCAAGCTTGTTTTTCTATTTTTCTACAGGCTTAACGTCAATTTGATTAACTACAAACTCGTTTTTGTCTCGATTAAATGTATAGGTGGCGGTAAACTCACACGCAGTAATGGGAGAAGTACCCACTGAGCCTGTAAAGTTTAATTTGATTTTTTGCTCTTCGATATAATAAATTATGATGGCTCCGAAACCTAGTTCCAATTGATTATAATCTGGAGAAGGATCGAAGTTATGTTTGAATTTCGTTTCTTTCCCTTGAGTTTCAACAGTGATGGATAAGCTACCATCATAATTTTTAGAAACCTGCGATTTAATGTTCTGAGAAACAATATCATTAAAGTCTTGTACCTTAAATTCAGATAAATCCTTGGGATTCAATACATGAATATCATAGTTATCAAGTTGTGTTCCGTTTGCTGTCTGTATAATAACTACCGCTTCCTCTACACCGTCTCCTGTAAGGTCAGTATGCAGTACAACCGGTTTGGATCCAGTACTAGTAAAAGTCCAATCAAATTCTTTGGATACTCCATTTACATCAATCGTTACACCTTTATATCCTTCACCCTCTACTTTGTTTGCATAAAGTTTTACCTTTTGATCCTCAGAGGCAACAAGAAAGTTCATATTAGATTCTGCATTATCATTTACCTGAACCCTTGAAGGTTGACTCGTGGATTCTTGAGAGACTGGCGCTGATTTGTCCGAACCACAACCTGATAGCAAAATACTTCCCACCAGCATTAACAAACCAATTTCTTTTTTCAAACCTATATTCCCCTTTCATCTATCTAGCAAAAATTATATCAGAGCAAATAAGAAGTTGAATTACATAATAATAACAATATTTAATAATAAAGTTAAATTTATGTTAACAAACCTCAAGCATCACTTCAAGTAATACCCCAAGCCCAAGTTATAACCATGACGCGAAAAAATGACGTTCCCGGGACGAAACCCCACCTATAACCTCCTAACACGCATTTTCCACGCTCTCATTAACAACTGCAAATGTCTGAGAAGATGCTCATCATGTTTTTTCTCTCGAATGCCGTTTCAATCACATATCTTACGGCCATTTGAACAGAGCAATCCAAGGCAAGGGCGAATTTGTATTCTTACTTTTGGAAATGGTTGTAAAAACGGGGATTCATCTCTCTTTATTAGGTAAACGTTATCTCTTCAGATCATATTACGGATCATCTACTTCATCAAGCTTATGAATCCCTCCTAGCACAGCAACAAATGATTCTATCTTTTGCTTACGTGCAAAAACTAAATGTTATGGAAATAGCCAGGATATTGGGAGTATCCCAACAGAATATCTCGAAACACAGATTAAAAGTGCTAGCTAAATTGCGCCGGTTAATAACGAAAGGGTGAGGAATGATGTCGGAGGTTGATTTCGCTACTTTTATAGCAAATTTAGGCTTTCCCATTGCAATTACTTCGTATCTACTTATTCGTTTTGAAAGAAAAATTTCTGATTTAAGCGAGGCTATTAATGGATTGAAGAATGAAATACAAAAAAACGTAAAGAAGTGATTTTATGATGGTCGAATTATTAGTACAAGCTCAGGAACACCACGATCAGAATGCAACTTTACAAATTCTAGAATCTTTCACACCAAAGATAAAAGCCTCCTTGTTACAGGTCCCAGCCAATCATCGAGAAGATTTAAAACAAGAACTCTATGGAAAAATGATCGAGGTTATACAAACTTTTGATATTAGTGAATTGAAGTAAAATTCGAGAGCGGTTGTAAAATCAGATGTTCAATTCTCTTTATATAGTAGAACGCCAACAAGAAAAGCGTTCAATAAAAAAACTCAAGGAGGTCAATTTAAAATGGCTTGTGCAGCAAACATTAGTAATACTGTCAATGGATCGATCACTTACAATGGAACACGTTACGATATTCTTGCTTTAGCTAAATGGGTATCTTATCAAAGTTGGAAGAAAAGCGGTGGACTTAACGGAATGCCCGTTGCAATGATCATAACACAATGGGGGTTCGAGCATGGATGGGGAACAGCTGGACTCGCAGATATTCAAGCGACACTTAATTTCGCCTTCCAACGTTCAGCTTGCGGATACAGTGGAACTTATGATAATTCCAGACCATCTGGACGTAATTTGATTTTTTCTACTCTTCGAGATGGAATTTCCGCTTACGCAAAACTGATGATAGAAGGTTATATCCACGTTCGCTATGCTTACTCTAGAGCTGGAGGTAACGCACCTGGCATTCGCGCTGCTGTAAAAGCTCTACAAGATGGTTATGATCCGAATTACACTGGACCAGCCTCTGGTTTCTGTCATACTCAAGTATTTGCTCTTAACAGCTATGCAACAAGGCGAATTTGGGCAGAGCATCCTTACCCTGGCATGGATACAACAATTACTAACAGCGATAATACATGTCTCAATAGTTTAATGTACATCCAAAAAACAGATCCTAATGTCTACGGACTTTCGAATTTGTATTAATTATCTTATAAAAAAATGCACTATCAACCGACAGTACATTTTCTTCCAATTAATCTATTCTGATACAAACTGCTTCTTGGATATATCCAATGAGTAGACTATTTTTTCAATAGCTTGTTCATCGTTTTCTCCTTCAGTGTTTCTAGTAGACACAACCAACTTGCCATCTTCATTCTGTGGGAAGGTATCAACTGCATAATTAATAGTTTCTTGGTCATTATCTCCTGTTTTAAATGTTAATGGAAAAACTTCTCCATTCTCTTTATCTATACCAAATGCATATGAGTTATATCCTCTAGAAGCGGTATATTCCGGAGTAAGAAGATAAATATCAACCTTATCAAAACTGATCTCCTCAAAAGAAACGGTTTTATCGGTTTTCTGTACAAATATGAAATCATTTAATTTCTTAATCACTTTTTCTGAACCATCATGTATAAATATTACATTATAATTCCCTCTAAAAGTGAAGTCGCCTTCTGCTCCAAAAACGCTTGGCACCTCAATGTGGCCAATTTCCTCTTTGCCGTTGGATACAACCTGGAGTTCTCCAAACTCAGTACTCACTTGAGCTCGGACAGTTTGGTTCTCCACAATGGAGTCCAGTTTAATACTGTATCCATTATCGGGAAATTGAGACGTTAATTCTTCATTATTATTAGTCTCCTGGCTCTGAGTATTCGGAGACGGAGAGTCTTGAGATACTGAGGGCTGCTCGTTTCCACAAGCAGTCAGCAAGGCACCACACAAAATAACGGCATTTAACATCAAGATAGGCTTTTTAATAATTTTATTTCCCTTCTTTCGATTCATTGTTGAATTTAATATAGATTAGTATACATGATGTATAAACCAAAAAGTTGATATTATGTCATTTTATATTTAAAAAATAGTTACGAATGGAATTAATTAATCTAAGTGGGGCGATAAAAGTGGTTTGTCGAGATCAATTGATCAAAAGCATCCAAGCTGTACATGTAGCAGTCAGAGCATATTCTAAATGTATACCTAGCGATGAAACAAATGATACTGATAAGCAAGAGCAAGAAGTGTTCCAACGGTTTGATTTAGAATTGTCTACACAACTAGCCACTCTCCGTAGGATGTACATTGATAAATTCAACATCGATCCTATCACCGGAAGACCACAGGAAATATTGATACCTTGTAATTGTAGTCAAGTCGAATAGAATTATCGCTGCTTGTTGCGATGATATCTGGTTGGTCGTAACAATTGTCTTAGCATTGAACCAAAACAAAAAGAAATAGGCCGCCCTAGGCAAGGGTGACGACCTATTTCTGAACCTTGTACAGCCTACCGCCCTTAATAGCGGCTGTTGTCAGAAGTGAGGATGTTAGCAGCATCCTCACTCCACTTATATACATATTGTACCATAAAATACTCCATCAAATAGGTTCGCTCTATCCGCCACTTCTTACTTGCTTCCTCTTACTTGCTCCCTCGATCCCTCACTGCGCTGAAAGATTCGTTCGACATGAAGGAAAATGGGTTGCCTCCCCCATCTCGCTTACCTGACTATCTATGCCTGCACAAGCTGCATATACTCTCATCGAAAATGGCCCAATACGGCAGCCGATCTTCAACACCTAACTGAACGAGTGCCTTGCCAGCGAGATAACGTTGAAGCGTCTGACTAAATAAAAAACCTTCACACATAGTCGTGTGAAGGGTCTGAACAAGTTTCTTCAATGATTTGATAATAACTGTTAAGGCTTTGGGGGCAGTCTTTTACATATGAGCTTTTTTACCGATTAGCGGGATATTGGGATGGACGATAAACATTCTTCGGAAAACAGCCCGTACACGATTCAGTTGGCAGTTTATAGCTCTTCTACCTGATGAAGTAAGGGTTTCGGGGATTTTTTTCGTATCCATATCGGCAAAAGTTGTGGAGTGGCAATTCCAAGCAGAACAACGATTATCCCAACCCATCGAAGTAAGGACACCTCTTCATGCAGAATTAACACCGAAGCCACTACAGCGGCCGGTAACTCCGCCGCACCCAGTATGGCCCCCAAACCTGAGCCCAGCTTCGGGACACCGATGGAAAAGAAAAGGACCGGAATAACAATCCCTAGCAGCCCTAAAGGAAGACCAAACTTCCAAAGTCCTTCTGCAATCGCACCATCATAAATGAAGGAAGGCGAAAAAACAATCAAAATAATGATCATGGCACTAGTGGTCATATACAAGCTTTTATTCACGGCAGGTACCTGTGTAGCCACTCTCCCGCTTACAAATATATATAAGGCAAACGACACAGCTGACATTAAGCCGAAAATAACACCTTTTGCCGTTATCCCACCAACGCTTGGTTCAAGAATACCCCCTGCTAAGATCGTACCTATAAGGAGGATGATCATCGAAATGCATTTCTCACGGCTAGGGAACTTTCTATCGACGACTGCCTCCAGAATTACCCCAATCCAAGTAAATTGAAATAAGAGTACGATTGCAATCGAAGCAGGTAATTCCTCCACGGCAAATCCGTAGAATACACCCGTTAAACTGATGGTGATTCCAGCGCCTAATAGCGAGAACGCCAGCTTCAACCCCAGCTTTTTCCGGGAAAATAATAAAACTAACAGGAGCAGCATGCACCATCCAAAAAAGTACTGTGCTCCTACCAACTGCTGCATTTTAAATCCGTCATTCATTCCAAGCTTGATGATTGTAGAAAGTGATCCATAACTACATGCACCTAAAAAAACAAGTAAAGCATATTTTAGTAACCTCATATTCATGGTAGCCTCTTTCCTCTCTGATACATAACATAATAAAGCCCCTTGTCAGTGAAATGACAAGGGGCGAATGAAACCAAAGAATATTTCTTTGACAAAATTCCGCCACTCCATCCATAGGATAGAGTTTGGTTTATTTAATTATACAATGACATTTGCAACAAGAGTTATATTATGATAGATCACATACGATGTCAACTGGAAAATCGGCAAGCCTTTTCAAAAACAAAATAGCCATTGGTTCACTAAGATCATTTTAAGTCATATCGGCAAAATGCCCAAACAACAATCCTATGCTTGTATTTTACAACATCCCTGTTCCGCTCCCAACCGGAGGTTTCGACCCCTCCATAGTATGGCAGTCGAACGTTAGCGACTTATCCTCCAGATTACTCCTTACATAAAATACTACACCAGTTCCTTCTATCATCTTCCGTTGCGCAACCATGACAAAAAACGCACCTCCCTGTGGAGATGCGTTTTTCACTGGATTTCATATGTTGCAAACCGCATGTACTGCAACTTGCCGAGTTATTCCGGAATGTTCCCGCCAGCCACGCGGTCGCCGGAATTGCCCGCCGGGTCGGTAACATTGTCATCCTCACCAGCATGAATGATCAGCGAATGTCCCAGCACCGAATTCGGCTGATTCTTTTCAAGTGTGCCATGCTGAATGATCATCTCCGCTTCCACGGTGCCGTCTGTGCCTACGACCAGGTTCGGCATATCGCCAACATGGCTTCCTTGCGGATTCTCGAGGCCATGATGCTTGTCGGTCGGATTAAAATGCCCTCCGGCAGATTTAAAATCCGTTCCCTGAATTGCATTCTCATGCACATGGAATCCATGCTTGCCTGGAGTGAGGCCGGATGCGGTAATCTTTACCTTCACCCCATCATTGATCTGCTCCAAGGTAGCGGAACCAACAGACTCGCCCGCCGCATTGTACAGTTTGACCACGGGAAGTCCCAAAGAGATCGTTCTGGAAGCTTGCTCCCAATACACCGGTTGGCCTACCAGATCAGATACCATGCGAACAGGCACATAGGTCGTGCCGTTGTGAATAATCGAATCCGGGGCCGCCGTCCCTTGGTTCATAAATTGACCGGCAGGTGTAGAGTGGTCCTTGCCATTGACGTAGTAGCTTATTTTAGATGTTGCGTGTTTAATCGCATCTACGGCTCCTTCGGGATTGGCAGCCGCCAGCGAAAATCCTGAAAACAGCATGGCACCAGCAAAAAATGCTCCGGCCATATGTTTCAACTTGTAGGTCTTCTTCTTCACTTCATCGCCTCCTGATGATGGTATTCATACATCTCCCAATACCCTGATTTTATACGTCTCAACCGTTATTTTATGGGTTTGGGGCTTTCGGCGTTGGTCATTGATTCCAAAGACACGTACAAGCGATAAAACGAAGACTAGCATTCGATATGAAGCTGCTGAAACAGATGAGGATTGCTGCAGATAACGGCTTCACTCCCCCTCTGGCAAAATGAGTTCTCGCATCCGATCCGTATGTTTGGCCGAGACCACATATACGTCTTCTCCCCAATCTTTGAACCCGTAGCTGAACACACTTTCCTGATCCTCTTCCCCCAACCACAGCTTGATGGCATGGATCGGAGATTGATGGGCATAGATAACCATCACATCGTAATCCGGGTCCGTTGGTTTGGCATCATCCGGCTGCTTGCGAGCGTTACGGATCGCTTCCTCAAATACGCTTACAGCCTTCGCATCCTTGAAAGACAACAGTGTATCCCCATTCATGAGGTCCCATTCTTGTTTTCTTATCATCGATGGTTGGACCGTAGATCACTCACTTGTGTGGTCATTATTAGTTTTTCAAGGATATGCTAGCTAGAAAGAAAGCTATTTGTCACGTCGACCTTTAAAATGTATGATAAGTAGATTCGCCATATAAAGACATGGTTGAGCAAAGAAAGACCGTAGACTTTACCATCTACGGCCTTTCCACATTAAAACTACCATTCTACTCCAAACTACTAAATTCATTCATACGCGCAAGTTTTACAAGATCAGTCTTAGGCAATCCGATTTCTCTCGATTTCACCCTGCAATAATAACAAGAGCAATGAATCTTCCCCTTAGCAAACTCACCTGTAAACTTTGCATGCCAACCTAGTTGTTTAGCAAGCCTGCTCTTACGATGGATCACTCTTCGTCGATGATGACGGTAATACGAACGAGTACGATTTTTGCCTTTGCAATTCATTCCATCACACCCCTTGGGAAAAGGCCCAGCCTGCAAAGGAGCCAAGAGGGTTATGTCATCCTCTACAGGCCGAGCGTGATGAAACTACTAAGTTGCACGAACACCATGGATCACCTCAACTGGATGTGATTTAAACCTGTATTACTTTCTTACCAACTCCGCCACACTCTCCACATGCACCGTATGCGGAAACCTCGTCATGAATCTGCTCCAAGGTACCGCAACCCACAAATTCGCCAGCCTCATTGAACAGCCTCACCAGAGAGACGCCATCTAAGATGGCGTCCTTGTTTTACCCGAACATTCCCCCATCAGGTCGTTACAATAACCCCTGCCGCTTGGTCCCCCATCAATTGAGGCCTTACATCCGTAAAGCCCTCACCCGGCTTACGCAGGGCTTCCAACACAACCTGCGCGTTATACCCGTCATGAAAATCATAAATGAGACCGGACTCTCCGTTCAAAATCTGAATGATTTGCTTCAGGATCGGCAGCGGGCTGACGACGTCGTCCACAGGTACAGGCTGCAGTTCGGTGTCCTTGCCGCTTTGGAACAGGTTGCTCCAGTTCTCCAATGCCAAGGTGCCTTCTTCACCGTGGACCACCAGGGAGACACGCTCCTCCCCTTCCCTTTGGTCGGTTCCCGACAGGCGAATCTCGATATCATTATGTAATCTGAGAACGGCCTGAACACGGCTTTCGGACTGATTCGAATCCGGTGGGAACTCGATCTCGCTCTTCACATGCGTAATGGGCCCGAACACCTGCTGGATCATCTGGATCCAGTGAATGCCGACCTCCAGGAGGTATCCGCCCTGCTGCCTTGTCGTGATCCAAGGATTCTGCTGCCAGGCCCTCGGCCACTGCGGAAACTCCAGGTACAGATCCATGCTTTGAATCCGGCCGATCGCCTGCTCCTCAAGCAATCCCTGCAGCTTCAGAACCGCCGGGTCGAGCGGAAGCGAGAAATGAACCGCATGGAGCACATCGGCCTTATCAGCCAGCTCCACCAGACTCCGGGCTTCCGTCAGGCTGCCCGCAAGCGGCTTCTCGCAGAAGACGTGGATGCCTTTCCCAAATGCGATCCGGGCCACGTCATAATGCAGTGACGGCGGAACCGCGATATATACGAGGTCAAGCGGCACCTCGTCCAGCAATTGGCGATAGTCGGTGTACAACCGTGGACGAATTCCTGCTTCTGCGACTTCCCGTTGCAGACTGGATTCATCACTGTCGCAAATGGCGACTAATTCGATCTTCTCCGTATATTGAGGCAGTAAGCGATGAATCATATGACGGCCCATGTGCCCTAAACCGATGACGGCCATTTTTTGTTTAATCATCCTGTTCTCCTACTCCATTCGCGATTGAATTTTTCCATTGAATGCCACGTTCCCTATTATAGATCAAGGGGCTGCAGCCCGTACACTCAGATATCCTGAAAAAGGCATCAAAAAGGCTGCCCGAATGGGCAGCCTTTAACTTGTCATCATTCGCGCGTCCATCCCCGCTCTTCCGGCACCTCAAACAGCAGGTTAACCTTAATCTCTTAACACGCGCTTGTGGGAATACAATTCACTCCACACCCTTCAACGACTCAATCATATGAATCCGCTCACTCTTTTCCGAAGCATTGAGGTTGGAGAAGGGTCAGTAAGAACGCCAGCACAACCGATGCCAGCAGGATCAAAGGTTTAATTGATCCGGGATTTGCTAATGCGTACTCGAAAGCGCAGCATTCTATCATGAACATCTGCCACCAGATTATTTAGTTTAGCTATAATGATGCAGCTGCGAGCGTCTCTCCGTCCGGATCGTTCCATTCATCGTACAAATCAGCAAAACCAGGGGAAGCAAGAATGTAGTTGTTAATTCACTTGATAGAGCGTCATAATAGGCGCTCTTCTGTTGTTATGGTATAATTAACCATAACAACAGAAAGGCTAATATGGGCGGTCGGCTAGTCTCCCGGAAGGGAGGTGATGCCTGTGGAGGTTAAGGATGCTTTGACATTAATGATCCAATTCGGTTCGATGCTTGTCACGCTGATCGGGTTGGTCGTAACCATTGTCTTAGCATTGAACCAAAACAAAAAGAAATAGGCCGCCCGTAGATGGGATAACGACCTATTTCTAGTCCCTGTAAATGCCTACCGCCCTTAAAAGCGGCTGTTGTTAGGAGTGAGGATGTTACCAGCATCTTCACTCCTCTTTATTATATACATATTGTACCATAATATTACCCAGCATTGTAAACATCGAAAAGTCCAACAAATCCAATAGCACTAACAAATTTGTCCAAAATGCAGGCAAGATTGCTTCTTCAGGGTTTCTCAGATCCTTCTACGGAATGCTCATTTAGCTCCATTTTATGAACCTTTATTTTTTCTGGATCATATTGATCACCTTCTGCAATACTTTCAACTTCAGCCTTGATAACGTCACCTACCTTGTAATTTTCAATATTTTTAATGGGAAGCAAGAATCCGTCCACATAAATTTGCGATGATTGTTGTTTAATATCTTCAATAGGCCCCTCAACATGAAACGTGTTCTTGTCCTCCGTGCATCCTACAAGAACCAAAAATAATAGAAACAAACCTATCAGATTGTAACGACCAGGAATATAATGTACTTTTACCATGATTCTCATCCTTGAATCTGTCACCCCCTTTTTGAGCTTGTGACATACTATCACCTCAAACGAATGTTATATAAAATATATATATTCTGAGGTGGAGTCATTTGCCCTTCTCAACTCCCATCCCAACATTACGCCTTTGCACTCAAATAAACAGCTATATCCTGAATCAAATACGATCCTGCCTCTTGGCTGCCATTGAACGCTCGAATAACCAATCGAATCGACTTAGCCTGCTCTACTTGGGCAAACCTGACTTCGAACGTTTCTAACTCATCCTCACGATGGCTCCATGCGACCTGCCCGGATTCACCCACTTTACGCCAATCGGTTACACCATCAGGAGATACTTCAATATCCCACTGTGTCGGACCTTGCTTCAATCCAGCTCGTGTCGTTAACGATACCGTATCAAATGCTTGCGGTTCCATCCAATCCAAATAAATATAGTGAGGTAACGACTCTTCCGGTTTGCTGATTAAAGCGGTATTCGGATCGCCGTCATTGATATAACAAATATGCGATTGTGCATTGTACAAATCTCCCCATGTAATATCGTTACCTACCCCGCTAATGGCAAACCGGGCGAGATTGCCTTCCGTTCCTTCGAGCGGAATGAGCTCCATGGGCATCCCTTCGCGCTTATATACCCTTAAATAATCAACGAGGAATTCCTTCGGATACGGAATGGATCGATCCAGGTCGCCAATCCATCCCCCATCGCCATCATTAATTTGCAGCAGGGTAACCATCGGATAATCCGGTGACTGATCAACTTCCCAATATAGCTCATGATCCAGATAGAATTTCATACCGGATTCATCCCACTCAAAGCCGTATACGTGAAAATCTTCCGATAAGTCTACATCCGTACGATACGGAATATGGGCATACTTCAATTTCGTATCACGCAATGAATGAAGTGTTGTATTCAGTAAACGTGTATCTTTGCCTAACATTTCGAAAATGTCGATTTCAGCATTGTGCTCTTTCTCATTTTCGAACCCGATCATCCACCAAGCTGAATTAAGCCCGCTCCCTTTCGCCACCTTCGCACGTAACTCGAAGTAACCATATTTCGTCACAAGGTTCATGAAGGCACGATCATGATGGTTTAGTCCGAGATCATCACCGTATCGGTGTAGTCCATCTCGCATCCCCGTAACAATAGCGGACACACGCTTATGCTCATCAGGCAGTTGTAACACGATACAGCTATCACGTAATTGATAGGTCGCCTTTGCTTCCTCTAACGTCTTCCAATGGGATAACCCGTAGGGTGAGAACTTCGTCTGGTCGAGCGTTGGGCCATCAAACTCTTCATGAAATACAAGGGTCCAGCCTTCCTTATGCAGCAGATCTGTCATGATTTACTCGCTCCTATTCCGTGCATTCATTTTGTCTGAAACTCTTTTACTGTTTATTCATAGCATCTTTAATCTTGATCGCAGATTCCTCTTCCAGCACACGGATAAACTCCGGGATGTTCATGTCCGAGGTCGCAAACTTCTGCATAGCCCCATTCAAATCAACGTATTTATCCCACACACTTGCTCTAGCAGGAGGAAGCGCAAACTGATTCTGGAACATCGCCATTACATTTTTGCCTTGATGATCTGGATTGTCGGCACCAAACTGTTTGCGAATTTCCACATCGGAGGTAGTCGGGATTGTGCCTTTTCTTGTAGCCTTCGTTTGG
Organism: Paenibacillus sp. NPDC058898; assembly: GCF_049316025.1. Classification (NCBI taxonomy): domain Bacteria; kingdom Bacillati; phylum Bacillota; class Bacilli; order Caryophanales; family Paenibacillaceae; genus Paenibacillus; species Paenibacillus sp. NPDC058898. The sequence continues at coordinate 212,079 of NZ_JBMOSM010000006.1, read as the reverse complement.
TTCTCTATTGAAATAATGGCTTGAAGTACTTGAAGCGCTGCTTCTTTATTCTCACTATACGGGTTAATGACCGTAGGGGCCGTATGAACCGCTGGAGCAGTCTCTGGGATATCAGGCCAGGATGGAACCGGCAGAATGTCCATGTCTTTCTTGAATTCTGCTCTTTCCTCCGGGGTCTCCCCTCCAAACCAAGTCAGGAAACCATGCCAGTTGATTTCCATCGCAGCTGTTTTTTGCATAAACTTATCTGGTTCTTCCGGATTGTAGATGCCTGGGATACTATATATTTTTTTCATCAGTTCCATGTATTTCGTAAACTTCGGATCTTTAGACAATAACAGTTCCCCGGTATCTGGATCTGTCAATGTTATAGATAATTGTAATAGAGCAGCATCCACCGTATCCGAGCCGAACTCCAATCCTATGTATTGATTTCCATCACGGGTACCTGTCGTTTTCTTAGCGAGGTCAATGATTTCATCCCAAGTCATGTTGTCTGTCGGATAAGGAACACCGAATAGGTCGAATACTTCTTTATTGTAGAAGAGACCATAAATTCCTCCATTGCCCGTCAATCCGATCAGCCGTCCTTCAGGGTCTTGGGAACGAATCAGGGCTATGAACGAAGGGTCAACGGTGCTCAAATCGATCCCATACTCCACTACCATCTCATCTAGCGGCTGTACCATATCGAGATCGAGCAGTACATCTACCCCAAGGTTCGGCGTTAGCAAGTCAACCACTGTTCCTGCGCTGTTTATCTCTTGGATTCCTTCAGCCGTTCCGTTCCAATCGACATATTCGAATGTAATATGGGGAACAAGCTCCTTCATATCTTGAACAAAATTGTTCTGGAAATTTTCTTCGCCCCATTGGGTTGCTACCTTTAACGTAACGGGTTCATTCGAGAATTGTTTCACCTCAACAGGTTCAGGTTCCTCCACTTGTTCCTCCGTGTTCATATTCGTTCCTTCCATTGATTCTGTTGGATCCGGCTTGTCACTTGTTATTTCGCTGCCAGCTCCTGAGGAACATGCTCCCAAAACGAACATGAACAAGAGACATATCATTAACAGCAGGCTCAGCCTTTTTTGACCACTACTTTTCATACATAACCCCTCCGACTTCATAAATTTACAATGCCGATGTGAAAAGAATGGATTGTACAAACGCAAAATCCATTCCATCCAATTTTCTAACATTTCAAAAGGCTAACCCTGAGTCGAACCTGAACTGTTCACTTGCCCTCGGAAGCGTTTTCAAATCGTTCTTTTATTCATAGTTTACTCGGCAAATCCTTGGAAGTATTTAGCCCAAAGTAACACTTTTATAACAAAAATCCCCCCTGCTATTCTTCAAGGGGGGAGACGATATCGAGTGACGATATGAGTGTTGCATTAAACTGACTTAGGCTGATTCCCATTCGTTTTTTGAACATTCGACTAAATGAATGCAGTTCCGTATATCCGACCTGGTTCGCGATCTCGCTTATTGTAAGATCGGTTTCAATTGCGAGCTGTTTCGCCTTCTCTATACGTATCGTAGCCAGGTAATCAGACGGTGTCATACCGTAACAGTTGCGAAATTGCCGTATAATATAGTTCCTGCTCAGTCCTGTCATCTCGCTTAATGTATCCAAACGGATTGGCGTACTATAATTTTCTTTAATGTAATTACAGATTTTCACCATTTTCGGATTGATTTTCGTGGTTAGCTTTGCTGTTCCATCCACAGGCTTATTTTCCATCAAATCATATAATATTTGCAGCAGCAGTCCTTGCGCCAACATATTGCATGACAAGGTATGCTGCTGGATTGCCTGAATTAAGGGGATGAGTTTGCCAAGTAACGAACCATCTGGATCGCTCCCTCTAATGTAGTCATTTCCAAACATGAATTCTATAGGTGACTTTGACAGTCCAAAATGAAATGAAATGGTTATTCCCACGTAAGGATCATCTTTAGATGGCTGCAATGAACGAACAACCTCGGGTCGAATGATGTAAATATCCCCCTTTCCAAGCGGATACTTTACGCCATTCATAATATTATCTGCCTTCCCATCAACTCCATATAGAAGCTGAAATTGACTAATCTTCTGAGGTATCATAAACCAACCCGTTGGAGGTTTGTACATATGGGCAAGCGTAATATAAGGCGGGTAATAAAATTGATCCTGCAATAACGGGATCGTTTCCTCTGGATCCAGGACTGGAAGCTTATCATACATCAAGAATTCACCTTCTCCACTTTTTGGCTGCTTAATCCCTTTCCTTTACAATACAATAATCCCCATAGAGGTAGTGTGAAGATTTAATCAGCAAAATAGTCCAACAAGTGCGCAAAGCTATGTAGAGACTCCATCTCTTTTTCAATATAGAATGAAGGCATCCGGATTTCCACTTATGCATTGAATGGAACTCATCTTGGCAAACGCTTACATTCAAATGAATTGGAGGTCTCTACATGAAATTGGTAAAGAAAAGCTGGACCATTCTTTTACTATTTGTAATGTTATGCACCCTTGTCATCGCTTGTGGAAATACGAACGAACACGATGCAATCAATAAAGAAGTTAGCTCGGTAGAAGAGAACCCGGTACCGAACCAAGAAACCAATGTAACCGAGGCGTCGAATAACTTACCGCCAGTAGAAGGAACACCCACGGACCCTGTTACAGTAACTGTGGCATTTCCGTGGGGGGAAGAAATATTTAACAATCGATTCCAAGAGATTGATGAGAAGCTGCCCAATGTAAATATAGAAATGGTAGCATGTGAGTGTAAATCCGCGTCGCTGCAGGAATTGTTTGCAAGCGGAGTGAATCCTGATATTATTTTTCCGAACTATGGGATTCATGAAATAGAGAATTTAGGAGTTATCTATCCACTTGATGAATTAGCAAAAAGCCACGATTTCGATATCCATTCGTTAAATCCAAGTCTCGTCTCCTATATTCGATCACTTGATTCTGAGGGAAGGTTAATCGGTATACCTGATGGAACAGGCTATCTATCCCTCTTCTACAATAAGGAGATATTTGATTTGTTTGGTGTGCCTTACCCTACAGAGACGATGACTTGGGATCAGGCATTCGACTTGGCTAAAAAAATGACAGGACAGCGTAATGGTGTTTCCTATCTAGGACTTGAACTCGGCGGCTATGGGAACACAGGGGATGGTGCCGCAGTACCGCTCAAGGAACTCGCAGTGAATAAGACAGATCCGGACACAGGCGAAGTGCTCATTACGAAAGATCCGGCATTTACGAAATATTTAGAACTGATGAAGAAGTATTATAGTATACCGGGTGTAAGATCTGAAGAAGCTAAGAACGCCGATTTATTCGGGCAAAAACAAGCTGCAATGACCGTTACCTGGACCGCATACTTCGTTCATGGAAACCCGTTTGAAGATGTAGAATATTTAAAGAACAAAGTAGCTATGTTACCTGTGCCTGTGTGGGCAGATCAACCAACGATCGGCCCTGTGTTAGGAACTACGCCGATGGTCATTTCCAGCTCAAGCGAGCATAAAGATGCGGCATTCAGCGTGTTGAAGGAATACGTATCTGTACCGAATCAGACGAAAATCGCTCAATCGATGGCATCCGGTCCTGTGCTTACCGAGGTTGCCGATCAGTATGGTTCAGGAATAGAAAATTACGCTGGGCAAGATGTCACTTCTGTGTTTAAGCTAACTCCAGCAACCTATACTGACAGACAAAGCTTATGGGATCAATACGTGAACCTTGACCTTGCTAAGTTTGCTGATTCCGATATGAATATATCGGAATTTCTAAGAATAACGAAGGAGGAAGGCGAAGCAGCCGTTGCAGAGGCCAGAACACAATTAGAAAACACGAAATAATATTTCACGGACGATATGATCCCCTTTAAGCAGATACTCAAACAACCTCTTATGATGACAAGAGATGAGTGGAGTGAACTTGGAGGGGATTTGTTGTTTGACTAGTTGAGTTCAGTGGATGCATGTAAATCTTGCACCGCTTGTTTACGGAATTCGGAAGGCGAGCACAGCCTATATTTTCTAAACACTCTGTTAAAATAGTTAATATTATTAAATCCCACCCGGTGAGCAATTTGTGTAATGGGTAAACTAGAATTCATAATCATCTCCTCCCCTTTTCTGATTCGGCATAGATTAACATACTCTACAAACGTTTGTCCGGTTATCTTTTTAAACGTCCTACAGAAATGATAAGGGCTCATTCTAGCGAGCTTTGAAATACCGTTCAGTGTGAACTGCTCTCCGTAATGTTCTTCCACATACAACATGACGTCACGAAGTTCCTCGATCCTTCTTCGGTTTACTCCTTCCGCTTTACTGTTACTAACCTCATAACCATATACTCGTGTCAGTGTCACGATAAGCCGATAGAGATAGGATTTGATGACCAATTCATATCCACTCTTTTTCGATTTATATTCAGCAGCAATATTTAGAATCAATTCTTTCAATTCATTATAGTTATCATCCTCAGCTCGTAAACATCGGGGAAATGACAGCTTCCCATTCAATAACGGTTCATGAACGATGTGCATCGATTCCGCAGTTAACAGAATGGATTTATTGATTAAAACCGCATAATATTCCGGGACTTCTTCCTTCTCCATTAAGTACGCCCCATGAATTTGGCCTTCTTCAATCAAGATTATATCCCCTTCTTCTCCCACATACGAATAGCCTTCTATAAAAAGCTGCATCCGACCTTTTACGACGAAGATAATCTCCATAACCCGATCATGCCAGTGAGAGGAGAACAAGGCATTGCCATAGGGCTGTGCTTGAAACAGATTAAACGGAAGATAGTTGCTGATTAGGTAAGCCGGTACATTCGCGGGTGCTGCAAATGATGACATGGGACATTCTCCTTTCAAAGCGTGAAGAACCTGAGACGCTGACCTCAGGTTCTTGACAACATACTTATGCAGACGTCCGGATTCTTATTGCCCTTGTTCTTTCTTTTGTTTCTCTTCCTTGATCTTAATCGTTAATTCCTCTTCCAGTTTACGTAAAAATTCGGCGATATTCATATCTGAGTTTGCGAAGTCTTTCAATTTCTCCGTAATCATACCTTCAGCTAATCGCTGATATTCCGATTTTCTACCTTCAATGATTCTCGCGTTTTCCGGGAAATACGCTTTTACATTTTTGCCTTCGTAAATATCTTTTTCGCTGCCGAATGTCGCGATAACTTCAGGACTCTTCAATACCGTCGGATATCCAGCAGCGGAGAACTTCATCTGCATATCTTCCGCAACGACTTCTTTCATCCACTGGAAAGCTGCATCTTTTTGCTCACTGTATTTATTCAATACATACATATGAGCTTGCGTAGGTGACGCTAACTGTTCTTCCCCTCCCCAGATGGGCATGAGAACCGAATCAACATTCGGTCGAATGGTTTCAGGAATTCCCCATTCCAAGTATGTCGGCCAAGACACTAACATCGCAGCCGTTCCACCGGCAAAAAAGCTTGCTTGTTTATCCGGATCACGTTCATACATACCTGGTATGCTATAGAACTTTTTCATCAATTCGAAATATCTTGTGACTGCCGGCTCCTTCGTAAGTAATACTTCATCGGTTTCAGGATCGACTACATTCGTAATAATTTCTTTAAGAGGTGCGAGCGCTTCGCTTGTTAGACTGTTCGTAAATCCCATCTCCAGACCACGGTAGTTTACACCATTTCGTTCTCCGGTCAACTTCTTAGCTAATTCAAAGGTTTCATCCCATGTCATGTGGTCTGTCGGGTAAGGAACGCCGAACATATCGAAAATCTCTTTATTGTAAAATAACGTAATGGTATCAGCAAACGTGGGTACACCAACCATTGAACCCTTATCATCGTAGGAGCGGAGCAAGGATATTACAGATGGATTGATACTAGTTTCATCCATTTCGTATATCTTCATGAAGTCATCAATGGGCTCAACCATATCCAGTTCTTTTAAACCATCAATTCCCTTAGAACTGTAAATAATATCCGGGACGACACCACTAGCGTTCAATTCTTGCAATGCTTCCGAGGTGGAATCACCTTGAATCCAATGAACGGTTATATTCTTACCTTCTGCTTGAAGCTTATCTTCAATGGGTTGCATGAGAGGAGTAATCTGATCAATGCCCCATTCATGTTGAATGGTGATCGTTGTCTCCTCGCTGAAATCCGTCACAGCTTTACTCGTCCAATCCACTTCTTCTTCCTGTGCATCTTCTTCGTTAGTCCCAGTAGGCTTCGCTTCGGATACAATTTCCGGTTCTTTATTTACCGAATCATTGCCGGTACAACCTGAAAGTATTGTTGTTAGCATGAATACAAAAGTAATGATTAGAAAAATCGATTTTCTCTTCATATATAATCCTCCTGTATTATCCTAAATTATGGATCTAGGTCTACTCGACCAAACCTGTACGTTCAACACTCTCAACAAAGTAACGCTGGGCAAAGAGGTAAAGAATAAGCGGAGGCAATATCACCAGGAAGCTTGCACCCATTTTAATCGGTTCAGCTAAATATTCCGGCAGTCCTCCATTCGTAATAAATGTCGTCAACTGACTATCGATAAATGACATTTTCAGTGCTAACGGCATATCGCCGCTTGAACCTAGGAACATCCTAGGGTAGTACGTGTCATTCCAAGTCCAGACGAACGAGAACAACAAGACGACGAGAATGGCTGGTCTTGCCAATGGAAACATAACGCGTACATAAAATCTCAAAGCACTAGCACCATCGATACGGGCCGCTTCTTCCAATGCTTTAGGCTGCGTGGAGAAGAATTGACGGAATATGATGACAAAGAGTGCGCCCTTGACACCGAACCCAAAAATAGAAGGCAAAATTAAGGTTAATAAATGACCATTCAATCCAAGCTTTGTATACACCATAATCGTCGGCAAAATAACAACTTGAGGCGGAATAATGAATGCCAAGAAGACGAGGAATAGAATCGTCTTCTTGAATGGGACATCGAGCCTTGCCAAGGCATAGCCCGCTAGCCCACACGAGATACAATGCAGCACAGCAGTCGAAATCGCAATCAGTACACTGATGGAGAGAGACTTCGGATAATCCAGCAGCTTCCATGCTTCGACCACATGTCCTAAGTAAACGGAAGACGGAATCCACGTCACGGTTGGATCAATCAAGTCCTTGGCACTCATGACCATCTTCACCAGCATTTTTAAAATCGGGTTCATATACACATAGGAGGTTACGATGAATATGCCGTACAAGACTAGTTTAAATATGAGCCCTTGATTCATCTCTCGACCTAAAATCGTATACTTCACTTGCCGTAATCCACGTTTTGTTGTGAACTTCTGTTTCAGTTTCACACGTCTCGCCAATTCAACCTTCATGTTCTGCCTCCCTTCCTCACTAACGATTTACTCCTGCATTTTTCCGGTTAATTCTACTGTAGAGGAGAATGACAATTCCCAAGAATACAAGAATAATAGCGAAGTAAATCCATGCCAGTGCACTATTAAATCCGTAGTTCCCCGTATTGATCAAACTAATGACAGGATTGGATGGGAACGTAAACATATCTACAACGGTATAAATTAAGTTCAGCAGGATGAACGGTGACATTGCTGGAAGTGTGATCTTCCAAAATACCTCCCAAGGTGTAGCACCATCAATTCGAGCTGATTCATACGCAGACGTTGAAATGGTCTGAAGGCCTGCAATAAAGAGCAGAATTTGCACCCCGGAATACCATAAGACAAGGACAAACTGATTCAATACGGTCTTTACAGGTTTCGCCCATGAACTGTCCCCAAGGAACATATCCATGTAACCGCCAATATTAAATCGTTCAAGGAAACCCAGGTTGCCTTCCCCTTGATTAATAAATGACATCAGTACAGCACCCGTAGAGAAGATAACCGGTAAGAAGAAGATGGCGCGGAATAAGAATCGACCGGGCAGCTTTTGGTTCAGCATAATAGAGATCATCAAGGCAAATATGACGATAACCGGGATCATGATGACGACTTCCTGGAAGTATGGAATTAACTTATCGTATAGATCCGAGCTGTTAAACAAGATCTCACGGTAATATTTGACGCCAACAAAGTCGTACACAATTTTCTTCGGCAATATTTTTACCGTGTGAAAGCTCATAAAGAGTGAGAAGACTAGCGGAAATCCTAAAAAAGCGATAAAGCCGATCAACCACGGTGCAATAAATAACGACCCTTCCAGCTTTCGGGATCTCTTAGCAGAGAGTATTCGCTTTGGGGCCATACTACGCACCTCCTTTGCTTACAATGTAGTCTTTGGCTTTCACAACAGCATCCCCGACGCTAACCTCTTTATCGTTATAATTCACGATGACTTGTTTTTCGTTACTGTATGTTGTTTCAAACACGCCGCTTACGATTTCACGATGGCCTGTAATGAACTCGTTCTGCACATCACCAAGTGCCTCTTCGTATTTTTGATACTGTGACACCATCTCTGCAAGCCAGTCCTTGTAGTTTGTACTGTAGAATTCATGGAGAGAAAGTGATTTTAGTAATTCCTGTGATGAAGCGTTCGTTACGACAAACGACGGTACTGCGCCGTATTCGATTCCCTTCAAGAAATTGTCCGCATAGTCATCACTCAAGTTCGCATACTCGAATGAGTATGTAGTCAGACCATGAAGAGCTATTTGGGCGAATGGTACAACACGATCGATAAACATGTCATAGGAGAAGTTAGAGGCCATGTTGTCCATATGGCTAATATATGGGAAGGTGTACGCGTTACCTCCTGCCCCTCTTACGCTGCCGAATGTTTCTTTTGTCATCTGAAACAGTTGGCTCTGAATTTCCTTTGAATGTTCTCTTGTCGCTCTATAGTTCTCATTAAAGTCCGTATTCAATAACGATCCGATTCCTTGACCGTATAAATAGCCATTGATTCCTAATGATTTCGCTTCTTGGAGATCTCCTTCTATAACCCCTTTCATAAATTGAGGACTGACAAATGTCTTCCGTCTGCTATCCCAATTCGTCGATTCAATGACGGAAGAAGCTAGGTCACGAAGACCGTCTCGATTTTTTCGAAATCCGTCTTCACCGCCTCTGTTATACGTATAGGAAGAGGCATCAAGATAAACCGCATAGCCCTTCGAATGAGCAAAATCGGTGAATTTCTTCATTCCCTGATTACCGCCCAGTTTATCTGGAACGGGGAAGTCACCGCCAAACTTACTGTATCCATCGTTTTGCCAGCCAAGATAAGTGATGTCCATATGATCGACACCAAGTGCAGACAACTCTTGTACGATGCCTTCCGCCTCTTTCGTCGTAGTTAACGGTAGATATGAATCCCACAAAAAACCGTCTTCGGTATCGCCGCCAAGTAAATGCAGCTGCAGCCGCAGCTTCGCTTGCTCACCTTCTAGCGGTTTCATCGCCGACTCCTTCATCAACAATTCCCGATAGCGTTCAGCTAATGTAACATAGCTAATTTCTTCGTTCTTCTCCTCGATCATATAATAACGGGTCGCACGATCTGACTTCGTTATTTCCTTGCTATACGTCAAGTAACCGTTCAACTTCTTCGTATCTGTCGGTTGGAAGAACTTGAACCGGTATTGATACTCCGGTGCAACCCAGTTGAATTGACTGAATGATCCCGAAGGCGCCGCAACCACGTTCGCGTACTCTTCACCTTCCGTGATGACTCCAAGAAGTCCTTGTTTATTCGATTTAATGCCAAATACCGGCATAGTAATCGGATTACGATCAGACATGGTATTGCGGTTACTGTATGCCCAATCGTCACCATAAACACGTTCCGTATAGAGGTTTTGTGTACCCGCTCGACGTTCTCTGAAATCAATTAAAGCGCCCGGCCCGTCTGGAATGTATAGAAATCCATCTTCGTCATCCGAAGTTTGTGCACCCAAGAAAGGGAATAAGCGAATGGACGCTAGGCGAGCCATAGGATCTTTTTTGGGCTTCGGTTTCTTGACTTCTTTGCCATCCTTATCAACCGTTGCTGCCGCTGGTTCTTCCTTCGGCATGACTTTCTCATCTACCAGACCTTCAGCTAATACTTTGGTTTCAACGAAATCTTCGCCAAGCTTGACTTCCACAGGAATGATGAAGCCAAGATCCGGCATGTCATACATAACTTTAAATCCCTGATCTGTTACTTCGAACTGGCTTATTCCCCCTTTTTGTGCATAGAAGTTAGTCTCTTTCAGCAAGTCTTTACGCAGATTAAACTCTACATAACGGAACATAAAGGGTGAAGCAAGATGCAGCTTCCATGCATCTGTATTGAGCTTATCCTGCCAATCCTTCGGATTAGGAAAGGAGCGCCATACTTCTCCTGTGGTTTTACTTGTTACAGTAAAATGACCGGAGGATTTATCAGCTTTGAGCAATAATTTCTCATTCTCCGATATCGTTTGGAACCGGGTTTCATCCGGCAATTTCCCATTTGATTTTGCAGGGGTTACTGCCTTTGTCGTACTCGTCTGAGGTGCTCTCTGTGTCTCCGTTTTAGTCTTTGTTTCAGTCTGTGCTGTTGTTTGAGTTTCGGTCTTCGTCTTATCGGTTGAAGCGGATGTAGCAAAGATGAAACCGCCGAGCGTCGACGCGAATAAGACGCAAATCGCAGCTACCATGAATCGTTTTTTGGACCGTAATAAGCGCATCACATCGACACCTCCTGATAGATCGTGTAAACAAAGTTACCAAATTCGGATGTAAGTCCGATTAAGATGAACACAAGTACCCACATGATGGTCATCGTGATGACCGTAAGTGTAATGTTCAATACCGTTTCGCCAACACCGTAGTTTTGCAACGCTTGAATGTTCCAGAAAAATAATAGCCCACTCCACAAAAGCATACCTACCTCAATCGAGCTGTAAATGGATGCTTCGCTTTGTGTAAAGATGTTCGAAATAAGGGCAAGCGGGATCCCGAGTAACACAACCGGGAATAAGGAATAACAGCTTCCCACGAACACATCTTTAAACCTTGCTTCACCTTGCTTGATCGAACCTACCAGATAATTACATACCACCCATGATAACCATACGGCCAAGAAGACTGTGAGCATGTAAGTTGAACCCTTTGCATAGACCGGCACTGGATTATATGTAAAACTCGTATAGAACGATTTCACCAGAAGCATGACTACCGTTAATATGAGAATAACGAAAGCACTGATGTAGCCACCCTTATTCAAATATCTCAAATCACCAAATCCATCTATCGGATGTTTCAAGATATAGAATACATGCTTTAATTGCTGGAACCAGGTTTGACTGTTTAACTTATTCGATTTCGGCATCATTCGGAAACTGAATTTTTTCTTTAGCCTGATAAAAACCCATAATAAGAGGCTGGCTATAATAACAGAGTTCGCCAAGGTCGAGAAGTTTTTCTGGAACCATTGCAGGCGAATCTGCCAGAATGAGTCTGAGTATCCCTCACCATCTCCTGCAAGCTTGAACAAGTCTCTAGCGCGCTCGTACTCACCGCGAGAAAATGCGGCCTGAGCGATTCCTTTATAAGCTGGAGAGAAGTGAGCATTCAACTTCAGTACTTTGTTCCAATACTGCTCCCCTTCTGCATACTTGCCTTCCTCCATCAACTTGTAAGCTTCGTGAACCGTTGCTCCAAACTCGGTCGGTTCATACTCTTGAATGAGGCCCAGCGCTTCATCCAAAATATAAAGGTGTTTGTTTGAGTTGGTTTCTACTGCAACAGGTGCCGCTGTTAAACCAACCAGCGAATTACCTAAGGCAGAACGGCCTGACCAATAAAATAACATCGTACCGTTTGCATCATACTGGGAGACAATGTTCCGTGATTTATCAATAATCGTTACATTACCATTCTGATCTAAGGAAACATCGGTAAGCTGCTTCTCAATCAGTTCATCAGATTCTACGGTAGCTAAGGAAAACAACCGTTCATTGAACGACATCTCTTTCCATATATTTTCACCGCGAATGTTTAATTTCTTGACTTGCTCTGTTTTGGAACCGGAAACCGTATAGATGAAGCCTTGATCATCGATATCAATATTCCGGATCGTTACAGGCAGAAGTCGAACCTGCCGACTTAATTGCTCTTTCGAATAAAACTGTCTCCGAATGATATCCATCAGCGTTACTTCCGTTTTATTTGTTCCGAAGAACTGGTCGAATTTCCCCTCGGGAGTAAATTGGATGATCCCGTGATAACTTCCTTTCGAGACAACATATATAAAGCCGCGTTTATCGATAACCATATTCGTCGGTTCATATACGAAGGATTCATTGATTAGTGGTGATGTAGGACGACCAATTTCAGTCAATAATTTCGCATGCTTATCCAGGTGAACAACTCGCTTATTACCTGTATCCGCAATGTAAACATCGCCATTATCGGCAACAAACACACCCTGTGGTTGATTAAGCGGACTTTCTGGTAACGTGATTAACCGAACAAGCTCACCACTTTCATTCAGATGAACAACCCGATTATTATCGGTATCCGCAATATAAATATCATCATTGTCTGCAATGAATAGATCTTGAGGACGCTGCAGCGATGTATACTCTACTTCACCCTTCTCATTGACGACTGGAATCTCCTGAGCTAATACGCCGACTGGAGAATATGCAGATTGAGTCATTATCGTACGTTCATAACTGTCTTCCGTGAAGGTACGATAAGGAACATCAGCGCTTGCGATCATCGGGAATCCAGTCAGTGCAATCAAGCAGACTAGCCAAAGCACATATTTCGGTTTGCTTGGATTGTTGCGCATTGTACACCTCCCCCATACCACTGCTTATTTGATCCCCGAATGCGCCATGGTCGTGATTACTCTTCTCTGGAAGATCAAAAAGATGAGCAATGACGGTAAAAACATGATTAATGCTCCTGCTGCCGCAGCTCCCTGTCTAGCTACCGAGTTACTTAGCCCAGATGTTAATGTGCTCATGTAAAACGGCAGTGTCTTCATGGAATCTTCCTGCATGAATAAAGTTGAAGTCTCTACATTCCCCCATGCCGATTGGAAAGCAAGGATTGAAATCGTTGCGATGGCAGGTGTAACGATTGGCATAACGATGCGCAGGAAAATTGTGAATTCTTTCGCGCCATCGATCTTCGCTGCTTCCAGCAACTCGTTTGGCACTTGGTCCATAAACTGCTTCAATAGGAATACGCCCACCGGCATGGCAACAAGTGGCAGTACGTGACCTAAATAAGTGTTCATAATCCCTAGGCTTTGAATGACGATAAAGCGTGGAATCGCGATGGCTTCTGTTGCGAATAGCAACGACAGCATAATTAAACCAAGTACAATTTTTGAACCTGGGAACGGATGCTTCGATAAAGGATAGGCACACATCGCTCCTGTGATAACCATGGCAACGCTAGACAAAAAGGTAACTACAATACTGTTAAATACATACCTGGATACCGGCACAATGGTGCTTGCCGTCATGGCAAACAGTTCGGAGAAACTCCCCGTTGTCGGCTCCCTAACAATAAATGTGGGTGGGAACATGAACAGCTCATGCAATGGTTTAAATGCATGGTTGAACAAATAAATGAGCGGAAGGAGCATGAAAATGGCAAGCGGCAAGATACAGATGGCAATCCATATTTGTGCTCGATCGATCAATCTCAGAGCTAATACAAAGTCGCTCCATTTTATTTTTAATTTCCGCTGCATGGCAGTCATCCGTGCCTCTTGCATTATTCATCCTCCTTCGGTGCGAATAAATAACCAAAAAATTTACTTAACACATAACACATCAGAAGAACGACGATAGAAATGGCACTCGCGTAACCGAGTTCGAAACGAATAAATCCATAGTCATTGATATGATCAATTAATAATTGACCCGCATAATTCGGAGTCGGGTTCGTACCCGACAATTGAACCCCAATACCTCCGGATTTAATCGTATGAACGATTGCCATAATGGCTGCGAACATCATCTGCGGCTTCATCATTGGAATGGTGATGTACCACACTTCTTGAAGACGGCTCGATATACCATCAATTCGTCCTGCCTCGTACAATTGTCTATCCACATTGAGAATACCGGCCAAGATGGCCAAGAAACCAATACCCATAGAAGACCAAATCGAGACAATGATCATAATATTGAGCAGGTAGTCTTTATCGAGTAAGAATAAAACCGGCTGATCAATGATTCCCCATTTGAGCAAAAAGCTGTTAATATAACCCGATCGGTCCCCGGTAAACATAACCGTCCAAACGACTGCCATCGCAACACCTGCAGATAACGAAGGAGCATACATGGCAAGTGCATACCAAGTGCGCATCGTTGTTGGCAGCTGAGCAATTAACCAGGCTAACAGAAAGGCTAAGATGTAACCGACTGGCCCTACGAATACGGCAAACTTAAACGAGTTAGGCAATACATACTGCAAGAAAATAATGTCCTGCGAGAATAAATTCTGGTAGTTAAGCCAGCCCCGCCATGATGGAAAATCAAAGGCATTAAAATAAGTGAAGCTTAACAGAATGCCTGAAACAACAGGAATCAGGATAAATATGATGAACATCGCCATAAACGGCAAAATAAACAAGTAAGATAAGCGGTACTTCCACATGTCTTTCAACAAATAATGGATCCGTTCCGAAATGCTGGGCTTCGTCTTACCGAGCTTGGCCTTAGCTCCGTTCACCTTTTCAGAAAGAGCTGCTGCATTATCTGTCATTCAGAATTGCTCCTTTCCAAGGTTCCGTAATTCGGATCAGATCGAGCTTCTTCAACACTTGCCCGTTTTCATCGATATAATTGAACTCTTGCTGTTTACGCTTCATCTCTCGGTTTATTTCTTTAACCGCCTTCTCTAATGCAATCCTTGGATTTACTTGATCAATGGCTGCATTGTTCCAAGCAAAACCAAGTTCTCGAGCCGTCATATATCCTCCCGGTACATTGGGCCATTCTTGCATCCACTGCCATTGATCCAAAATAACGCTGAGATCATCCTGTTTCCAAGGCATATTCGCAAACGCATGAACATTAGCTGAATTCCAGCGGAAGGTTTCACCGCGATATTGCTCCAGATTAAGTCCAAACTCGGTTTGAATATCTTCGGACATATACCATTTCACAAAATCCCAAGCGAGATCGCGTTTCTCTTTCGGCGTATCATTGAAAAGAATGTTCGCTGTCGGCGCTCCCCCGGCAGCCCATCTTGCAATCGTACCGTCTGCCTGCTTTGTTCCAGGAATAGGAGCGATGGCCCATTCATTCATAATTTCCGGTGCTGCGACCAGTAGCTGCATGTATGTATTGAAATCTGAAATACCGATCGGCATGGTTCCATCTCTAAACTGTTGATAGAAACTGTTCACTTGTCGTTCCATTCCGTACACGTTGAACATTTCCGTCCATTCTTTGAACGCTTCAAAAGCCTTAGGTTCGTTCAATGCACTCGTCAGTCCGTCTTTCGAATACAACTCCACGTTATTTTGGAAGAACAGATACGAGAAGTTATCGGGCGGGATGTAGAAGTTGCTTTCGTTCTGCAATAACGTCGGCAGAATCTTGTATACATCATCCCAAGTATCCGGAACAGATAGGCCAAGCTGATTCATAATATCCTTGCGATAAAACATGATGTTAAAGTTATTGGTCTCCGGTATACCATAAACACCACCGTCATAACGGTAAGGCTGCATAATACCTGGATGGAATTGATCTAACAATTCCTCCGAATCCGGGAATTTTGTAAAGTCATAAATGGCATTGCGCAATGCATAATCAAAGATCGATGCACTCGGTACCCCAATCGCTATATCAGGTAATATCCCGGCTGCTTTACCGAGAACTACCAAATCTGCCGACTGGACCAAATTGATATTCACTTTAATGCCATGTTCTGGTGTAAATCGTTCATTGGCAAGCTGCTGCAGCTCATCAACGTAATCACGCCCTTTGAACATCCAAATATTCAATTCATCTTCTGCATTCCGATCAAGCTGGTTCTTGCTTGAAAAGGAATAGAACAACGTAAAGATCGAGTTCCATAATTTCTCGAAGAAGTTTGCCTCTATTCTTGGCAGTTTTGTATCGGGGGCAGCTACATAAATTCGATCAATTTGCAGCGGAGTATTCATCAAATCCACACGCTGGGCCTCAATTTTCTCTTGCATCGTTCCGATGGTTAACTGACTATAAGGAATTTCATTCGGATCTTTCAATAAATCTTCTAAATCTCGCACACTGGATTTAAAGGATTGTGACACATTGTCCCTTACCTTGTTGATTGCGAGCATTTCATCTGTAAGTTTGTTGAAGCTATCCCTTAATACTTCAAGTCTCTTGGTCATACCCGGGATATCTTTCTCGATATTCCATACGCGATACGCATCTGTGCTATTCCCTGTGGCAATACGAAGTTCTCTGGAAACGTCGCGAAGTTCCTTCGACATCTGATCGATGTCGGCTATGACGGGGATATAAGGTTCGACAGTTGCTTCCATCTTGAGCGAATGCTTTCCTTTTGTGAAATAGAAATCAAATAATTCCCCATCCGTATTAGCAAGCGATACCTTTTTCCAGTCACTGTTATATGGGAACGGAACGTTTTTCATTTCATTAAAAGGAATTTCACCGTCAATATAAATATTTCGGAATACCGTAGCATTTTTACGCAAATTTTGTTTCACACGGAATGTCAGATGGTATACGCCATCTTCCGGAACTTCAAAGTCCCAAGTCACCGCTTGACCGCCTTTGTTCCAACCCGTACCACCCAGCGTATTAAATCGAACGAGATCGAGTGATTTAGGCTCAGATAACGGACTCCGATCGTATTGCGTTTGAATCGAAGAGGAGTTTTTAAGACTGAACTGTTCACCCTCGATGACAATGGCTTCCTTACTGCCGCTTGCTGCATGAGTTGGATACGTTTTTCTCACGTCTTCATAATTGGCAATGTCTTTAGGGACTTGTAAACGGAATGATTTCAGCGCGACCGACTGGCGAATCGTCTCTATACGAATCGTGTTTTCCCCTTTGTTCAAATGCCATTGCAACGGTTTGCTATAAGACCCCTCAGAATCACGAAAAGAAGTCGTTTTCCAACCCACTTCTTCGTCAATTAATGAGCGTATTTGATTACCCTCATCATCATATTTCTCAGGTCTCACCTCAGAGAATCGTCGTTCCAACGAAACGGAATGTGCCTCTCGAAACGGATATTCTCCATTAATCTGGACACTCATAATCACCGACTGGCGCCCGAGCCCATCCTTTGAAAGAAACGGGTGATAATCCGTAGCCAGTTCATATAAGCCTTCTTGATCTACATTTACTTTGTACTCTACCCAGCCTTTAGGCTGAGACCATAGAAGAACATCATGCTCGCCTTCATAAGAGCCCACGGAGACGACAGCATCATCCGACTTCGCATGATACGATTTAGCATCAATCTGAGCCTCCTTCGCTCCCACCTTAACCTTCTTCTGCTCCCATTCTTTCGATATGGTATAAAAATAAGGCTCATGGCTCCAAAAATCTTGAGTACGTGTATCCGGACTGCTTGATTCTGCAATCTTGGGATCACCTTGTGCGTTACCTGGCAACACCGGATTACCTATAAGGGCTACGGATAAGATAACGAGCAATAATCGGTTAAGAAATTTAATACTTCTCTTTACCATTCGTATCCCTCCATCACTTTGTTAATAGAAGCCCTGTATCTTTATGGAAAAATAATGCTTTGTTCATATCCACGGCGACAGCAGTTCTCATTCCATCGTCAAAGTGATAGCGTGGGTGAGCACGGGCAACCAGATATTTCTCCAACCCTATATTCATATGGTAGTAACGGTCAGATCCAACAAATTCACTTAATTCCATCGTTCCGTTAATAATCGACTGTGGATACGCTTCCAACATAATTTCCTCAAAGCTAATGTTTTCTGGCCGCATTCCAATAATGATTCCTCGATCTACGAGATTCATCTGTCTTATCGCATGAGCTTGCTTCTCTGTGAGCTTAAGCCCGAAGCGCTTTGTATGGAATTCAAGGAACCCTTCACGCTCTTCAATTTTGCCGGTCACAAAATTCATCGGCGGGTTTCCGATAAAGTTAGCTACGAACAGATTAGCTGGTTCATTATAAATAACCTCTGGCGTATCTACCTGTTGAACAATCCCCTTCTCCATGACCACAATACGATCGCCCATCGTCATCGCTTCAATCTGATCATGGGTAACATAAATCGTTGTGACACCGATTTTTTTGTGAAGCCGAATAATCTCCGAACGCATCTGCACACGCAGTTTAGCATCCAAGTTGGAGAGCGGTTCATCCATCAGAAATGCCTGTGGTGTACGAACAATCGCCCGACCAAGTGCAACACGCTGGCGCTGACCGCCAGATAATTCTCTTGGTTTACGATCCAGATAGTTTTCAATTTCTAGCACACGGGCAGCCCGTTTAACCGATGACTCAATTTCATGTTTCGGAAGCTTTCTCATTTGCAGACCAAAGGCAATATTATCGTAGACAGACATGTTCGGGTATAACGCATAATTTTGGAATACCATCGATATATCACGGTCTTTAGGCGGCATATCATTCACAATGGTATCGCCAATGTAAATTTCGCCTTCTGAGATATCTTCTAATCCCGCGAGCATACGTAATGTTGTCGATTTACCACATCCTGAAGAACCTACAAAGACAAGAAATTCCTCATCCTCAACTTCGAGGTTAAAGTCTTTCACTGCGTATTCTTTATACTTCCCGTAACGTTTGTGAACATGATTAAATATAATTCTCGACACAAGAATTCCTCCTTTGCACGATCCCATTTTCCTCAGGCAATACCTTGGTTTGAATCTTTTGGTCATGAAATATCTATTGTCCCTTAGCCATGGCATCTTTGATTTTCGCCTCAGATTCTTCCTGCAATACTCTTAGAAACTCTGGAATATTCATATCTGACTCAGAGAATTTCATTAGGCTCCCTGAAAGCTCCACATATTGATCCCATTTGCTGATCGTTTTTGGAATGACTGGTTGGCGTGAGAAAAATGCGTTGATATCCATACCTTCATAAACTTCAAGTTCTGCGCCAAACTCTTCGTAAACTTTCGGATCGGTTAGTACTGGACGATCCCCAATTCTCGCTAATTGGGCCTGATGCTCGGAAGACACATATTCGGTAAGGACTTGAAATGCCTCATCTTTATGCTCACTGTATTTATTAATAATGAATGGATGCGAGAATGAAGCTGGTGCAATATTCGGTAATTCCGGCCATACCGGCACTGGTACGGATTGAATATGTTTCGTGATTTCCGGATCTCCAATGCCCCATTTAATGTATCCCGGCCAAGATACGATCATAGCGACATTTTTATTTTGAAAGGAATAATCCTTTCTGACTTCCGGATCATCACTATAAATACCAGGGATGCTGTAGAACTTCTTCATCAATTCAAGGTATTTAATAATTGCCGGTTCTTTCGTAATTAAAACCTCTCCTGTTTCGGGATCCGTCAGGTTCACATTTAATTGCTTTAAAGGGACCAAGGCTTCCGTACCTGCGAATCCAGGGCCCATCTCAAGTCCATGATATTGGATTCCGTCCCTTTCACCAGTCAGTTTCTTCGCAAGATCAACCATGTCATCCCATGTCAGATCCCCTGTTGGATAAGTTACTCCAAATAGATCAAAAACCTCTTTGTTGTAAAACATCGTATAATTGTCGCTAGCTGTAGGCATGCCTAGCAATCTGCCCTCAGAATCGACTAAACGCCAGTAAGCTATAATGGAAGGGTCTATACCACTAAAATCGAATTGGTGGGATTCGATCAAATCATCGAGCGGTTCGATCATATCCAGCTCCTGCAACGCGTCGATTCCCCAGTTGGCAAATATGATATCCGGCACGATTTGTTTCGCGTTCAGCTCTTGCAATGGCTCCAATTGTGCTTGGGAGTCAACTAATTCCACGTTAATATTAGGAAGCTTCTCATCAATATCCTTAAAAAGTTTATCGAACGCCTCTTGTCCCCATGGATACAAAATCTTGATAGTAACCTCATCTGTCGATACGGCCTGCTCATCCTCTGTTTTCGCATCTGTGGATGGCGTATCCGTCGATGGTGTATCCACGGCTACCGTTTCCGTTGTGTCCTCCTGCTGGCCACCAACATCCGTACTGCACCCTGACAACAACAATGAAATCGATAAAATAAACACAGATAGCAGGACTAATGTGCGTTTCAGCTTCATATAACGCTCCCCCTAATGCATGTCATGTTTATTTCTTGGATTGCTCTTCCTTGATCTTAATTTCCGACTCTTCCTTCAGTACACGCGTGAATTCCGCTACGTTCAAATCGGTAGTGGCAAACTTCGTGAGTGCTTCATTGATCGCAACATGCCGATCCCACGGACTTTTACGTGCAGGTGGTTCAGCAAATGGATTTTGGAACATCGCCGTGACATTTTTGCCTGTATACGTTGGATCATCTGCACCGAACAATTCCCCATCCTCTTGGCTTAAGGATACGGAAGGAGTCCCCATTCTCATCCGGTATTGGATCTGGTATTCTGGGGAGATCACGTAGGTTAACACTTGCAATGCTGCTTCTTTATGCTCACTGAAATCATTGATGATCCAAGGATGAGCGCCTGGTTTAGGAGCAATTCCCGGCATATCTGCAAACGACGGCACGGGAACCATATCCATATTTTTCTCATACTCAACTCTCTCTTCCACTTCTCCGCCAAACCAAGTTAGGAAGCCATGCCAGTTCACGACCATCGCTGCGGTTTTGCCTTCAAATTTACTTTGTTCTTCTGGATTGTAGATGTTGGGTATACTGAAATATTTCTTGAGAACTTCCATCATCTTTGCAAACTTAGGATCTTTGTCAAACAATACTTCACCCGTCTCTGGGTCTGTATAGTTCATCGATAATTGATTAAATAACGCTGTTGGCATGGCCCCTAGATCAAGGCCACTATATTGAACACCGTCCTTCTTGACGGTCAGCTGCTTCGCCAGATCAATAAGTTCATCCCACGTCATATTGTCAGATGGATAGCTGACACCTAATAGATCAAAGATTTCCTTGTTATAGTACAATGCGAGGACATCGCCAGCATCGGGAAGACCAATCAGACGTCCTTCTTTGTCCCTTGAACGTAATTCCTGAAGCAGCTGTGGATTGACTCCACTTAAATCAACGCCATACTCGGCAATCATGTCATCCAGACCGAATACCATCTCAAGTTCTTCAAACGGTGCTTGACCGGTGTAACCTAATACAATATCAGGAACAATACCTTGCGCACTTAATTCCTGCATATTCTCAGCCGTCCCGTTCCAGTCAACATGCTCGACGGTCACATGGGGGAATTGCTCTTGAATCGGATCAATCATTCTCGGTGTGAAATAGTCGATTCCCCAAGGCGTCGCTATCTTAAGCGTTACAGGTTCATCGCTAAATGGTTTGACAGGCTCTTTCGGTTCCTCTTCCTTACCTTCCTCCGTGTTTGTATCCGTATTATTGGTATCCGTCGCTTCAGACTGGCTTTCCGGTTCATTAGCTGTATTATCCGAACTATTGCAAGCGGTTACAAAAATGGTAAGCATCAGGCACAGAATCATAAGCACATTCCATATTTTTCGGTTCTTAATCACAATCAATTCCCCCTCATGGTTTATTCGGAATCATAGGTCTCCCCCACATGGTAGATAGCAATTTGGCGGATTGAAGGCACATCTTCATAATCTGTTATTTCTAACTGAAGGCCTCGAACTTTAATCGGAGGGATGCGAATAATTGCTTTATGTCCAATGTTTCTTCCTTCGTACACCGTGATGGACCGATGTGTTTTTTCAGTCGTGACGTTAATCCGAAAACCCCGCACATGTTCTCCGTGCGCCAAATCCTCTTGAATCAGGATATGATCGATTAAATGAGGTTTCGTTGCCTCATAAGACCATCCTGACTTATTCTGCGAACACTGTTCTATTGAAGCAATAGGATTATCGAATCTTCTACGAATCTCACTACCCATTGCCTGTAACTGTGCTGTATCTTTCGCAGGTAACAAACCTTCTCGATCCGGTCCGATATTTAATAGCAAGTTAGCGCCTCGACCTACCGAATAATAATACAAGCCCATAAGTTGATCTAGACTCTTGACGGTGTGCTCATCACTGTCACTGTAGAACCAATTCGCCCGCATCTGTACATCGCATTCAGCTGGTAACCATATATGTTCACCCAATGCATCTTTCTGCTGGGTTAAAATCGAGAATTCCGTTGCATCTGTAACATTCCAGCAAGGAATCGGCGCAATTCCGTCTTCGTTACCTACCCACCGGAAATTAGGATCGCCCATATTAAAAATTAAAATATTCGGCTGCAGTCGGCGAATCTCACCCATAATCCTTGCCCAATCATATTCATGACCTTCAGAGCCGCAACCGTCAAACCACAGAATATCAATGTCCCCATAATCTCCAAGCAGTTCCGTAATTTGATTAACAAAGTAATCATCATATGCACGGGCATCCTGATTATAAAAATCTGCCGAGCCGTCAAATGGAGAATAATATAATCCAGGTTTCACATCATACTTACGGCATGCGGCGACGAACTCCTTCACCACATCCCCTGTTCCCTCTTTCCATGGGGACTCCGCCACAGTGAATGAACTATACTTCGATGGCCAGTTAGAGAAACCGTCATGATGTTTGGCTGTCAATACCGCGTAGTTCATCCCAGATTCTTTAGCTGTTCGAATCCACTGCTCGCAATCTAACCGAACGGGATTGAATTCCGAAGGTGACATTGAGCGCTTATCAAAATCAACATACCCCTCATAGAATGTACGCAGACCAAAATGCAAAAACATACCGAACTCCCAACCCTGATACTCTAATTGCCGAAGAGTAGGTTTAATCATCGAATTCGTTATCACAAAGACCCCCTCAACTTTTTTTCTAATCTTAACAATTCTGTTGTGAAGGTGGTGTGAAGATGTTGCGTATTTCATGTGATGATCCAACGATAAATAGCAGTAAGAACGAGTGTCCTTACTGCTATTTAAGGGGGGGTTATTATGTATTAGTGCGTGTTCAAAAAGGCAAGCTGCTTTCATTACAATTTTTCATGTAGATACTTTGTTTAACAACAACTGCTGCATGAAAGCAATTTGAATAACACCCATGACAACAGCACAAATAGGTATCGCTATAATTACTGCTGCGGGGCTCCATAAATAGTGAAGTAGCAAGCTAATGACGCCTGAACTAATCATCATGACAATAATAATACCTGACGTGTTAAAACTTGACGCTTGAAAATAACGTCTGCTCTGACGGAATGCTGCATCAACATTCAATTGATTAACAACGATACAATATTCTACATAAATAAAGATGACTCGGAGAACTACAAATATAACGAGGGACAAGAACAGTCCGATAACACCTAGAAACGCTGCCAATAACGTTGTAATGGCTGTTTTTGCTGCGGTTATGATCATAAACAAGAAGATAAAGCGGACCGCGTATTTTTTGCCGTCTTTCATAAATTGACCGATTGATATTGGACTGCCTTCCACAACATTACGCAAAGAAGCGATATACCCCCCCTGAGCAAAAGCCATCAGTAACAGCATGAAGAGAACAGGAATCCACGCTCTCACAGATATCGTATCACCCATAAACTGCATTTGATTGATGAGCTGCGGAATATTACTAACATAACTGACCGATGGAATCCCCATCTCCAGAATAAGACGTATGGATAGTGAAGGCACACCAATAAAACCAACAATGATAAGCCCAATAATGAATGATAACGCATCCAAAATAATCGGATACATAATAATTAATGGGTTTTTGAATAGCAAGCGGAATGTTTTTTTCATGATGAAGTAAAACCTCCGTCACAACTTATATGGCGAATATGAGTTCGCCAGCAACTCGTTTTTGGGCGTTCGGACTAACGGAATATCAATTCGAAACATCGAACCCTCACCTATCTTACTTTCTGCTTGAACAGTTCCCCCATGAGCTTCAATCAGTGCTTTAGCAATACTTAATCCAACCCCAATTCCACCGGTATTTCTAGTACGTGCTTTATCTGCCCGATAAAACCGGTTGAAAATAAGCGGCAAATCTTGCTCCGATATCCCTATGCCATTATCTCTACAATAAATAGTAACCATTTCCTTGTGATCAATCGTGATTCCCACATCGATGCTCCCTCCAATTGCCGTATACTTGATCGCATTGGAAATAATATTCGTCATAATTTGAACGAAACGGTCAGGATCTACTTCCACGTGACAAGGGGTATAGATGGTATGCAGAGTAAAATTTATATCTTTGGCTTTAGCTAAGAAGATTAAATTCTCGTAAACATCCCTCACCAGATTTCGTATATCGATTAATTCAATATCAAGCTGGAATTTTGCTCCCTCTGCTTCAGACAATTTTTCCACATCATCCACAAGGCGGCATAGCCGATCAATTTCGGCGTAAATACGATTTAAATTCTCTTCATTCGCTGGATAAATACCATCAATAAGCGCCTCCATTCTGGATAGCATAGAGGTTAGCGGAGTACGAAGTTCATGTGTTAAATCTTGCATCGATTGCTCCCGCCAGTGTTCTTGGTTATTCAAATCTACAACAAGCTTATTCATAGAAGTAATTAGCTGATTCAGCTCCAACGTTCCCGTTTCGGAAATTAAAGTATCCCTATGCCCCCCAGCAATACGTTTCGCCTGAAGGCTGCTTAAACGAAGCGGCTTCGACAATCGCCTGGCAAGAAGATAACAAATAACTACCATAAGGCATAATAAGATGATGGTAATACCACCGCTACCTCCAAATAAAGCAAACGAAAAAAACGATGCGGAAGGAAGATTGAAATCATTATCCAAATCAACCGTAGCATCCAAAATTCCGATTAACTGGCCATCGACATAAATCGGACTGCTCGCCGTGAAGGGCCGACCATATTGCTGACTTTCCAGCCCTGAATCATACAGCACTTCTTCATGGTCCGGAGCATAGTAACGTATACTCATCGAATATACATTAACTGCTTGTTTAAGCCAGTCCATCTTCTCGATCGATAGCTTGCCCGGTTCTAGATGAGTGCGCAAAGTAAAGGCAATTTTCTGCGTTTGATCCTCTACAAACTTCATCTTATAAACCTCTATTGAACGATCAAATGAAAGACGTGATAAGAAATAGGTCGCTAACAAAAAGATCAAAGATGTCAAAATAAGGGAGATAAACAGAATGCAATGGGTCTGGCGTAATCTATTCCACAATTCCATTAGTACTCTTCATCCGGATGGAACGTAAATTTATACCCCGCACCAATTTTAGTTACAATATAAACTGGATTTTTATGATCTTCTTCAATTTTTTTGCGGATATTTTTTATATGCGTATCTGTCGTTCTCCCATCACCAATATCTCGATAACCTTGAACTTCATAAGATAAATCTTGTCGACTATATAACTTATTTGGTTTTTTGAGCAAAACACTTAACAGCTTAAACTCTGTAACCGTTAAATTCACGAGTTTACCGTTTACGTATACTTCCTTCGATTCAAAGTTTATTTGAAGTCTTCCTTTGTTAAATCGCATCACAGTTCGGCTATTTATAGAGAGCATCTTCATTCTTCGCTCCAGAGCTCGAATTCGAGCGATGACCTCTTTCATGCGGAAAGGCTTCGTAATATAGTCATCCGCACCTAGATTAAGACCATTAATCGTATCGATTTCACGAGCCTTGGATGTGATCATTATGATCGGCATGCTGGAAGACCCTCTCACTTTCCTACAAACTTCTTCCCCTGGTATGCCATGAATCATCAAATCCAGAATTAATAAATCAATTTTAAAGTTATGAATTTTTTGCAGGGCATCATTACCTTCTTCCGAGGTATATACCGTCCAACCTTCATTCACCAGATATGATTGTAATATATTGCAAATTGATTCATCATCTTCAACGATTAGAATGTTCATGCTATATTTCTTCCTCCCAATAGCCTCTTCGCTGCTAGCAGTATCTTTATGCCAAATCGGCTTTTCAATTTTCAAATGATCTCTGAAAATCGGATTAAGAGCGAGCGGTGCTGTTGCCAATTTTTTGTTCTTACTTCAAGTTTACGTCCGTAATTCGTAAAGCTGCCCCCTTTGCTGCAAATGATACATTCCATTTCCTCCTTATCCGTATGTTGCTATGACACGTACATTTGGAAATTTGTTGAGCCTATTTCTCGTGAGAACGCTTCCTAGAATTAACTATTTGCCATGCAGGTCTCAATTCCTTTTTTATGTACCATGTAAATCGTTGATTCTCGCCTCGCCGATTTAATTGGAATGCCTCCTTTGGATAAAAAAAACCTATTCCGACAAAGCTCGGGATAGGTTGTATCATTTTGGGATCAGGGCCGGTCGACAACGACATATCCGCCGGGCTTTCAGAATCCGAATGCATCAAGTATGTAAGGTTGGCTCCAATACCCGTTCGGTTTGGGTCTTAGACATGTTTCGCTGCGCAGTTACCAGCTTGTAATATATTCCTTGCTTCTCGATCAATTCTTCATGGGTCCCGATTTCTGCAATGACTCCTTTATTCAGTACAAGAAGTCGATCCGCATTTTTCAATGTGGCCAATCGATGTGCTATCGCAATTGTTGTCCGGTTCTTGGTGACACGCTGCAGCGCTTCTTGGATTTCCGATTCTGTCTCGATGTCTAGCGAAGCCGTTGCTTCATCCAATATTAGAATTCTAGGATTGTTCAACACGGCTCTAGCAATGGCAAGCCGCTGTCTTTCACCACCTGAAATATTATTCCCGTTCTCCTCCAGTTTGGTATCATAACCGTCTGGGAACTGGCTAATAAAATGATGTGCATTGGCAATTTTTGCAGCCTGTATCACTTCTTCCATCGTTGCCTCTGGTTTTGAATACTTGATATTATTCATTATCGTTCCACTGAACAAAAATGTCTCCTGCAGCACAACCCCGATTTGAGAACGTAAATCTTCCTGCTTGATATCTCTAATATCCACACCGTCGATGCTTATCGTTCCTTCATTGACATCATAGAAGCGGGAGATGAGATTGATAAACGTAGACTTTCCTGATCCCGAGTGACCAACGAGACCTATCATTTCCCCCTTCTTGATATCGACATCGATGGACTTGAGCACGGGTTCATATGATTGGTATCCGAAGGTAACATTCTTAAAACTTATCGTCCCATCAATCTTGTGCTTCGTGGAGTTCGCCGTGTCGATGATTTCCGGCTGTTCATCAATGACCGAGAATACACGCTCTACAGAAATGAGGGCGTTAGCGATCCATCTAGGCATATTCATTAACCACCCAAGTGGACCATAGATCATGGCTGCGTAACCCGTAAACTGAACTAATTCACCAAGGGACAGCCTCCCGCCCAGAATCATATTACAGCCTACTAGCAATACAAAATATTGTCCAATCTGGATCAAGTAATGGGAAATAGGCGATAAATAACTGTATACTTTTTCACTCCGGATTGTAGCTAAGGCATACTCCCGGTGATATGCTCTGAACCGCTTAATCTCCCGCTCCTCTTTACCGAATGCTTTAACCACTCGAATCCCGCTCAGCACATCATGCAGGAATGAATTGGCTTTATCATGAACCCGCCACTGTTTGCGAAAGAGCTTTTTAAGCACGACTTTCCAAACAAAATATTGAATATAAACAACGATCGGCGCCGGCAAAATAATAATAAGGGCAAGCTGCCAGTCTGTGTGAAATAGCAGGAAACTCACAGCAGCCAGCATGATGATTTGATAAATAGCCATCGAAAACACTTCTTGAATCAAATTCCGGATGCGGTCTGTATCAGAATTAATTCGGTTCATGATATCGCCAGCACGCTGCGAGGTTAAGAATCCAAGCGACAAGCTTTGAATCTTCTCAAAGACAAGATTACGCAGATCCGCTGCAATTCTTGAACTTACACGGGCCATAATCCTACCCCTTAATACCCCTAACAACTCTCCTGCTACTAAACCAAATGCAATTCCAGCGAGAGCCATTAGAAATATCCGCGTACTTGGGTTTACGCCGTCTGGCGGCTGCAAAGCCGAGTTCACAAGTGTTTTTTGAAAATAAGGGCCTGTTAGCGTAACAGCCGACATGATTAATAGAACGGCGAGTGCCGTGATCAATATTTTCCAATGTGACTTCGAAACATTCCAGAGTTTCTTAAAGGCAGCTCCTTTATTCATACACTTCGGACATAACCTAGTACCTTTAACAAGGTAGCCGCCGCATTGTGAACATACATTCTCGCTCTCATTGTTGTAGATCCGGATCTTACTGTTCGAAGCCATGTAATTCAGAATTTGAGCAATGTAAGAGAGCCTTGCCGCATGCTGCATCGTACACCGGATGATGATCCTCGGGGTCTGCATATGCGTCGCCTCCATGATCACATTTCCGATTAAAGGAACAACCTTATAATCATGTGCCTCATGAATTGCACAGGTTTCGGTAACTGTCCCATTGTCTACGTGGACCCACTTGGTCTCCCCAATCACAAAATAACCATCCGTCCTACGGCTATCAAACGATAAATCTGCGGGGACGCAATACGTAATATTTTCTCCTAAGGCTTGCTGAACAGCTAGAAGATCTTGCTCTGATAGCTTAAATTGAAGGTTCATCGCAGCCTCCCCTATATATACATTTCTACCAGTCGATATTCCTTTTCGCTTAAATGCTTGATATCCTCGATGACGAATCGGTTCCCATCCACATCGATAATTAACAGCTTGCGATCGGTTACGAGCTTCACATTCCCTCCGCCGCTACGAACCGTAAACCTAACACTCCCGGACACGGTTTCCGTCTCCCAGTAGGAGTACCCGAATTCTTCTTTAATTCTGATCAGTTTCGTGATCTCAGGAGCAAAATATCTCATTTTTATTTGCTCCTCAAGCAGGCTAACGGTATCCTTCGGAAAATCTTCATCCAAAGACTTGATGATGCCAATTTCTTTATTCTCACCTGTGCGAACCGATATATATTCTCTTCTATTGGTGTGTGGGAAGGAGCAATGCAAATATACCGCCGGATATTTCTCATCATTCACTTGAACCATAAGCATTTGGCCTTCCGTTTTCGTAAACACTGTGTTATCAGCCGTTAAATAATTCATGCTCGCTGCGACAGACAAATCGGATTGATTAGGTTCCGTGATTTGCATTAAAAGATTAACCCACCCTTCTCATGCTCAGCGCTTCATCATGCTTTTGTACTAAGCCATGGTATACGCCTTTTATCATCATTAATTGTTCATGTGTCCCTTCTTCAACAACCTTGCCTCCATCCATAACCAGTAAGTAATCCGCATTTCTTAATGTAGACAACCGATGTGCAATCGCTATCGTCGTTCTACCTTGAATTAGCATTTCAAGCGCTTCTTGAATTTGAAGTTCCGTCTCCGTATCCAGTGATGCCGTTGCTTCATCCAGGATTAAAATTTGGGGATTATGCAGAACCGCCCGTGCGATGGATATTCTTTGCTTCTCTCCACCAGACAGGATATGACCTCCAGTACCAACGATCGTGTCATACCCATCGGGCAGCTTTTCAATGAAATCATGCGCATTCGCAATTCGAGCAGCGTTAATGATGTCATCCAGCGAGCATTCAGGATCAGCGTAAGCAATATTCTCGGCGATTGTTCCCATAAACACATATAGCTCTTGCGACACAATCCCGATGTTTTTGCGCATCGTGTCGATTTGGAGATCTTTTACGTTAACTCCGTCTATCACGATTTCACCATCTGTAACATCATATAGGCGAGAAATCAGATTCACGAGTGTGGATTTACCGGCACCCGAGCGTCCCACGACACCGATCATCTGGCCTGGTTTTGCATGCATTGACACATCTTTCAGTATCAGCTTGTTCGGCTCATAACCGAAGGTGACATGGGAAAGGCGAATATCGCCATTCAAGCGCTCTATAGGAATCGCATCCTCCTTTTCTACAACATCGGAGACGGCATCCTGTATTTCAAAAATGCGCTGCGCCGCACTCATACAACTGGACCACCAATTGACAATGTTATTCATAAACTGTAGTGGACCATACAGCATGTAAATATAACTTATAAAAGTCATGATTTCACCGAACGAGAGACTACCCTGCATCACCCTCCAACCACCAAAAGCCCAGATTAAGATGCCCCCAAATTGAGTAAGGATCGTTAATATCGGGAAGATTGTACTGCTCATCAGGTTAAAGGACTGTTCCGAGTCTGAGTAGGATGAATTCGCTCTCTGGAAACGCTCAAGCTCTTGACGTTCTTTCCCGAATGCTTTCACAACTCGCGTACCCTGTATCGTATCACTGATCATGGCGTTGAGCATGCTCACACGTCGATGTCTCCGCCAGGACAACCGCCATAGCTTAGGGAACACCCATCGTATCAGCAGCAAGACAAATGGAATCGGGATGAAGCAGATCAATGTGAGTTTCCAGTCCATAATCAACATAATGGTTGTAATACCGATGATATTCATGGCATTGACGATAAAGTAAGAAATGCCATCCACGAAAAAATACTGCAGTTCTTGCGCATCATTACTAACCCTTGTCATGAGCTGACCCGTCTGTTTTTTCTGAAAAAAACTAAGCGATAACCGCTGCATCGCAGCGAACACGCTTGCCTTCAAATCAAATACTACATTCGCCGCCAATCTGGCATTTATCGTGCTAAATAGGATCCCGAACAATAAGGAAATCGTTCGAAAAACAAAAATGAGTAGGATCACGAGACCAATTCGTCCAGCGAAGCCTCCGGTATTCCCAAGGGCTTGGTCGAACAATACCGTACCTTGCAGATAAGGTATGGCAAGACCTGTAGCGGAATTGAGCAGCATAAACAGGACAATGAAAAACATCAGAAGTTTATACTGTCCAGCAAATCTAAGCAGCCTAGAGAATATGGCATGCTTCTTCATACATTTCGGGCAAATTGGCCTGCCTTCTTCGGGATATCTCATTCCACATTTCGGACAAGTGATGTTCTCCTGGCGATCTACAACCTCTTCATCGCTAATGTCTTCTTTCTTCTTAATCTTAGTAAAGATCGAGACAAACTTGGCAGCGCTCCCCATCTGTCCATTCGTAAATGCTCCGATGACCCGCTCCTCATCCTCTTGTAGAACAACGATACCGGAGGCGATTAAATTGACGGTGAATACGGTTTCAATATTGTCGATATCAATGGACTCTACATTCGCCGTATCTCCTTGGAATGACACAACTAAAAGCTTTTCCTTACTCAGAATTAAATACGTGCTTGCGAAGCCTTCGCCATCTATGCTCCGATCACATAACATCCAGTAGATAACGTCATAAGGCTCATGAGGTTGTATCGCAACAATCACTTCATGCGGTAAGCTTTTGATCATGGGCTCCCCTTTCATCATTCGATACATCCATAAATCCGAATATTTTTCGTTAGAACCCCAAAAAGGTATTTATCCCCTGTAAATATATTATCAATTAAGATGTGAAGATAGTGTGTGTTCTTAAGTCTCATCCAGCTAAAGCTCGTACCAGTATACTCCTTTATTTGCATTGTACAGCATACCCGTTCCGCTCCCAACCGAGGCTTCAACCAGTGACTTCACAGGTTCGCAAGCAAAATCGGCCATAGCGTTTCCCACCAGGATAATATACCCTTCCAAAATATACTGGCCCTGTCCTTCCAAGTCTTCGGATCTCACTGCACGCCACAAAAATCGTGTGCCTGTCCAGCTGTTAATTCGAAGCGTAGCGGATTTCCCAGTGCATCGACCACGGCATGAATCTTGGTCAAACTCCCCTTTAAGAAACGGTTTATTTAAACCTGTTTACTTAATAAGGGAGCATGTCGAAATCGGCAGCTTGTTCCATCATTTATAGTAGGGGGGTTGCGAACTTCATCTCGGGAAAGCGGCTATCCGGTCCTTTCATTAAGTTTCCACCTTGATTTTTCAGATACATGTCAAAGAAATCCAGCATATAGGCAATAATAACGGAGCTCGCTCTTTCAGGTGCAATTTTTCCTGTAATGCCCAGTGTTTTGAAAATAGGAGAAATGAACTGGACATCGGTAAAATTCAAATGCTCTGTATTTTCAATATAGAGGACTTGTCCCCCTTCGTTGACCGTTTCGCGCATCCGTTTAAGCTCCAGCTTTTTATCTTCCGTTACTTGATCCATCCACTCTCTTGTTGAGCCCATACGGTCAAGCTCTGCATCCGTGTAAACTAGGTTATTCCTCACCATTTTTAATTGTTCAAATTCGCTTTCCGAGTGGATGAATAAAAACGGCTTTTGCAGACCCTCTCTGTCACGCAGTCGGTAAAGCCCTCCGTCCAAGTCTATTCCGGCCGTGATTCGCGGATCGTAAGAAGCGTCATAGGCCGTCGCTCCGCCGATGGAATGACCAAACACCCCGACATGCTTGAGATCAATCTTCCCTTTAAAACGACTTGGAATCTGCCCCGATTGGATAAGCTCGAACTGGTCCAGCGCAAAAGCCACATCATCTGTTAAAACTTTTCCCAATTTGTCGCGATTTCCGCTTTCGGTCCGATAATCGTGGTCGGGCGAAAATAAGTCGTTGGTTGTGCTGGTCGTGATTCGACCATCTGGAAACTCAGTTGCAAATGTATTGAAGGTGTGGTCGATCACGGCCACGATATATCCGTGACTCGCGAGATTTTCGGCTTGCGACGTATGGAGGAACCTGGAAGAGCCGAAGCCGGGATTCGCAAGGATCAGTGGGTATGAAGTCTGTGCTGAAGAGACTTCGGCCCCCGAATAAGCATGACTGGATACGTACTTCAAGTGTTGAAAAGTAAACCCGGGAAGGCCATAGTTCGCAGCCATATAACGTAAAATCCGGGTGTCGGGAATAAAGGGAGCATACTTGCTGGAGCCAGCTTGGGCCGGATACCATACCTGAACCATCAATTCCCTCTTGCCTGTCGCGGTTGTGCCAAATGTCTCCTCCCGGCTTGAATCGATGAAATGAAAGACTTGTGTACTTACCTTCAGCTCGCCAGTTGGCTCCGGAAAGTTGAATACGGGAAACACATAGAGGAAGCATCCCGTTGCGATTAACCCAAACCCGATAAAAAGGCGGCCCAGCACCCTACGGATTCGCGAAGCAGTCTGAACGACTGCCGGTGTTTTGAAAGCGTCTATCAGTGAAAGAATAAGCATCAGGAGCGTAAATCCGTATAAAAATAATAGCTGAACCCTGTATCCTTCGACAAGCAAATGGATCACTAAAAAAATGGAGCCTGCTCCGCTTGTCAGGAGCAAAGCTGGTCTTCGGATACGCTGATTGACTATGAACTGGAATGCCAACAAACACGCACTCGAAAAGAATAGCAGCATTTCAAAAAACCTCACGCCAACTCCCCCTTAAAAATAATCCTATCTAGGGAGTATTTTAGAGGAGCAGCCAGGTTGGTACCATTGATTTAGATGACAATTAACTTACACGCTTGTAAGGCTGCACGATGATGCGCGCAAGGCCCGGATCATCCAAGGATAAATCCTGCACTTTTTATTTACAACACCTACACTATGCGTTCTAAGAAAAAGTTCGCTGCCTTTAAATGTCTTCATTAAGCCATTCTTCAAAGAGTCTTTAAAAGGACGCAGAACACTGGACAGGGAACCTAAGAAACGCGGCGGTAGAGATAAATTGAGAGGGATTAGCAATCTTAAAATTGCTGTTGTTGTCGCCCAGGACCGAAATGGTCAAGTCATTGCTCAAAAGGCTGGATGGATAGGTTCCAAGGAGTGGCTACAAAGTACTTGGATAATTATCTTTACTGGTTCAGCTCCCTTCAGCAAAGTAAGAAGTTGGCTGAAAAGGAGCAGATAAACCAAATGCTCCTCAATGCTTGCCAAAATTCAAATAGCATTACCGTCAATTTCTTACGTGAGGTATAAAAAAACAGCCATTCCTATGTTGGAACGACTGTATTACTTATTCCGCTAAAGCCCCCGTTACTTGAATAACTTATACCAGTATAAAGTGGTTTCAATATTAGGATTATATGACTGCTTTAGTGTGTCAACTCCACCTAGTATGAATCCTTGTTTCACATAAAATCTGCATGCTCCAAGATTATCATCTTGTGCTTCCAAGGACATTCCTATAAGTTTTCTTTGTTTTGCCCACTCTTCTGCTTTATTTAAGAGCAACTTTCCGACTCCACTGCCTCTATAATCTTTTTTAGTAGCAATGTTTTCAATATAACAGAAGCGATTCCAATCCTTAATTATTCTAATTTGTCCTATGCAAGTATTATTCATATAAGCTAAAAACAAAGTTTTATCCTCTCGGTTTATATATTGGCTCCAATCAAGTTTGTCATCTGGAAAACGTGTTTCTCTAGTTTCATCAAAAAGAACTTCTTTATAAGACCACCTTCCTGATTGTAAACTGGGGACAACTCTACCATATAACTTAAAATAATCATTTGTCATATTGATATCCTCTATTAACTCATTATTTAATGGAGAAATAATGAGTTTACTTTCACTACCCAATATTACACACTTCCTTTTATGATGTTTTGAAAATATTTTATTTAAGGATAATTAAACCCTATCTTATTCAACATTACTGCCCGTTAGCTGAATAAGCCTCTCCTTATATAATACCATAAAAAGTAAATTATTCCTTGTTATAATTTAAAGCATCAATCTTTACGAAAAGAGCCTTTAATAAAATGAAAAATTTTCGGCGCTTGGCGACCCGCTATGACAGGACAGCGAGCATGTTCAAGGCTTTTTTGGCGTTGATTTCGATAAGGATATGGCTGAAATAGGTTTGCGTACAGGCCCTAAAGCGATGATTATTGAGAATGTCATATTTCAAACTTATCGCTGCTAAAAAGATATTAAAGCGCCACGCCTCATGAAAAAAGCCATGGCGCTTTCTCAGGTCATCAATAAATGCTGACGCTCTACCAATACCCTGATCTTGCTACCGATATTTTTGGAAGTCTAGGGTACTCGGTCCTCCTTATGAAAAAAACCTCACTCCACACCCTTCAACGACTCAATCATATGAATCCGCGTCACCTTTTTCCGAAGCATGAGGTTGGAGAGAAGAGTTAGTAAGAACGCAAGCACAACCGATGCCAGCATAATCACAAGGTTTAATTGATCCGGGATTTGCTGATGCGTACTCGAAAGCGCCTGTATGATGATGGAATAGACATAACCGCTGATCGGCAGAGCGACAATGATTGCAAAAGCGGTTAACAGCATGTTTTCAGAGAAGATTAGCCGATTGATTTTACGTTTGGGGTAGCCTAAGACCTTCAGCGTAGCAAGCTCACGATTCCTTTCGTAAATGTTGATGGAAGAGATGGTGTAGATGGCGCCGAAGGACAGAATGACGGCGCAGACGATAAACATGATGAAGATAAAGCTGTTTTGCTTCAGCATATATTGCGCTGATTTCTTGAGATCATCCTTGTCTGCAATGGCATCCACCTGCGGGTCTTGTTCAAAGAAGCTGCGAACTCCCGCCAGATCTGCAGCGCTTTGGACGCTTACTAACAGCGAGGATGGATTGTAGTCTATACCCAAGCTCTTCATATAGCCCGGTGTGCTGTAGAACGACGGATTCGAATACTGTGTGGATATATCCAGAACCCTCATATCGACGATGGTTTGGTTAAACTCCGGTGCCGTAAATTGAATCTGAATCGTATCCCCTTCAGCAATATGATACTGATCCGCGTAAGATTTCGGTACCAGCACGCCATGTTCCTCTAACGATAGCCGATTGCCTTTTTCATCATAAAAGCGAATCAACTCATTATTCTGCTCCGTAACCACGAGCGCAGCGTTTTCTTTATTTTCCCCTTGGATGAATTCCACAGGGTAGGTGGACAACCCATAATGGTCTGCAATGCCGGAGGGCAGTGCTGCCTGATCCGGGAACGATCCCACCCTATAATCGACTCGTAAATCATACGTATTTACCTCTTCAATCTGGCTAGCTACTTTGAGCAGGGCCGTCTGCGTGCCAAAAGCGCTGATCAACAAAACCGTACTGACCACAACGCCAACGGAGCTCGCGAGTGCTTTTTGTTTATTTAAGAATATATTTCTTAGAATGATCTTGTAGCTGTAAGGCAGCCGACTCCACATCCCCGGAACTTTCTCGATGAGCAGCTTCTTCATTTTCTTCGGCGGTTTCGGACGCATCGCCTGGGCAGCACGTTCTTGCAATATCGCTCTGCCGCTGAAATAGCAGGACAGCATGCCAAACGCACTGGAGCAGATCATTGGAGGTAGGAGTGTAAAGAACGAAAGGGAGAACGTCAGGTCAGGCAGGGAGTAGGATCTTCCAATCGACGTTGTAATGAGTGGAATGAACAGGGCGGCGGCTATGGCATAGCCCAAGATGGAGCCGATGACACCCGCCAGCACAGGGTAGCCCATGTAGTGAAGCATGATGCTTCTATTTTTCACCCCTAATGCCTTCATAATGCCCACTTGATTTCGCTGGGAATCGATAATCCTCGACATGATCAGAAACAGGATCACCGCTTCAATCAAAAAGAGAACGATCGGGATCACCCTGCTCATCAGCTTATTATTATGAATCGTTTGCTGGGTCTGGGAATAGTTGAAGGTCCGCTCTTTGCTAACCTGGCTTACATAAGGGAGCGACTGGGAATGTGCCTCAATGGCTTGGCCTAACTTGTCCGTGTCGTAACCATTCTGGGCATCAATCATGATCTCATTGTAGAAAAATCCGCCAGCGATTTCAGGTATGGTCTCTTCGGGGATATAAGCTATTCCAAAAGCTTGATGGTCCTGGGTTTCGTTCTTCTTGGCATGCTCCACATTCTCGTTCAAACCGCTGATCGTGAACGTCATATCCTTGTCATTCACACGAATGCTGATGGAATCACCGACACGGTAATGATGCGCCTCGGCATAGTGGGAGTCCAATAGGATCTCATTCGGCCCTTCTGGCATCCTGCCCTCCATCATCCTGGACGTGTTAATTGCATTCGGTACGGGGATCGAATGCACCGTTAATGTAGCTTTATCATCTTCAAAAGCCTGTTCGGCCTGGACGGTATAACGC
Source organism: Paenibacillus sp. NPDC058898 (assembly GCF_049316025.1). Lineage (NCBI taxonomy): Bacteria > Bacillati > Bacillota > Bacilli > Caryophanales > Paenibacillaceae > Paenibacillus > Paenibacillus sp. NPDC058898. The sequence goes on along the minus strand of NZ_JBMOSM010000006.1, from coordinate 174,833 downwards.
CCTTCAATATGATGAATGCCTTCAATGCTCCGTAAATCCGCAACATCCTCTGCGGAAATTTCACCGTAATAGACGTTCAAGTCGCTTAGATTATGTTCTTGAAAATACCCCTTCGTATAGGCGCTAAGATTGTCGCTCAAGGTAACCAGCCCCGTGTAGAAAAAAGCTCCCACCGCGATAACCAAAACAATGGCTATGAATTGTCCTACCGACTGTTTCATGTCCCTTAATAATTTCAACGATAAAATCTTCATCACCACTCGATCCCTTCAACGCTTTGTTTGTGCTCATTGATCGTGATGCTCTCGATCTTCCCGCTCTTGACGCGGATCACTTTATCCGCCATCGGCGCGATGGCCGAATTATGGGTGACCAGCACGACGCATGTCTTCGTTTCCTTGTTCAAATCTTGAAGAAGCTTTAAGACCGACTTTCCTGTCACATAATCCAGAGCACCGGTGGGTTCGTCGCAGAGCAGAAGCGCGGGATTCTTGGCGACCGCTCTTGCGATCGCAACTCTTTGCTGTTCACCGCCAGAGAGCTGGGAAGGGAAGTTCTTCAAACGATCCGTTAGTCCAACCTTATGTAAAATATCACGGGCGTCCAGATGGTCCTTACATACCTCCGTTGCAAATTCCACGTTCTCCAGCGCATTCAAATTCGGAATCAGGTTATAGAATTGAAATACGAAGCCAACCTGCTCGCCTCGATATTCGGTTAATCTCTTCTCGCTCCATCCCGTAATCTCTTGATCTCCAACAAACACTTGTCCTGAGGTAGCGGTATCCATCCCGCCGAGAATGTTCAAAATCGTGCTTTTCCCCGCCCCGCTGGCCCCTAGAATCACGACGAATTCCCCCTCTAATATGGAAAAGTCAACACCCGCAAGGGCTTGAATCGTCACTTCGCCGATTGGATAGGCCTTGGTTACCTTTTTGAATTCGATTAACGTTGTCACTTCTTACATCTCCCCGTATTGGATTTTCAGTTGGCCTTGATGCGTTTAATCTCATCATTACACCTTATGGTACAAGAGACACCCGACACGCGATGTATTCCATCATCAGCCTCAAGAAGGAATTCCCTTTAGCGACTGGCTAAGGGAATTCCATTGCTGAATCCGGACGAAATTTTCCAAAAGGTAAAAAACAAAAAGCCGCCATCCAACTGTGGGATAGCGGTCTGTTTCATCCTTATAACGGTTTTCCAAAATATCATGGAAGAGTTGTTGATCTTGTCTGAAATGGAACTGATTTAACTTAAAAGCGTCTCTGAAGCCAGCGTAAACCCTTCAATCGCGACATCTTCATCGACTTCAATCATGATGCAGCGTTTACCTTGGAAATTCACCTGTTTGACATACCTTAAATCCTGCGGGCTAACCGAAATCGTAGCTACCTTGGTTTCGATCTTAATGGATTTGGAAGTATACTTCGGCATGACGCTGGTTGCTTTCATTTCATAGTTCTTGTTGTCTACGATGGTTTCAAATGCCCGCTCCACCTTCTCGGTTGTCACGTCCTCTACGCCGCTTGCGTTCAGTACGCGCTCCAGATCTTTATAATCCAGCTTTGGAGGCTCTTCCTCCTTCGTCTCTTCGTTAATTTCGATCACCCGGTTAATTTCCTCGTACACCTGGGCAATGGTCGCTGAATCGAGCTGTTCGCCGGCCACTTCCTTGACGATATCCTCGAAGATCGCTCGCTCTTCAAGTGCCGTCACGGATCTTTCTCCGTTCAAGACCTGTTCGACAAAATGTGGATCCGGAAAATTCGATTTTCCCGTACAATACAAAATACGATTCACATCGGAATAATTGTCCGTCACGCTAGGGTACAGGAATCCTTGCTCCGGCGTGCTTAACTTGATAATCGGATCTACTATGATATTGTACTTGAACTCCCGCTCCACATAATCGAACAAGAGCGTCTTCCGTTGTTTCTCCGTAGAATTCACACTGCATAAAATAAACGGATGGGCGAACACCTCGTTCTTCTCGCTCTCTTCCGCTTCATCGTTTCTCGCCTTGGTCGGCATATAATACTGTCCCCGAACGAACGTGACCACCATATCCCGCTCATATTGGGCATCCTTCAGCATTCTATCCACCAGCATCAGCATCAAGTCCTGCCATTCTTCCGGATCACCCGACACGAGCGCTTGGTGAAGCATGACCTGCGCCGGTTCTTCCGCTGCTTCCTGAAACCTCAATTCGAACAATTTTTGATCCAGTTCGCCGGTCAGCAGTTTTTTGAAATTACCCATGTATAACTCTTGCTTCTCCCGATCCACCAGTTCGAACGGCAGGCGCTCCCAGTGATAGATTTCATTCGTTTCCTTCGTAATATAGACATTGAGAATATCGTAAATATTCATTAAATCGTGATCCAGCTTAAATTGCTTGCGTATATTGGCGACTTCTTTTTTGTTCATATCGGATTCGGCAGCTCCTTAGATATATTCTAGCTTATATAGTATAAATTATTGGAACGCAAATTGGTAAGCGATCTTGCGGCTTGCATTGCTGTGCCTAGGGTCAATTCCCCTGTGCGCCTGATCCTCTATTGTTGCATATTTGAATACCTGAGTCGAGTACATACCCTTGTGGGAACCCATACCAAAAAGAGATATCCTTACTCGAAGGATACCTCTTCCGGATACTCGAACCTATTCATTCAAACAACCTTTGATGTTTATGAAAAAACCGGTAAAAGAATTGTACATTGTCGAGTTCAAACCATTCTGCCGTTTGCAAAATCTTGGCATCGAGATTGTAGATCTTCGCATGAAGCGTACCCAGAACAAAGGGAGAATGCGTAGCAATAATAAACTGACTGTCAAAATAACGCGCCAGATCGTTCATTTGCTCGGCCAGCTTGATTTGATTCGCCGGAGAAAGCGACGTTTCCGGTTCATCCAATAAATACAGTTGCCCGGGAAGCAAATATTCCTCAAAAAACTGCATCGAGCTTTCCCCGTTCGAATACTTCTCCTGAGCGAATTGAATGATGTCCATCTTCTTCTTGAATTCATACGACTGCTCCAGCTCTTCTACCTCGGCCTTGCTCTTTCCCTGTACGAACTGCTCATGCAGCAGCCCTTCGCGAAGCACGCTTTCCTGCTGTATTTTCTTGATTTCATACAATAGATCCTCTGACTTGATGTACCGGCTCCCGTCGGGGAGCTTATATATGGGATGCTCCTGGTCATCATGCCCGAGTTGGTAGCTGCTTTCCTCGATAAACCGCTGCGCGTACACGTTGTGACCATAGCTTGTCATTCGCTCAGCGCCCGCAATTCCCAATTTGTTGGCGATTAGATTCAGCAAGGAGGATTTGCCGGAGCCATTACTGCCGTATAATACCGTGATTCGATCAAACAGCAGAACTTCCCCTGCCATGTGCCTGAACACATGATCGGGATATATATTCGGGTTACTGGAAATGGAAGAAGAGAGTTTGAAGTTAGTTAAATATAGCATCGCCCTCGCTCCCCTCATTCAAGCACGGTCCAAATATCCAGTGCCGCCAGACGAATCGCCGCATGCTCATGATTCCGGTACGCTCTTAAACGGTCGGTACAAGCCTGGTTCCACAAAAGGTACGTTCCCGCAACCTTCAGCAAAGAAAGACCGATATATTGGGCCGCAAACGGCTGCCGATCTCTCAAATGGTCCACCAGGTCCAGAATCGCCTCCGGCCTCCAATACGCCTGGCTGGCATTGGCTGCCCGAGCGATCTGTCTGTAGGCATAATCCAACAGATACGGATGCGTGTTCACCATTTGAATCACAGGGTCCAAATGCAAGGCAGCCTGATCCGCTTGGTTCCATTCAATAATCGCCAAATGCAACTTGATCACGGCTGGTTTCAGGGTTTCTTGGGACTTAAGAGCATCGATCATGCCCGTATATAAAGGAATGAGTACCCGCCTTGCATTTGGAGGTAATGAGATCAGCTTATCAATCAATGCCACCAGACGCTGCCGCTCTGGAAAGTCTCTCTCCGGGGCAGCATTCCATTCAACCTTCGTCTCCGTGTTAGCCAACTGTGTGCAAACGCCGATGACCCGATCGTTCACCTTCCCATCACGACAAGCCACAATGAGCGTATCCATCGCCGCCTTCCATCTGGCGTTATCCTCCAAGTCAAGAATCGCTCGGCCGGCGGAAGCCGCGACCTTATCCTCGCTTCCATTCACCCAACGGCTCATGGCTTGGAAAGCCTCTCTTGCCACAACGGGATCGGTATGCCCTGCAATCTCGATAATCAATTGCAAATACCTTGGCCGAGCCTCCACCGGAAGTCCGCCAGCATACTGGTTAAGCAGGCTTCTTGCGATATCACGCTGCGGTGAAGCAGCCATGGCACTCATCAGGGTCCAGCTGCGTTCATCATCGAGCCATTGTCTGGCAGCGTGACCAATGGCGATTATCACGTCTTTGTGTACATTCGGTTTCTCGTATTCACGGATGAGAAGCGCCATGCTCTCACTGCTTTTATAAGCTCCAAGCAGGCGGATTGCTTCTTTTCTGACCGTGATTTTCAATTTCTCCCGATTCAGCAAGTCTGACAGCATGGACGTCAACAAGACCGGGCTCACCCTGCGCAAACATCTGGGGATCGAGTACATGGCGACCCGAGCACGGTCTCCATCCAGGTTGCCCAGTAATACAGGAAGTGCCTTCTCCGGCTCTTCCCATAACGAATATGCGTAAAGCGCTGCCTCGACGACATGCACTTCCTCATCCTGCAGCAGGACCTCCAGTTGATCGGATTCATAATCCGGCATGACGGCCAAGCTCCGCATCGCCACCGCACGTTCATGGAAACTCCGTTTGGCATCCAATGCCACCCGTTCCAAGAGGGAAGCTAATGCCTTTTGCTGACGCGGCAGCCACCGATGAAATCCATTATAGGCGGGCACAACATAAATCGTTTTTCCCGATAAATGCTTGCCTTTGATGATTTTTCCCGAGATGAACGGGGTAAGCCACTCCTGACGCTTCAGATGCAGATGCATAAATACGTCGTGGAATGAGATGAAGGATGGGTCTCTGTCCAGCAGTTCTCTAACCCTCTCATCCCGAGTTTCATACGGTGCCAGCCAATAATGAACCGCCTGCGGCGATACCGTTTTAGCCTTCAACAGTTCCTCCAGCAGAAGCTGAAGTTTCGGCAATCGATCCACGGCTTTTCCGAACAAATCAGCCATACGCAGGACCACACTTACGTTTTCGCGCTTGTTCGCTTCTACACCAAAGGCATAAATCTCATCGAACAACGCTTCCAGTGCTGAACTTGGTATGCTATCCCAATCCATCGAGAAGAGCGCAAACTGACCGTCCCGCATCGTCAATCTTCCAAACGTTCTCAAAGCGAACTTGAACAGTTCGCCCTTCGGCTCCAATGCATGTTCACGCAGTATGGCAAAAGCCAGTTTCTCCGTGGCGGACCTTGTCCCGTACGAAGTGTCCCTGGCTTCAACCACGCTATCCACCAGCACAGTCAGATCGTTCACATGCTCATCCTTAAACATGGGAGCAGGACAGTTTGAGAGCTCGACCATAACTTGCCAGCGCACCGGATCCTGGTCGTTCTTGATTCGAGTCAGGAAGCGCAGCGTCTCATCCATTCCGCTTCGGGATAGAGCTGTACTCCGAACAAGGTGGGCATAGGCCGCAGCACGCTCATCCGCTTTAGACACCTGGACGGCTTGCTCCAGCTTCTCCCTGGCGTTAACAATGAAACGGCGTGCCGTTGTTTCGAGCATGTCATCCTGATGATCACGAATGTCGCGAAGTTCCAGCATGCGGGCAGCTTCCTTGTCGCGCAGTCGGTGTGGCAGTACATCCAGCAGCGGCATAGGGAAAATGCGTGTCTTCCGCTCGTCTTCCTTATAAGCCGTATCAAACATCGCTTCGCGATAAGACGGCGCAAGGGTATCCAGCACCTTGGCTACATGCACAGGCTGATCTGCAAGCAAGGTAGTCAGCGTGGTCCACTGCGCTGTGGTGAACCATTTTCTCTTCTTCAACACGCCTGCCGGAACGCCATGATTCAAAAGATATTCCCGTGTCTCCTCACGTGTCAGCAGTTCGAATACGTCCTCAGGGCTGGCCTGAATCAGAATGCCCAATTGCTGCTTGAGTACAGGATGAATCATATCCGTCGGCCCAAGCGTAAGCGCACATTCCAGCACGATTGCGGGTCTTGTAACACTCAATACTTCAATCGCCGATGAGAGCGTCCACCATATAGTGACCTTTTCCCGATGCGTTGCGTTCTGCAAAGCATTCTTGAAATATGCTGCAACCAGATCGGGATAGTGCTTCGTTAAGAGCCGCCAATTCTGCAGGGCATACCCCAGCTCCGGAAGCCTGTTGCGAACCGTCTCTTCGCTGCACACGGTCAACAATAAGGAAGCTTCCTGTGCGCCCCACCGGTCAAGCACGAGCGGCAGCAGCCGTTCCGCCCAATCCTGACGATATGTATTCAAGATGCTCCGCAGCAATTGGCGGCGGCAATGATACGACATCAGAGCGATTTCGGATTCAATTGAAAAGTCCGGATCTGTCACCACTTCTGGCAGTAATCCAGCTGCCCGGCCCCTAACTCCTGCCTTCGAATGCTTCAGGGCAAGTAAAACGGCATGAGCATCATGCACTACGTCGGCACCGGTCAAAGCTAGATGCGCCTCATAGGCGGTGCCGCTTTCGAGCAAAGATACGAGCAGCGCGGAATAATCCGCTTCTCCTTTATGCTGGCGCCCCAGAAGCGCCATCCGCTTCATCCTGTCCGAATAGCCCAGCGAATCCAGCTCCATGAGCAATTGCTCTTTTTTCATCAGATCATGGTTATATGTCAACATTTCCTCTCCCCTCGTGTACTTATAACTGATTATAATTTCTACGTAACCGATTTACACAAGCTCTCCTGGAAGTATATAACTTCTTGTTTGTTCGTGCTATGGCCACAGCCGGGGGATAGTTGGATGGTCATGAAAGTGAGATGAATCAACTCCATACTGTATGGAAGTGAGCCTCATCTGCATTCCCGCTGCTCTACCCCGCTTTATTTAAGATGATTGGCAGCGTGATTTGTAGCGAAAAGATATCTTTTTCCTGAGATACCGTCAACGTTCCGTTGTGCTGCTGTATCATTTTCTGACAACTAACGAGCCCGATTTCGTTGCTATCTTTCTTTTTGCCGACACGTTTAATCTTATTCTCTACAACAAGAAAGACCCATTGCTGCTTCAAGTAGACCCTGATCTGAACGGGCTCTGATGGATCGGCGTATTTTCGAATATTTGAAAATATGTTATCGAATACACGGCGAATGGCGACCAGATTGATTTCCAGCAGAAATTTCTCGTGATTAGAATTGGCCTGAATCTGAACATCGATATCATCCAAAACGACCAGTTGTTCATCAATGAGTTGATCGATAAGCGCTCTGCCCTCATAGATTTCAAATTCCACTTCCTCTTCTTCCGCAGCAGAGGATACCGTAAAATATTCGAATAGTTTGTCCGACAGTGCCTTGATCTGATAAGCTTTCTCCCTGCTGTTATGAATATACTGCAATAAATCCTCCTGCGTCTTATATTTGTTGAGTTCTATAATGTCCATATATCCCAACAGAATCGTAAGCGGGGTACGGAGGTCATGGGAAATTGCCGTGATCAATTCACGATTGGCTATCCTCACCCTCTCCTCGCTGCCGAGCCGCTCAATAAATGATTTTCTCATCTCATCAATACTTTGGGCCAAAGACGACAGTTCATCCTTTCCCGATATCGTAATCGAATAATCCAAATTTCCACCTTCGAGTATCTTAATCTCTTGTTCAAGCCTGCCAATATATGATGTTTTCCTGTTAATAAAGAGTAGAAAGGAAACAATGAACACAACAGCCGAGACGAAAACACCAATAATCAGAATGAGGGTATAATATTGATACTCATAAAAGCCGACCAGATATATCTGGGCATCCTGATCCGCGAAACTAATCGTCTTGATGGGTATTTTCGATGGTACCAATTGGGTTAAAAGCTCTTCATTGATGGCAGAATCAATCCCGGTATTGGAGGAATATATCAATTTATCTTTTACAAAAATATACAGATTTAAGTATCGTTCCTCACTTACCCATGCGGACAATCGCTCATGATCAGAGGTTGACACGTTCTGGCTATTCACAAATGTTTCGAATCGATCAAGCGCATCTTGCTGCCTGTTCTCTACAAAAGTGGATTTGCTTAAGTAATTATCCAGTACTGTCTCACCAACAACTTGTAAAATAACGAGTGTACTTATGGAAATGACTAAAGAAATCATAACCGCCAGCACCAATTTGATCTTCAGCTTTTTCCCCATTAGCAATCTATTCAATTTTGTACCCCTTCCCCCAAACGGTCTTCACATATTTAGGGTTCTGTGGGTCGTCCTCCAGCTTGCTTCTCAAATTGCGAATGTGAACCATAACCGTGTTATTACACGTATAAAAGTAGGGCTGCCCCCAGACACTCTCATATATGTTTTCCGCCGAAAATACCTTTCGCCGTTTCTTCGCTAGCAACAACAAGATCTGGTATTCAATTTCGGTTAAAGCCACTTCCTTCTCCCCAACAAAAACAGTCTTGGAATCCTGATGGACCGTAAGATCCTCCATGATGATTTGGTCCGTTTCTTCCCTCTTCTCCTTGCCACGATACACATAATACCTTCGAAGCAATGCCTTTACCCTTGCAACGAGTTCTGTATAGGAAAAGGGTTTGGACAAAAAATCATCACTCCCGGAGGAGAAGGCCAATTGTTTGTCCGAATCCTGCGTTTTAGCTGTGAGAAACAGGATCGGAGCACTTGTTTTTTCACGAATCTCCAGACACGCCTTCAGCCCCGATTTATTCGGCATCATCATATCCAAGATAATGAGATCCGTCTCTTCATTCACTTTATCAATTGCGTCCTGACCATCTACCGCTTCAAGGACTTCATAATTCTCGCTCTCTAACAAAATCTTTACAATTTCACGAATCTCACTGTTATCGTCAGCAATTAAAATTTGCTTGCTCATCCGATCCCTCCGTCCAATTTCAGTATAATATGCGTTAGCAGCCACTACCAGCAGATACAATCGACTTAAGAATTCTTCAGAAGTTATGTAGGTGACTCTTCATTTTTTCGTTTTATACTGTAATCAGTAAAGGTCATAACGCAAAGGAGTCATCAGCTATGCCACAACTTTCGAGAAAAACAGTCATGAAAATACTGTTGGGTCTGTTAATGATTTTGTCCATTGGTTTACTGATCTATTATTCTCCTGCCATTATTAAAGTCATGTCGTCCATGGACAATTTCAGAGCGTATATTCATTCAACGGGACATTGGGGTCCGGTCATGTTTATTTTATTCCAGATACTTCAGATCGTGGTTGCGCCTATTCCGGGTGAAGTGGTGCAGGTTGCAGGAGGATATATCTATGGGGTTACTCTTGGGTCATTCTATACTACAGTAGGCTTGGTATTGGGCTCAGCGATTGCTTTTTATTTCACTCGTTTTATCGGTCGCAATTTTATTGCGCGATTGCTGCAAAAGAAAGACTATAAGTGGATGTCGTTTATTCATGATGAGAAGAAGTTCTCTGCCTTTTTGTTTATCTTTTTCGTGATTCCCGGTTTGCCGAAAGACATGCTCGTATTTGTTGCCGCTCTTACATCCATGAGTTCTTTAAGATTCTTCACGATACTTCTGGTTGGTCGTCTGCCATGGATTATTGCCTCTGCCGCGGTAGGGTCCACAATTCATATGCAACAATACAGCATCGCCATTATCATATCCGTCATTGCCGTTATTGGTTTCGTACTCGGATATATCTATAAAGATAAATTGATGAACTTGTTCTCCAAAGTGGAGAAATCGAAAGGGACAAGTCCTTCTGCCAAACCCAAGGCAATCCCCAGCTTAGCAAAGAGTAGAGATTTGGTAACAAAAAAAGGATAATACAAGATATACAAGAAACCATCATCCTGCAAAAAACACGGCGACCTCTCCCCTGATTGATTCCGGGAAAAGGTCGCCGTTTATATTAATATCTCGTTTTATTGTCTAGCTACCCCAATATTGCTTGGCAATCTGTTGACCTTGATCGATTTTTGCCCATTGCTCGGCTTCGCTTAGTTCGTTACCGCCATCGCAGGACGCAAAGCCGCATTGATGTGAGAGCAGCAGACGATCCTTATCAATGATTTTGGATGCTTCGTCAAGCAGTCGGATTACGCGTGCTTCATCATCAAGCGTATTTGTTTTGGAAGACAGCAAGCCCAGAACAATCTCCGTTTCCGGTCTGTCCTTGAAAACCTCCAATGCTTCAATCGAACCCGCACGATCATCATCCCACTCGAGGAAGAAGCGATCATATTTCAATTGCTTCAGAAACAAGTTGGCGATTTTCGCATAAGATCCACCGCCCATGTTGCGGGAATCATAGTTGCCGCGGCAGTTGTGTGTCCACATTTTCAAGCCAAGGCTATGACCGAAGTCAATCACGGTATTGTTAATATCAATAAATTCGGTGGCGAGCCCCTGTACTTCCGCTTGATTAATATGCTCCCCTGTAAACGGAGAGTTCGGGTTGTCGTCTGCAAACAGCTCCCATAAGCAATCATCGAATTGCAAGATTTTGCCGCCTGCCGCAGCGAATTCCTCCACGAATTCCTTATACGCGCTCACAAGGCCCGCTTTGAGCTCCTGTTTGTTCTGATAAACCGCATCCGTGCCGCCAATGTTATCCGACCAGGAAAGTTCACCGAAGATATGGGAAGGAGATGGTACGCAAAGTTTCGTTTGCTGATCGCCTGCCGTATCTTGAAGCTGTTTGAACAGTTTAATGAAGTGATGATTCTTTCCGCTCAGTTTGTCAGTAATGCGCAATCCAATATCTTTGCGTGTTTCATATTTCGAGGTTCCGTCCACATCCCGGAAAAAGTAGCCATGGTCCGCGATATAACGCTGGGCTCCGCCAAAGCCCCATACAAAATCCAGATGCCACATCGATTTGGAGAATTCACCGTCCGTAATAACCGACAGGTTATGCTCGATTTCCTTTTTCACGACCTGTTTGATCGCCTCTGTCTCGCACTCGGCATACCCTTCAAAATTCTCATAAAAAGGGTACTGGATATCATCACGATGTTCAATTTGCGTTTTATATTTCAGCAGCTCTTCAGGCCGCAACAAACTTCCTACGATCTGGAACTTATCAGTCATGTAAATAACCCCCTCGTTGTATACGATGATCATATCACGACGAGCGGGGTTAGAAGACATACCAAAAGAACATAACTAGTTATAGCTAAAAGCTATAGCAAGAAGGAGTGCTGAGATTTTCCAAAAGAAAAAACACAGCCAATTCGGCTATGTTTTCTAAAAATGTTATTCGTTCTCCTGGAGCGCTGTTGTTTCTCCAGCCTATCCATTTAGTTTCCGTGTTCATCTGCCTCATCATGATCCTTGCTTGCAAATTCATCGAGCAGCGCACGTACTTCACTTGTTGATTTTGCGTTCATTAAGTTATTTCGGAGTTCGCTTGCCCCTCGGAATCCACGGACATAGATTTTGAAGAAGCGAGCAAGAGGTCTGAAGGAGCGTGGCTCCTGTGCTGAATATTGATCATGGAGATCCAGATGCAGCCGCAGCAGATCAAGCAATTCCTCACTGCTATGATCCTTCGGCTCCTTCTCAAAAGCAAACGGATTATGAAAAATACCACGTCCAATCATAATGCCGTCCACTCCATATTGTTCAGCGAGCTGGAGTCCGGTCTGACGGTCAGGAATATCCCCGTTAATGGTTAGAAGTGTGTCTGGAGCCACCTCATCACGAAGTTTCTTAATCTCCGGAATCAGTTCCCAATGAGCGTCTACTTTACTCATCTCATCTCTTGTCCGCAGATGAATGGACAGATTCACAATGTCTTGTTTCAAAATATGGGTTAACCAGTCGCGCCATTCGTCTACGCTACTAAAACCGAGCCTTGTTTTTACACTGACGGGCAGTCCCCCGGCTTTGGCGGCCTGGATAAGTTCCGCTGCAATGTCGGGACGGCAGATCAGCCCGCTTCCCTTCCCATTCTCTGCTACATTCGCTACAGGACAACCCATATTAATATCGATGCCTTTAAACCCTTCTTTCGCCATGCCGATACTCATTTGACGAAAGCACTCCGGCTTATCTCCCCAGATATGGGCTACCATGGGCTGTTCATCCTCTGTAAAAGTCAAACGTCCGCGCACACTATGGTTCCCCTCCGGGTGACAATAGCTCTCTGTATTCGCAAACTCCGTAAAAAACACATCCGGTCTGGCTGCTTCACTTACAACATGACGAAACACAACATCCGTCACATCTTCCATGGGCGCCAGTACAAAAAATGGTCGTGGTAAATCACGCCAAAAATTATCTGTCATATCCAATACCCCTCTATACATACCAGGACAAATCTTTATCCCGAAATAGTAAGTCCAACCTGTTCTTGATCTTGTTCATGCTCTTGCTTTTTCTTCACTTATAGCATATTTAAGCAATGTATATCAAATAGCAGTATATGTTAATCGTAGACACTTTAATGAATATATCATATTCCAGAGAGGTGCATACCCCCAATAAAAAAAGAGGGGCGTGGCCCCTCCTTGCTATTATTTATTTTATCGCCATATGCATTGCCGCGACACCGCCACTATAGCTTTTTACATCTACTTTGGAAAATCCCGCTTCCAAAAACATTTGTTTCAGTACATTTTTATTGGGGAAATGACGAGCTGATTCTTGTAACCATGAGTATTCATCATAACTTTTGGCAATAAACTTTCCAAGCAAGGGCATGATATAGCGAACATAAAAGAGGGAAGCTTGTCTATAACCGATTACTGTGGGTTGGGATGTTTCTAAACAAACGACTTGTCCGCCTGGTTTAGTTACTCGATACATCTCCCGCAACACGGTTGAATAATCGGGTACATTTCTTAAACCAAAACCAATAGTTACATAATCAAATGAATCATCTTCAAAAGGAAGCTCCATGGCATTTCCCTGGATAAGGGTAAGCTGCTTTAAAGCTTGTTGCTCTTGCTTATCTTGGGCTATTTTGAGCATGTTTTGGCTAAAATCTAATCCAATGACTTCTCCATGCGTTCCAACAGCATTTGCTAAAGCAATCGCCCAATCCCCGGTTCCAGTGCACACATCAAGAGCTTTACTACCTTCTTTCACCTTCATCCGTTTCATAACATCATGGCGCCATGCGATATGTCTCCTAAAAGTGATGACCGAGTTCATCGAGTCGTATTGATCCGATATCTTTTCAAATACCTGATGAACTCTTTCCGACTTTGTTTGTTCAGACATGAAATTCCCTCTCTTCCACAAGTGCAATATGATTCTTTCAACGAAAATTATTTATGCTCATCACGCACTGCGCCGCAGTTCATAAAAATATTGCACAATCGGATGCTTTAGCTTCATCCTATCTGCCATGTTTAAAATCCGCTTTTTGCCAACTCGTCTGTCTACCAAAGCTAGAATATTCAATAAGATATCATCGCTCTCTATGCTTTCTTCTATAGAAGTAGATAAGAACTTATTCGCTGTAGCGACAAAATTGGATTTACTTAATGCAGCCTGTGCTGACAAAAGCTCCTTTGCGAGTACGGATACTTTTCTGTTTCTTGCAATTACGTTTAGACGATCCTCTGGAACGGTCCCTTTCGTTTCCTTTCTGACGGCTTCCAATTCATCATCGCTGATCGGAATTTGGATATTGGGATCATTCTTAATTTCCAGCTCCGTCTGATACCATCTGATGGAGCTGGTTTTATCACTCATATTGAGTACGTTCTTTTTATCTACCGAAATATAACAAAGCCCTGCTTTATCAGGTAAATAACGATAACCGGTGGCGCGATATTCAACTCTTCCAGCTAATGCAGGACTGAGAAAACTCTCCAGCTGTTGCTTCAATTTGCTCCAGGACATGGTTCCTCCTATGTTTTCAAACCCTGAGGGGCGCGGTATCATTCTGCACATCTTATTCAGTGTCAACAACTCATGACTGAAGTCGCGAGCTTGTAACTGCCCGGAAGTGAGAGCGGCGGGTTAGGCCTCCTTCCTTAACATGGCGTTACGATAGGCAGGTTGACTGCTGCCCGGCTGTACAGGTATACCTACACAGCCACTTCAGCGATGTACTTCATTCCAATGCGCTGAAGATTCATGGCTCCAATTCGATCATCATTAGAGCCGTAGCCGCACTCTCTGCAACAGAAGTGGTGCTTTTTCCTGTCGCGGTTCGCTTTGTTTGTACGCAGGCACTTCGGGCACTTCTGAGACGTGTACTCCGGATTCGCTGCGATCACCTTGGCGCCTGAACGAATCCCTTTGTACTCGATCATCTGACGAAGTTGGTAAAACGACCATGACACGCTCTCGTATCGATCCCGGATGCGAACACGTTCTGTCACATGGCGAATGCCCGTTAAATCTTCCACAACGAATAAGGTATTCGCTCCGTACCGGTCAACGAGTGCCTTCGATATCCGATGGTTGACATCGGTCATATAACGGTTTTCTCGCTGTCCGATACGCTTGATCGCTCTGCGGGCGGAAGCTGTTCCAACCTGTTGCAGCCGCTTGCGAAGCCGCTTGTACTTTGAACGCTGGTTCTTGACCCTTCTGCCGTGGAAGAATGCGGTTGTTCCCCGCGAATCATAGCTGACGGCGATAAAGTTGATCCCCATATCTACACCGACGATTCTTTCGATGTCATGCACGGACGGTTCGTCCACAGGTTGGGTCACGGGGATATGCAAGAAGAACTTTCCGCGCTTATGCACCAGTTTGGCTGTACCGAATGTCCATGTTCCATCCAAATAATGTTCCATGCCTTTGCTTTCAAAGGGGACCTTGATCCTCCCGGATAAGGTATTGACTGAAAACATTGGGTTTCGCATGGAGTAATCGCGGTTCCAGACCAAATCGAGTTCCGGCTTCTTGAATCGTACAAGAGTCCAGGGATGCCCATTTCCTTGAATGGACTTATAGCGGGCAATGACCGTCTTCATCACCGATTGGCCATTTGAGAGCGAAGCCCGAAATCGGCACGAAGCTTGCGATACGTCAAGAGATGCAGCTTCTGTTGGTGGAGCACCTTCTCATCAAAGACGAGCTTCGATACAAATTGGCTGGCCATCCGATAGGCATGGAGTGTCTGGAACAACAACTCTTTCTGCTCTGGTGAAGGTAAAATTTTGATTTTGGCGGTAACCGTTAGCTTCAACAGATCTCACCCATCCTTTCCGTGAGGATCGAAGTAGGAACAGGGACGTAACGTTTATATTTACCATTATACCAAACGTTGTTCTAGTCCAAAGTAGTTGTTTGTTTTTTGAGAAAGAAGGAGCATTTGCGATGATTCTAAGGAGGAAAAAAACGCAATTCCTCTCACGACTGAAGTCACGAGTGTCCTTACGCAAAGCATGAATAAACGCCTGCCAAAAAACAACCCATAACATGTCCCACATATTGAATGGAATATCTGCTTCTATGTTGCACCGTATTTTTCCAAATCATGCAACAACAAAGACCATAAATCGTATACAATGATAGTATATTAGAACCAGATAGAACCGTATGAAAAGGAGTACTAAGGATGGAAGATTATTTACCTTATAAATCGAAATATTCCAAGTTCGACCGTGTCATTTTAACACTCGCCTTCACATTATATCCCGTCGGTCTCTTGATGACATTATTCCGTGTACTTACGACTCATGTTCATCACTCTCGCAAGGGAAGAAATCATCGACTGATTGGATGGCTTTGGGTTTATACTTATATTTTAATCATGGGATTATTTATTTTAGCTTTTGACCTCAACAACCCTGAGGATGTTCAACTTTTCTGGGATTCTGCCTGGCTATATGGAGTAATACTTCTAATTCCGGCTATCGCTTTTTTCATATTGGGCAGCCGGGCAGATCGCAAATTCAGCTTATTATTGCACCAGTATTACCACCTTGTTATAAACAGAAGAATCAAAGAGATTGATCATATCGCCGTAGCGACGAAACAATCTCCCAATCACGTCATTCGAGACTTGAATTTTATGATCACAGAGCACATGCTGCCCTTCGGCCGAATCCAAAATGGCATCCTCGACCTTGAGACCGAAGAGTATCATGAAGCCTATGATGATGATTATGATGAAGAATATGTAGACGAATACGGTGATGAGGAGTACGAAGACGAAGAATATGAATATGTTGATGAGGAATATGCAGATGAATACGATGAAAGCGAGGATCGGGGGCGCGGACCTAAATCCCTGGAATGCCCAAGCTGCGGAGCCAGGATCATCGTATATCCTAACGATGAGAAGGAATGTGACTATTGCGGTAACGTGATTAGCGCGTAGAATCAAGATACCCAGACAGTATTTTCTAAGCTTCCGTTTAAGAAATGGAGACGAAGTACTAAATACGAAAAACAGACTGCCGCGGCAGTCTGTTTTTGGTTACTAATTTCACTTATGAAAATCATTCCACGTGATATACGGCCAAATTGCGGATCAAAGGTTTCACCACACTGGAAAGGATTCTGACACGCAATTGATCGGTTTCGACGGTGTCGAACCGGTCGATTTTTTTATGCCCAATCGCACTTCCACGTACAAGCTCTTTCCATTCGCCTTGGCTGTATGCTTCAAGCGCGTATTCACGCACACGCTCCCCATGGGTTATGTCCTCCATGATGATTACGTGATTTACTGGCTGGCTATGCTCCAGCTTCAGAAGCAGCTCGCTTCCTTCTCCACTCGTTTGGCCAACCGGCTGCCCGAATCTGCGGCGGATTTCATCTCCGAATTCGATGACACGCTTCACATCCACTTCAGGCAGCAGCCCGCGGTTGTCCGGGGATATATTTAAGAGCAGCGTAGCGCCATGGCCGACCGAGCGGTAATAAATATCCAGTACTTCCTCCAGGCTTCTTAAGCTTGCTTCATCGTCAGGATGCCAGAACCAGTGAAGCTTGCGGATCGGAACATCGCATTCAGCCGGTACCCAGCCCGGGGTTCCTTCCATCCAGGTCATCATATCGCTGGTGAACATACTCTCCTTCGCCGTGGTGGCCGTATTCCAGCACGGATAAGGGGCGACGCCGTCTTCATTCCCTACCCAGCGGATGGTCGGGCGTCCCATATTAAAGACCATTGCATCCGGCTGGTATCGATCCACCAGACCGATGATTCTGTTCCAATCGTATTCCCTGCCTTGGGAACCGGCTCCGTCGAACCATACTTCGACCAGCGGTCCATATCCGGTCAAAAGCTCCGTTAATTGCTCCGCATAAAAATCATCATAAGCCTCTTTATCGGGATAGCAAGGTTCATGTCGGTCCCAGGGGGACAGATACAGCCCGAACTGGAGCCCTTCCTCTCTGCAGGCATCGGCAACTTCACGGACAACATCCCCTTTACCGTCCCTCCACGGACTGGACTTCACGGAGTAATCGGTCGTTTTCGTTGGCCACAGACAGAATCCGTCATGATGCTTTGCGGTCAATACCAGATATTTGAAGCCCGCGCGTTTTGCGGTTCTAGCCCACTGCCGGGCATCAAGCTGCTCCGGATTGAAGATTTCCGCTGAATCCGTCCCGTCTCCCCATTCCTGATCGCAAAACGTATTCATACCGAAATGGCAGAACATACCCAGCTCCATATCCTGCCATGCCAGCTGCTGTGGAGATGGCTTTGCAAGTTCATTCATTGAATCATACACCTGCTTTCTATGAAAATGATGATCCCCTGCGCAAGGGAGACCCGTGCGCAGTGAACCGATTTAGCATTATTTTCCGGCATCCAATGCCTTTTGATAGATTTCCAGGTACTGGTTCAGCTGCATGCCATCCAGCCCTTTCACATATGCATCCCATTCTTTGTTAATATCTTTGGAGCCTGTAATAAACTGCGCCATATTGGATTTCACGTAGTCGACAAGCGTTGTCTTGATCTGAGCTACGAGCTCGGCATCTTCAAGCGCTATGAACAATCCCCCTGGATATTGCTCCTTGGATTGATACGGTTCATATTCCTTGGAGACTTGATTCAGACGGGTACCGTATCCATCGGGAGCGAGCGGATCCTGAGGAGCTGTCCAGGACGCGCGATAAGCGTAGGTTCTCAGTGATGGACCGATCTGCTCCCAACCGTCATTATGCGTCGGCTTTTTGTCGGGGATAGGAATAGCTGTATATTTAGCCTGCTTTCCATCCATACCCTTTTCTCCGGATTCAGCTTTCCGCCACCCTTTGCCTTCAGGGCCATATTCCTGCAACAGGATCGCTTCTTCCGTATACAGATAATCCGCTAACCGGATGGCGGCAATCTGCTGCTCGCTCGTCGCTTTATTCGTAATCGCAAATTGTGAGACAGCGATTCCCGCAAAATTCAGCGTCTGCTGCACACCATTCGGGCCTTTTAGCGGAGGCAGGGCAACATAATCTTTATGACGCGGCGCCTTATCATCCATGCTGTAAGCATAACTAATTAATGCAGTTGAAAGCGTACCCATAATATTGTCCGGTTCGCGGTTGGCCATTTGTTGAATCGCATCCGCATTCTGGGTAAAGGCTGCGGGATCAATTAATCCCTCTTTGTACAATTGATTCAGATAAAGGATGCCTTGCTTCCACTCTTCTTTGTTTGCCGTAAAATCAACTTTGCCATCAATGACGCGGAGGAACGTACCCGAACCCTTGTCGACGTAATCATCAAGGATAAACGAGTTCATCAGGAAGGCGGAGACGTTGCCTGCCCACATTTCATCCGAGCCTGTCAGTGGGAGTTCATCTTGTTTGCCGTTGCCGTTCGGATCCTTCTCTTTGAACGCTTTCAGCACAGTATAAAATTCGTCAGTTGTCGTTGGAACAGGCAGTCCCACTTTATCGAGCCATTTTTTATTGATCCACATTTTGAGCGCATTGTCACAATGGTAGCATTCATTGACCTGCGGCAATGCATAGATGTTGCCGTCCGGAGTCGTGATGGAGGCTTTCATGTAAGGGATATCCTCCATCGCTTTCTTGATATTGGGTGCATATTGGTCTATCAAATCATTCAGAGGGATAAACACGCCCTGCGACCCATACTTCATTTGCTCTTCCTTGGTCAAATTCCCTTGGAGAATGACTTCAGGATAATCGCCGCCGGCCAGCATGAGCTGCTTGCGGTCGTTCAAAGCATTTTCCGGTACAAGGTCCCAAGCGATATTGATGTTCGTCTTCTCTTCAAGATGTTTGGTAAATAGGTTGGTATCCATGTTTTCGATCGACGCGTATTGAGGTGCGAACATTTTAATGGTCATAGGCTCCTTCACGATCGGATAGGAACCGACAGGCGTAAACAAATCTTCATCTGCAGCCGTTTTGCCGTTTGCCTGATCGCCGGAATCGGCCGATTTGGTGCCGCTGCAGGCGCTAAGCAGCAGCATGCAAGCCATCAGGCAGCTGATGAAGCCTAGCCAGTTTTTCTTCTTCATGCTCTTTTCCATCGAATATACCCCCCGTTTATCATCAGTATTTCGGGCGCTTGGCCCCTTTCCTGTGCCGCCACGAGCTTTTGCCGTATCTGAATAATGTACAGCCTCACCTCCTTGATGCCATTATCGCTCTTCATGATCAGCCCTTCAGCGAGCCGATCATGACGCCTTTGACAAAATGTTTCTGGACGAAAGGATATATGACGAGCACCGGCACGCTGGCAACAACAATCAAGGAGTATTTCAGCAAATCCTTAAGCCCCTGCTGCGCCTGCATCTGGCTCACATCAGCCATCATGGAAGCATCGACTGTATTCAGGATTAGAATATTGCGGAGAATGATTTGAAGCGGAAACAAGTCAGGCTTTCTTAAAAAGATCAGTGCATCAAAATAAGCATTCCAATGGCCGACCGCATACATCAACGTCATGACCGCAATAATGGGTTTGGACAACGGCAGGACGATGCTGAAAATGAACCGGATGTCACTGCATCCGTCCAGCTCCGCGGCTTCCGCCAATTCATCGGGAATCGTGGTTTGGAAAAACGTCCTTGCGACGATAACCTGGAATACCCCCAGTGCCCCCGGTAAAATCATGGCCCACCGCGTATCCAGCAGATGGAGATTTTTAACGACGAGGTAATAAGGAATCAGTCCTCCTTCGAACATCATCGTGATCACCAGCAGAACCATGAAGAAATTGCGGCCGTAAAGCGACTTCTTCGCCAGCGGATAAGCTAGCATAATCGTTAGTGTTACATTAATGATCGTGCCGACGACGGTGTAAAAGAGGGAGTTCAGATAGCCGACGCCGATTTGCGGATTATTGAACACCGCCTTGTAGCCGTCCAGCGTAAAATCTACAGGAAACAGCCAAACTTTGCCCGTTACGACTGCTTGAGGCGAACTGAAGGACGAGCTTACAATGTAGATCAATGGTACAGCTACAGCAATAAGAACCAATGACAAGAACAGATAGATCAAGAACATGAAGAGGCGATCGCCTTTCGATTCACGTATAGCCGTTTTATTGAACATAAAGTCTCCTCTCTTTCCGGAGTTGGTTTTGTTTTTTTCGAAAAGCGGGATATCCCTACCACAAGCTGCTGTTAGACAGCTTTCTGGCGATGTAATTGACGGACACCAGCAGTATAAGGTTAATGACCGAGTTGAATAGACCGATTGCCGTCGAGAAACTGAAGCTGGATCCCAGCAAACCAACCTTGTACACATAAGTGGATATGACTTCTGACGTGCTTAAGTTAAGCGGATTTTGCATCAGGTATATTTTTTCAAAGCCTAGTTTCATGATGTTGCCTAGATTGAGAATGAGCAGAATGACCGATACGGGAATGAGGCTCGGGATATCGATGTTTAGAATCTTTTGGATGCGGGACGCGCCATCAACTTTGGCTGACTCGTACAGCTCCGGGTTGACGCCGGACAGCGCTGCAATGTAAATAATCGCTCCGTATCCTGTAAACTGCCAGACATCCGACCAGACGTAAATGGACTTAAACAGACCCGGAATGCCCATAAAATTCGTATTACTCATACCAAGCATCTCAAAAAATTTGCTGATCATCCCAACGTTTGGCGTCAGGTTGACGACAATAATCGAAACCATGATGACTGTAGAAATAAAATATGGGGCATAAGATACCATCTGCACCGTCTTCTTGAATAGACCGTTGCGAATTTCGTTCAGCGCGAGTGCCAAAAGAATTGGGGCGGGAAAACCTACGATCAATCCATAGAAACTGATGCCAAGTGTGTTTTTAATGTAGAGCCAGAAGTTCGGCGAATCGAAGAACTGGTGGAAATATTTCAGTCCGACCCAGTCGCTTCCCCAGATTCCCTTGATGACGTTATAATTTTTGAATGCGATTACAATACCGGCCATCGGTACGTATTTAAAAATGATCAAATAAAGAATGGGCAGCAGCAGAACGAGATACAGCTGCCAATGACGCTTAATTTGTTTTCTTCTTGACCTTCCTCTCCCCCCTTCTGGCAGCGCTTTCAATTGTAGGGGGTGTTTCCGGTCCAGGCTTGGTTCAGTTTGAAGCCTAGAGTTCAGTCTCGGCATGCTGGTTAACTCCTTTCGTCCATTCCTACTTTCAGGTCCTTGCGATGTAAACCGAGTGTATACAACAATGTCATCCGGCAACAAGAAACAAAAATAAAATCGACTAACCGTTTTCGCCAAGGTCTCCTCGTAAAAACGCATCAAGGTTTACTGGAGGCGAGCGGACTGCCTTAAAAACGGGTACATTTCCAATCAAAAAAGGCAGCGATGTTTGATCGCCGCCTTAACCGTTTTCTACTACTGAATCATTTTCTCCACGCTGCTGTGCCTTCCGGTTATTCCGGTATTCGCCCGGGGTAACTCCAGCCGTCCTCTTGAAAACGCGGGTAAACGAAATGGCGTGGGCGTATCCGACCCGCTCTGCAATCTCCTGCACGGAATAGTCCGTTTCCGTCAGCAGCCGCTTCGCTTCCTTCATTCGAATATCGATCAGGAAATCAACGAACCTTTGTCCGGTGTTTTCCTTAAACAATTTACTTACATATTTGGCGCTCAGCTGATACTGTTCCCCCAGCATTTCAAGGGAAAGATCCGGATTGGCATAATCGCACTCGATTAGGCTGCATATGTTTCTGATCATATTGGAGTATTGGTTTCCATCCTGAATCTGTTTCATCTGTTCATAATGATCCGTCAGCACTTGTTTGATTTCCTGTCTCAGCTGCTCCAAGGAGTAAGAATTGTCTACCTTTACTGTCAGCTTCGGCAATCCCTCCTGTATCCACTTGTTGTAAATTTCCTTGCCCAGTCCCGACATTTCGCGGCCGATATAATAAATAAGGTAATTCATCAGGCTGAATATTTCATCATTGGTCAGGAAGCTGTTCTTCAGCTGTTCAAACCATTGATCGTAATCGTCACTCCAATGCTCTTTCAGCATTCTGAAGGACTGGATGATCGAGCGGATTTCACCTAAATGTGTATAGACCTCGACGATGCCATGACTCGAAATATCCTCGCTGCGGATCAGCCGGTTTTCACCGAGCACGATTTTATACTTTAAAGCTTGCATCGCGTCTTTATAAGAGTGCGGAATATCGCCAATTTGATCTGTGGATCCGCCTATGCCAATCGTAATCGTAAATTTCAAGTTTTGGTGCGTCCATGCGAGGATTTGTTCTGCAACCGGGACCAGTACGGCCTCCTCGAACTTGTCCTGATCCTGTTCTTCAAACAGCATAATGGACAGATTGGAAGGTGAAGTCCATTCCGACCACAGCCGGCAGTCCTTTTTCGAAGCGATCTCATCCACGACCGTCCGCAGGGTGAATTTAAGCAGATCTTGATCGGCTTTGGAATAGTCCCGGCAGAAATCGCCATACTTATCGATTTCAAGGATGAGGATACGATATCGATCCAGCGGCAGCGGCAAATTCAGCCGAACCGCTTCAGATTTCCATTCGGAAATAGACAGACGAGAGTCCCCTTCGATCAGCTGACGGAACATATACCGGGTTCTGACATGGAGATCCTCACGGTATTTCTCCTGATATTCCTTGAATTGTTCCAGTATGTTGTCAAAGGCGGATTCGATAAAAGCAAATTCATCCGGCTTCCCCTTCCCCCGACCTCCGCTCACCACCGGAAGCGAATAGCTGCTGAATCGGGCGGCGATTGCCTCAATGGGCTTGGAGTTGCGCCTGGAAACATAAATCATCCATAGGAAGCCGATGGCAATCATGCCAAGACCGATGATAAACCAAAGGTTATACAGATAAGAGATAGCGCTTACAAAACTATTGTTCAACAAACCGCTTCCATATTTCCAATTCGTATAGCTTGATACGTACTGGGAATTAACTTGAGATGGCGGGCGATCCATCGAGGTGCCGAACAGATGATTTCCGGAAGCATCCTGGGCCTGAATGAAGCTCATCTTGGAATCCAGCATCTCTTGGGTAAGCTTGTTCAAAGATTCCGCGCTCACATTGACGACGATCATGCCAAAATCGTTTTTCATATAAGGCGATCCTCTGACCAGGCTGACCACCTGTTTGCCGCCTTTCATTGTAAATTGTTCAAAATTTCTCGCGCCTGTCCATTTCGGCGTTTTCGATACTTGATATTGCTCGATAAATTTATGGTCCGGATATGTACTTATGTATCCGTTCGTGGCATCGCTGAGCACATAACCGTCCGAATTTCTCACCAGATAAATCGAATCGATCAAGGGATAATAATTAATGATCTCCTTAAGCTTCTTAACAGCCTGGATATTGATATATGGATCGCTCACGGCAGTAGATTTGAAAAAATCGTTCAAAGCCTTGCTGTTGATGCTTTCAAGAACGATCATATTGTCGATCACCTTCAGAGACGTGTCCACCATTCGCATCGCTTGCAAGGATAGCGATTTATTGGCATTAAGTGCCTCCCGTCGGCTCTGTTCGCTAAACAGCTGAAAGAACACAAAAAATATAAAGGTAATCACAATAACAAAAATGGGCATATAGGAGAGCAATAGACGCTTGTACCAGGATCTCTGCATGATTTAACCCTCCCACGTTTTTTCATAAATTTTTTATTATTATAACTTAAAAAGCACCTCTTAGGTTATAGTTCTCCATAGCCATTTGCTTCATGAGGCTAGACCGCAAATTCCGCACAACCATAGACAACGAATGAAAATATTAAAACCAAGGGATTCAAATCCCTTGGCCCATTGACTAACTTCTGTTTTAGCACGAAAAATCTACCAAGCAATTGGCTTGCGTTCACGAAAGTAGCCTCCATTAGGACCATCTTCGCCAAGTAGCGCCAACCAAACAGCCGTATCTGCTCCTTCCTCAATTGTTTGGGGTGCATCTGCTCCTCCCCTCCCATATCCGTTTGCACCCTGCCCGGACAAAAAGCGTTAACTTTGATCCCCATATCAGCCACATCTTGTGCAACCAAGCATGTCAGAGCATTAAGCATCGTTTTAGAAATGCGATAAGCTGATGTTGACCCTTTTAAACCTAAGAATCCTTGTAGAATCTCAAAGGACCCTAATCCGGAAGAGATATTAACGATACGCCCATACCTATTTTCATTCATCAAATCGAAGAAGCCTGGTCGGTGACACTCATCGACCAGGCTTCTGTGTTCTTTGATTCCGGTATTGGTTGCTGGTTGAAGGGGATGAGACGGAGCTAAACTTTTCCGTTTTAGAAGCTCGCTTTTTATGGCCCACTATACTCTGTTTCAATTCTAATCGGAACAGAATCTAAGTTTTCATTTTTTGCGATTTTTTCAAGTTCTTTTCGATCCGTTATTACTTGATTATCTAACGTAGCTCTTTCCTCGGCCGGTGAGTTTCTTTCAAATTCAATCGTTTTGATTTTATTTTCTGAAATTTGCTTTGCGGTACTACTCTGTTCTAGCATTAAAAAACAACAAGTTGCTATTGCAATTGAACTCATTAATAAGAGTAATCGTGCTCTAAGGTTTTTCATAACATTACTCCTTTTACTCCTTACTTGATGGTCTTATTATATGTCATATAATAACAATGATACTTACTCATGTACAAAAGGAGTGGTGAGAATACCCTGTACTTATTCAAGTTACAGTGGCTCTCGCCGATTGCTGAGAATGGCATCTACACACTATACACCCTGTTTTTAACCTGTTTAATACGAATAGAAACCCTGCACCTTTAGAAAGGCCAGGGTTTCTCGACAATCTGAGGGGAGATAAACACCTTCTTTTTTTCAATAAAATGTCTTTTTAATAAAAGTCCCAGTGGGTCTTACTGCTTCACCGGAACCGACGTAAGTCCCAGTTGTACCACCACCGGAAGAGGTCTCATCGTATACATCGAAGGTTTTTTTATGGTATGTGGTATAGCATTGAGCGTGTAACCTTTCACCAGCTTTTACTGGCGTATTACTTGTGAAAGTAACTAGTTCCTCTTTACCAATAGTAAAGTTAGTTGCAGCGTTGATTGCACTGTAACTTACACCAAGTGAATTAAAAACGGTAGTTATTTTTTTTGTGCTCTCAGAGATTACAAATGTATCTGGACCATCAATAACGAATTCTTTATACATATCTGAACTTGGATCATACCATCCGTGTCCTTGATCTCTTACATTTATAACACGCAAGGCAAGAGGTGATATTGGATTATTTTCGTTTTCAATATCGGGCATTGCAACGTATTCATATTCAATACGGATCGGCAGCTTTCCCTCTTGATATAAGCTTCTATCTTCCAAAGATAGTTTTTCTATTTGTTCCTTATCAGAAATCACTACTGTATTGTTACCTAACTCAAGTGCAGCTGCAAGTTCTTTTGGTAACGAGTTTAAATCAGATTCTGGTAAATCTGATGTTTGAGCGAATGCACTTAACGGTGTAACCAACATAAAAACAACAATGAGAGATAATAGAATAGAAATTCGTTTAAACTTCACCAAATCAAATCCCTTCAAAATTAGTTTTAAGAGCTTGCTAGTATTGTAGCTGCTCTCAAGCTACTTCTTCAGAAACCTGATCTACCTGTAACACACCACCTTTTTCTTGTTCTATAAGTCGATGATTAGTGATTAGTTATTTCCTAGTCACACTATAATAAGTTGATCTATTAATTAGGACTCCTAAATCCTGGAAATGGTTACGATTTTTTTGATATTTTTGTCGATCTTTTTTGCAGAGAGACGGGGTTTTGATTAAATGACCAACATACTACGATGTGCAGCGGCTACGCTACTAATACAAAACTGAGCTTTTTATAAAACACTCGGTGCAGCATTTGGGTACTTCTCAAGATGCCTCCAATTCCACCTTCCTGGTGTCCCGTCCGCATCCGTGCAGTATGCAGCTCCAGGGCCGCCCTCCGGTTGCATCGACTGCGGCCAAGCGCGGCCATCTTCCTGGTCCCTTTCCGATCCGCACAGATCTAACACAGGCCGGACACAGATGAATTAAAGGCATAACAGCCGACAAAAAAGAACCCTTAACTTATAAGAGTCCTCCAAAATAAAATCATTAAATTTCTTCTATTCCTGAAACTGAATCAAAATGCCTAATCATATCGTCATCGTTACTCTCTCTTAGGGACTGAAGCTTGAAACATTCGTAAGGCACCAAAATAATTAGTCTCAAATGTCTCTCTCATTACGGACTCTTCAACATCCAACACAGAAACTCCCCGATCCAAAATAATTCCTGCATTATTCACGAGAACATCAAGACGACCAAAATCATCTTTTACTCTTTCGATCATCTGCCTGATACTCTGTACATCATTTACATCGACTACTTGTAATTCAACAGATAGTCCTTCTCTTTGTATCTCTTTAACCGTTTGCCGCCCTTTATCTTCATCCCGTCCCAAAAGATAAAGAACTCGCTGAAATTGTAGAAGATATATTCCATTTTTCTAATGCAGTTTTCACGCTTAGCACAGTACCAGCTTCATTTTTCGGCTCATTATAGATATCTGTAACGATTGCTGGCTGAATTGCACCTGATTCACCGAGGTAATTATTTCTTCGTAGTATCTCAAGGAACGAAGACTCACTCCGATTTTTCGAGACAATTCACTAATATTGATAAGATTACCTCCCCGGCTAACTAATATCTCACATACTAAACCATCACATCATGTGAAGGTCAAGGCCCCTAATCATAATTTATAAACAAAAAAAGAAGCGGGACTTCTCCCGCTCCGTTGCTGTAAATCCTAGTATGCTGAATTGAATATTTTATAACAGTGGGTTTTCGTGTTTTGCTTTTAGAATCGACCAGCGGCGCTCCACTTCTTTTTCAAATTGGCCAAGCATTTCTTTATTTTCTTCCTTGAGCAGATGTCTTGATTTGCCCATGTATTTCAGCCAGTCGCTGAGTGGTACCCGTTTCTTCTTCGCTTCAGGATCGTACGTAATGTTCGTTTCTCCCTGCTCTACTTCATACAGTGGGAAGAAGTTTGAATTCACGGCCGCGCGGACGATATTCTCCCCATCCTTATCGCTCGATTTCCAGTTCAGCGGGCATGTGATCAACAGTTTGCCGTAGACAGTACCTACATTCTGAGCGTACCACTGCGCTTTCGCCGCCTTTTTCACAAGATCCTGCGGGAATGCTTCCGTCCCCGTGAATACATAGGGAATATGTGCCGCCGCCATCATTTGTACCGTATCTTTGTGATGGAACGCTTTGCCCTGCTGCTGTTTGCCGACACCCGACGTACTGGTCATGTGTCCTAATGGTGTAGAATACGAAAGCTGTGCACCAGTGTTCATATAGCCTTCATTATCATATTCCAGAATGATCAGATTATGGCCCCGCAGCGCCGTCCCGATGGCCGAACCCATCCCGATGTCCATGCCGCCGTCTCCGGTCACCATCACAAAAGTGAAATCCTCAGGAACTTCGATTTCCCCGCGGCGTTTCTTCTCAAGGAACGCTTCTACCGTGCCGGATAAAGTAGCCGGTCCGTTCTGGAACAAATTATGAATGAAGCTCTGCTTATGCGAGTTATATGGATAACCCGTTGTTGTGATATAAGCGCAGCCGGTATGGAATAAAGTAACGACATTGCCTTCAATCCCTTTGAAAAAGAGCTCCAGCGCCGGGAAAATACCGCAGCCCGGGCAGGCTCCGTGACCGGAAGCAAACCGTTTCGGTTTCGCGGCAAGCGCCCGCATCGGCGGTACTTTAACGGATAGTTTGCTTGTCTCTTCATCTACCTTTACGGTGATCAGGCCAGATTTAAAGGTGTCTCCATTCATCGGGGCAATGACCGGCTGCAGCCTCTGCTCCTCAGCTCCCGGTGTTTGGCCGTAATAATCAAACGGCACTTTGGCATAACCGAGCTCCATGGCCTCGATCGTCAAGGCAAAAAAAGCTTCCGCGTCATCCGCGTAATAGTCTTTCCCGCCAAGTCCAAATATGCGGGACAGCACAATAGGCTGCGGACCACGGATTTCCTGCAGGGCCGCTTTGACCTCATGGGTCAGATTGGCCCCGTGCGCACCGTAAGAATCGGCACGTTCGCCAACCAGCAGTGCTTTGACACCTGTCAACGCCTCGCGGATTTCTCTTGCCGGGAACGGCCGGAGAATATTCGGACTGATTACGCCCGCTTTAATTCCTTTCGCCCGCAGCCGATCCACGACGTCTTTGGAGGATTCGGCCGCCGAATTGAGCAGGAATAAAGCCACCTCCGCGTCTTCCATGCGATACAGATCAAGCGGCGAATAGGATCTTCCGGATAAAGCTGCGTATTCCTCTGCCACTTCCTTGAACACCTCGCCCGCACGGTACATGGCGTTTGACTGTTGGAAGTGGTTGTTCATCAAATCGTCGCCGTTCATATAAGCCCCAACAACGATCGGGTTGTTCTCGTCCAGCACATGTGGATATTCCGGCGCCTTTTCCCCTACAAACTCCTGAACGGTTTCCCGGTTCGTAAATATTTGTACCCGGCGTTTCTGGTGTGATGTAAAAAATCCGTCATAAGCTACAATGACCGGCAGGCGTACGTCTTCATGTTCAGCGATTCGCAGCGCCATGATATTCATGTCATAAACTGCCTGCGGTGAACGGGCGGTCAAAATCACCCAGCCGGTATTCAGACCGTAGTAAAGATCCGAATGGTCACCACGAATATCCAGCGGTCCGCTGACTGCACGCGTCACCAGATTCATGACCATCGGGAAACGTGTGCCCGCCTGCACAGGAAGCTGTTCGATCATATACAGGAAACCATTCGCGCTGGTAGCATTGAATACCCGTGCTCCGGCTGCGGCCGCACCGTAGCAAATCCCCGCCGATCCATGTTCGCCGTCAGCTGGAATCAGCTTGATGTCGTGTTCGCCGCGTGTACGCATCATGTCAAGATATTGGGCGATTTCCGTAGAAGGTGTAATCGGAAAATAACCCATAATGTGATAGTTAATCTGGGCAGCCGCCATGGCAGCCATTTCGTTGCCCGATTCGAAGACTGCCGTTTGAGCGGCCAGCTTGTTCTCCGCTGTTTCTTGAATTTGCATATTCATGATCTGACTCCCTCCGCAGTTAAATAGGGAAATGATTGCGGCACACGGTGCTGCTCCGCATAATGCGGCTCTTCTAACATGGCAGCCAAAGCGGTGGTCGGACAAGCTTCGATACACTTCAGGCAGCCTTTGCAATACTGATAATCGATACCTTTCATAAACATCTGCATATTCCCGCGCTTATCCGGTTTCTTCTCCCACACGATGCAGAAATCCGGACATACCGTATCGCAGGCGGCACAGTGAATGCAGTCCTCTATCTTGTACTCTGGCAAATATCCCTGCCGGGAGCCGCTAAGATCCTTCAAGACACTGTTCGCCGTAACGTTCAGAATCCCGCCCAGCTCCTGCGTTTCATATCCAAGAATCGGCTGCGGTCTTGCGAAAGCGATTGGGTCTATAAGCTCTGAGCCATTTCCCAAGGAAAGGAACTGGACTTCGTTATATCCTCTGTCAAAGGTCCGCAAATTCGCTTCCACAAGGTGGGGCAGCTTTCTCTCAAATGTTGTGCGGATAACCTGCCGCATATCGTCCGGGTTTAGGAAGCTGCAAATCCGGAACAAAGCCCCCAGCATTGCCGTATTCACTTTGGTTTTTTCCTCAACGGAAATTTTCAGCGCATCAACTACGGCCAGCGTTCCCTGCGTCATGTTCAGATCAACGGCCACTTTGGAAAGGTCTCGCGCCGTATTCACAAGCACCGTTCCATCAGGCTGTAATCCGCTTATGACATCTATCGTCTTATACAATGCTTCATGAAATACGCCGACGACATGCGGCTGCTCAATGGGACTGTGATCGCGGATTTCCACCTCGGAATCGCAGAACCTTACGAAACTCTTCACTGGCGACCCTTTTTTCTCCGAACCATAGCTGGAAAAATTCGAACCGTTAAGTCCGGAGCCGGTAACCCCGGCTTCGGCCAGCATTTTTCCGGCCAGATTGGCGCCAAGCCCGCCGATGGATTCGAGACGGATCTCGAAAAATCCCAGTTCATTCTTTTGAGGTAAAATCGACATGTTCTCTCCTCATTTCTTCTTAGGTCATTAATTCCAGTTTAAAAGAAGAAACGGACCGGGTTTGTGATTAAACTCACTACTTAAGAAATTGTGATTCCAATCACTATGTCGGTTGTGGGAGCGAAGTATACTGTCTTCAACAGTCCAATTGCGAGGCAATCTTATACTGACTTTAACGAGAATTCACGAAACCGGGAGGAGAAAATAATGAATAACAACGCCCAAGAGACCTTAAAGCATCAGCCGTCCATGTTCTGCTTTCAATGTCAGGAAGCATCCAAAGGAACAGGCTGCACCATTGTCGGAGTATGCGGCAAACCGCATGATGTGGCAAACCTGCAAGATTTACTGATTTATTTGCTGAAAGGTATCTCTTTTCTCAGTCTGGATGTCCAGCTGCCGGAGGTGCTTGAACAGCGCGTATCGCTGTTTATGATGGACTCCTTGTTTGCAACAATTACGAACGCCAACTTTGACCGCGAGGTTTTTGTGGGAAGAGTCCGGGAAGCGATAGAGCTCCGCGGCGAGGTGCGCACCTATTATAACGAACAATATCCGGAAGGAACCGGCAATCTCCCTGATGCTGCCGTCTGGCAAGCGGATAACGAAGCTTCTTTTGATGAAAAAGCACGTACGGTTGGCGTCCTCTCGACCCGCAATGAAGACATCCGCTCGCTGCGCGAATTGATTACTTACGGCTTGAAGGGGATGGCTGCTTATACGTACCACGCGCTTCATCTGGAGAAGGATGATAACGAATTAAACCGTTTTATGCGCCGTGCGCTAGCCGCCACGCTTGACGACAGCCTTGAAGTGCAGGATCTGGTAGCTTTGACGATGGAAACCGGTAAATACGGCGTAAACGCAATGGCGATGCTTGATGAAGCGAACACTTCCGTTTACGGAAATCCGGAAATTACGAAGGTAAATATCGGGGTAAGCAACCGGCCCGGCATTCTCATAAGCGGTCATGATCTTAAGGATTTGGAGGAGCTGCTGAAGCAGACGGAAGGTACCGGCGTGGACGTGTACACGCACAGTGAAATGCTGCCTGCTCACTATTATCCGGCATTCAAGAAATATGAGCATTTTGTAGGCAATTACGGGAATGCCTGGTGGAAGCAGAATAGCGAATTCGCAGCCTTTAACGGACCGATATTAATGACGACCAACTGTATCGTTCCGCCGAAAGACAGTTACAAGGACCGTATATATACAACAGGCAACACTGGGTTTCCGGGTGTCCGCCATATTCCAGAAGGAAAAGACGGTGCTCCCAAAGACTTCTCCCTACTAATCGAGCAAGCGAAAGGATGCCCAGCTCCAACGGAACTTGAAACGGGTGAGATCATCGGCGGTTTCGCTCATGCCGCTGTAATGAACGTGGCCGATCAAGTCGTCGATGCCGTGAAATCCGGGGCAATCCGCCGCTTCTTCGTCATGGCCGGCTGCGATGGACGGATGAAATCCCGCAACTATTACACCGATTTTGCGGCTGAACTTCCAAAAGACACGGTCATTCTAACTGCAGGCTGTGCCAAATACAAATACAATAAACTGGATCTAGGCGAAATCGGCGGTATTCCACGGGTCCTGGACGCTGGTCAATGCAATGATTCTTACTCGCTAGTCGTGATTGCATTGAAACTGAAGGAAGTATTCGGCCTTGAGGATATTAATGATTTGCCGATTTCCTATAACATTGCCTGGTATGAGCAAAAAGCGGTTATCGTGCTGCTTGCCCTGCTTTATCTTGGCGTGAAAAATATTCATCTCGGCCCTACGCTCCCTGCATTCCTGTCGCCTAACATCGCCAAAGTCCTCGTGGAAAACTTCAGTATCGGCGGCATTACCAATGTGGAAGATGACATGAACATGTTCCTTGGTGCCTAAAAAAAGAATGCCCTCACCGAGAGCCCTGCAAAAGACTTGCTTTTGAGTAGAAGTGAGCTTCAAATTGGAAATGTACTCGTGAAGACAAAAAAGCAGCTCGTTCATCATCCGAGGGCGCGCTGCTTTTGCTCTACTAGCTTCACCATTCGTTTCACATTTACAACAAACGCGGTAAGGTACGCCTGTATTCGCATGCGAAATAGACCTCGGTATTTGGCTATTGCCATCCCGTGGAACCTCTTTATTTCTGCGTTCTTGTGTTCAATGATGGGTCTCCGCTTAATCCGCTCTTTAAACGTATCACTAAGCTCAAACTCGATCTGTTCCTTGTAATGCTCCGCAATGATACGAATCGAGTATGTTTTGCTCTTAGACCCTGGTTTGTAACACCCTTCGCTTAGCGGACAGGTCTTGCACTTCTCCATATCAAAATGGAATAACAGGCTGAATGGTTTCTTTTTTCATTTCTGCAAGATTATCTTTGCCAGAGTAGGCCGTATCTGCAATAATTTCCGCTACCGTCATGCCATTTGCTTGCGTTTTCGACAACAGGGAGGGCAGTTGTTTTCCATCATCGCTGCTGCCGGGCGTGACTTCAACCGCTGTAATAATTTCTTCTTCTGTCATAGCTAAATGCTCTTTGTATCCAAAGAAGGATTTGGCTTTGCTTTTCCATGCGAATCGGGCATCTGGATCAATGGCTGAAAGAATACCCTTTTGGGACAGCAACCGCTCATCTTCTACGATTTGTCTAGCAATTTGAAGCTTGTCACTAATGGCCCCTTCATGATCGGGCAGCAGTTCCTCCACGGATTCACCTAACTTAGCCAAGTAATGAAGCATAACCTTCTCTGCATCCTCTTGTTCGCTTTTTACACGAGGTATGGATGGTAGCCTCTTCACCAGCTTCGGATGTCGTTTGACAACCGTTCGCATAAGACGTTTAGCTGCATCCCGTAACACGTCCAAAGGTCGCTGCTTTTGACTACTTGCTTGGGTATGAGTAGCATCCAAAATAATGGTTTTACTCTTAATGAGTCCTTTCTCCACACATTGACTCACCACGTGTTTCAACACGTCTTCCACTTGACTTGCACCAAGGCGATGATTCCGAAAGCACGACAATTGCGAGGCATCTGGCAAGGGATCTTCTGGGTTAACGCCAAGAAACCATTTGCTAAATTCACCTGCGCTTCCTGAACAACTCGCTCATCCGAAAGATTGTAAAGGATCTGCAAAAAGAGCAGACGAAAAAGCAACTCAGGCTCATTAGCCGGTCTGCCATAATATTTGCAATAGCTGTTTTCGACCAACTCATGAATGAAGCTGAAGTCTACAATGCGATGAATCTTTCGCAACAAGTGATCTTCAGGAACAAGATTATATAATTCCGCATGGAATGATGCAGTTAATTGTCCACCGGCATGTAACAACAGGCTCATCTCACTTTTACTTTTCTTCCATTATACAACAAACCCAGTACCGACAAGGTACTGGGCTCCATTTTACAGATACTGTATTCATTTTGCAGGGCTCTCCTCACAGGGGCATTCTTTTTCTTAAAATTCAGTAATTTTCATAGCGTACTGCGCCGTAGTTCATAAAAAAACTGCAAAATGGGATGCTTTAACTTCATTTTCTCGCTCATATTTAAGATTCACTTTTTGCCAACGCGTCTGTCCACCAAAGCTAGAATATTCAATAGAATATCATGACTGTTAATCGTGGAAGTGGCCAATCCTTTACGATCAAGATTCTGAAGATAAACATCAAACATTTCCGACATGTGTTAATCCCTCATTTATAGAAGATGACAAGTTTTTCTGTCCTTACGGAACGGATGAATGCGGGTTCCCTTTTTCCATTATATCACAACTCGTCATCTTCTTTGTAGAGAAGACGACGAATGATATAGTTTCTCCTCCCTAACTGGAATCACCTCCTCATGCGCTTTACTTTAGTGTCTGAGGACAAGAACATAGTCCCTTCTAGGACTAGAACTTGATCCCTTAACCGAATTCACTCCTTATTCATTCTATTTTGGGTAGTAAATCGTAAACGGATACTTCGAGCGCATTGGCAATTCGATATAGATAGTGAATACGTACGGGTTGGCGACCTACTTCAATGTTTGCAATTGTTGGTCTGGCAAGTTCAACTATTAGTGATAGTGTCTCTTGAGTTAAGCCTTTTTTTTCTCTCTTTAAACGACTCAATTCGCCTATTTCTTTATAGCAGCGGGTTTTATTCACACTTTATAACTCCTCTCCTAATCGAATAAATCTATTATTCCCGGAAATTATGAGATATAGATCTATTGGCTATGAGACTAAGTTCTTGTCTACTATCGGCTAAGGGATCAATTTCTTGTCTCTAGCAAAGGACAAGAAATTGATCCCTATAAACAGAAAACCGCGCAGTCCGCGGTTTCTTAAAAGACTATGTTCTTGTCCTGTGACATTTAGTTACCCAAGGTTGGCAATAAAACAAGACGGAGCTGTATTTTACGCAGCTCCGCCTTGTTTTATTTATTTTCATTTGATTAACGGTATTTTACAAACAGTGTCTAGTTTGTACAAAGGAATCTCAACAGTATTCAAGCGAAAATTTTAAAATTTAATCTCAAATATATTGATGGTAAAAGGATCAGAGGACTTACTAGCAAAATATCCTAGATAATGATCTGTAACTGGAGCCTTATATGTGTCTGTTACTGTTTGTAATGTACCCTCAGATCTCCATTCATAAGGTGGGGTGGAAAAAGCTCTAATCCAAACATAATGATTAGCAGGTCTGTCTAGCTGGTATCTAATGCTCATATTTGTATCTTTGTATACATATAGTCCACGCTGTTCACCATCCGGATAAAATGACACCGCATCACCATTAAACATTTTTATTCCCCGCCAAGCATATTGAGGCTTGATAGTTCCATCATCTGAGATCTGCATTGGAATAATTCCTTCTTCAATTACATTGCCATCAGCATCAAACTTTGTATAACCCCAGCTAATATCTGTGCTAGAAGCTTCTTCGTTGGTACCACTAGTAGATCCTGCAGCGCTTACCGATGTAACTAGAAAGAGTGACAATAATAAAACCGATACTAGACCCATCATTTTTTTCTTCATTGTTTTTTGTCTCCTTAAAATTAATAGAGTAGAATCAATAATAAAAATATTAGTTATTTTTTGTGAGCCTTAAAGTTCCCTCTTTCAAGGCAATCGTATCAGAACTTGCATTTATTATGTAAAAGTAATATTGCCCTGATTCCTCAATAGTTAAATTGTAATTCCCCTTTAATTGATCGAATTTTTGCGATGGATATAGAACGCCGTCTTTAACGTAACCCATTAATATAATTTGATTTTCAACCACCTCCGATTTGTACTTTTCAAATACATATTCTACAGAGTCACCAGCTTTTAGTTCCCACCCCCTTCCATTAGTATCTGTTAAGACGCTTAATGAACCATTTACAGTAATAATCTCAGGGGAAATATATACTCCGTTTTTTTCTTTTGTTTCTAACTCGAATATTGAGGAAGGCATAAAATTTTCTTCCATAATCTTTGTGATAATCCGGTTTTCAGGAAGACTATTTCGTGTTCTATTCTTTAATTCTTCTAGTGAGTACTCGATTCCATTAGAATCAATATATATCCCGTTTCGATATATCATATAATCGCCACTTCCTTCTTTTCCAATCAAATGGCGATTATAATCAGTTATTAACTGTGTTTGTTTTATTTCTTTAGGATTACAAGCAATAATTGTTGATAAACCAACAACGATTATACCGATAAACAAACTTTTTCGGATTTTTTTAGAGTTATTACTATTAAACACCATAAATATGAATCACCTCTCAGAGTAATTACCAGACATGTTATATGTTAATTCTACTGGATAAGATACGCGGTTCCTTTGCTATTGACGAATAATCCATTATAAATCTCCTGTATTTTTCAATATTTTCCATGCATTATTAATAACACCAATTACAAGGGGAAAGTTTGGTGTCTCTATTTTTTTTGATTTAGCCGGCCATGGATGGAGCGCCCCAATCTACATTGAATCAAATCGGATAGGAGGCTACCCATCGAGGACACAGGAGTTTGGTTTGTGTTTAATGGAGAAGAAAATGAGTCTTTTGTATAGAGAAGATGACGAGATGAATTGTACAATACGAATCTTGAGGAATCAGCTTATGTTTGTTCTGCTCGTCCTTGCGGTAGCCGTAGGGGGCAAATGCTCCCGTGTAATCGGGATACAGTAGGCCGGTTCGGGACTCAGAGTACGTCCTAGCAAAAAAGTAACGGCCTGTGACCTGCAACTCCATTATGGAGTGTGCAGATTCACAGGCCTAGTACATTTTGATTCATGGTGGTGGCCATTATTAGGCCATGGTAGTTTGGGACAGCCCCGTTCAGACTGATAGCTTCTTTTTAACATTGATTTATTAGGTACGAAAGTTGAGTTGGTTTATAAAAACTGGAAGTTGAATTAAAGAGGTACGTCAGATGCTCGTACGCTAATTTTTCCACTTACTGTACCATCAGCTGTATTATAATCTACATAAAAAACATGCCCACTTCCGTTAGTAACATTAATAGTCGAAGTGCCGTTTGCACTAACTGTTCCAGTATAGATATTTTCTTTCTTACCATTTAATTTGTATGATATGTAGACATTTAGTTTTTGGGATTGTGAATTGGAAATAAATACTCTAGCATAATCGTATCCAGATGGCTGTGTCCAAGAATTTCCACCATTATTGAGATTCGCATTATCGATCACTAAGGTGTCGCTGAATGGTGTGATTTCAGGAAGAGATGAGTCTACGGTAGTTACAGATGGTGGTGGAGATTCAACAGCAAGGACTGAACCGGACGACAACGACATTAATGCGACTACTACGGAACAAACTAAAAAACTCTTTTTGAATTTTCTCACTTTCATTCCCTCCAATTTTACGTTGATATTCACCTATCCCATTATTGGGAGATATTGGTGATAGTATTATAATACCATATATAGTTATTAATTTCCAGAATTATTTAGAGAGCATATATAGCTGGTAAGTCAAATGTCAAATGTAGAGTCAAACGATGGTGTAGCGACCGAGTTTCAGCTCAGCATCGTATCGATAACCCGAATAACCACCCCTTTTTGTTGGTTTCGTAATCAATCTGAGATTGGAGGCGGAGCATCTTTCTTTCATACGGCGGGAGCTTCTTTAAAGCTTCAAATTCAGCTTTTTGCTTTTCAAATGTCAAACAGGACACCTAGCCTTTCAATATGGAATAAATAGAAAATCTTCATCTTTTATACGTGCGAATAAGTCTACTCTTAAACATGCCGGCCGGAATCGTCTTAGCAGCTTCATATGTTAACTCCACAACTTTTAGGCGCTTCTAAGCCATACCGCCCCTCCTTATTGCATTAAATTTTCGGAATGTGTAGTTAAACCCTTTTAGTCGACAAGACATGCTCATGCTCGTACTCAGTAGTTTGACTCATTTCCTTAACTCTTGTAATCAGCACTTCCTCATCATGTTCTTCGCACAGTAACACATTAATGTTTTCCTCGCTGTCTGCTGCGATTAAAGATCTGAAGTAGCCGCCCGTTTCTATACCACCCATTCCATAGATTGTTTCAAAAACTTTCATATAGTGATTCTCCTTCCTATATTAAATAGGTCTTCTACAAGATTTCCAGCAGATTGCTGATTTTCGGTTGTCGCCTCGTCGGATCGATTCTAAATTAATTTTTTAACAAAATTTGATATTTTATACGTAACTTTCTAGGATAGATACCGTTCTATTATATATATGCATAAAAAAGAGGGTGCATATTAAAAGGTCGTGGTGAGAAGGGAAGAAGATCCGCGCATCTAGAACTACCTCTTTTGATGAGTCTCTTTTAACTATTGATAATAATATTTGGGGAGGCTTTATTTATGAAATCGAAGTCTATGCTATTGTCTGTTTCCTTGGTTGTTGCAGTGCTTTCACTTCCTTTAAATGTATTTGCGGATACAGCAGACGAAACCTCTTCTGAAGCGTCAACAATTCAATCAAATGAAACAACGAATATAAATCCTGAATTCACTCCTCAAGAAAAAATTCGTGAAGAAAAAATGGATCAATTGAAACAATTGGCCCCTACCAATTCTAATTTTAACGAGATCAATTCAAACGAGATCTCCCTTAGAGCGGCTGTATTAACTTATAACATTGAAAAGTTGTCTGCTGGTAATACAATTACATCAATCAATTCTTTCAAGTTACCGGCTGGTTCAAAACCAACACTTACACTAGTGCAATATCCATATAGTGGTGGAAACGGGACGGTCAAAGCGTTTTATACTCTTGTAAATGTTGATACAGGAAACGAAATAAGTGATAGTGTTATAGTCAACAAGAATTACACACACACTAACTACTCTTATACGTTTAGTAACGTACCTATTTAAGTACCTCCTTTCAGCTCTCCCGATTCGTTTCTCCGCAACGAGGTCGATCCGATTCCATTTTTGACGAAGTTTCATCCGACGATTCAGGGCGACAGCGTACAGAAGGAATAGAAATAGGTGAAATGCAGCTCCCAACGGGAGCTGCTTCTTTGTAATATCTACAGCGGTCTAGAAGCATCCAGGAAGACAGGGCGAAGCCGGCGCATGTAATGTGATCGGCAGTCTGCAGCGTGTGGCCAGATAGGACCTCCTGGATCAAACGGGTACAATTCTGGCAGCGAAGTATGCCACTTCACTAAGCCTGCCTCTACCGCCACCAGCTATAACAGAGATCGTGCCTTCTGAAGGGGAGTCACTTCACGAAGTCGAGATTCCTTCGGAACTCCAACAGCGCATTTTGCAGAACACGTTGGCAACAGAAATTTTTAAGTATACGGTTGAGAGCCAAGCCGAAATGACAAGACTTGTCAAAATCTCCTGACGACCTGAACTACCAATTGTGTGAGTGTTGTTAACCGAGCAATCCGCACCGTTACCCTAAACATCCGGGTATTGATGTTGGTAAGGTCAATGGAATAAGCGACAAAATTAAAAGGCCGGTTATAATTTCCATATGAACCTCCTCTGATAAAAAAGCACCTATCACCCTAACGGACCGCTGTTAGATCGAAGACGCAGACCCTATTGCCTTTCAGCTAAAATATTGGAATAAAATAAGACCCACCCCAAGCTTTCGCATGGGAGTGGGTTTTATTTTGAGTTTAAAGGAATCTCATCTATTAATTCGGAACCCGTATTCTTAACGTTTCCTACTGCAGCAGAAACTGGATAGGATAGCATGTTGGCTGCAGGGAAAGGGGATAATAATTCCTGAAGCTTTTCTTTATCTTGTACATCCGGATCCAGCCAACCGTAACATTCCACATGCACTGTATCTCATTAGGAATTGCCCTGTTGCACATATTTTCCCGCACCATTGTATGTAGGAAGCCATCTACTGCATCCAGGCAGACCCTCGGATCATGGCGATCCGGGATCTTTAGGGTTTTCTTCAACTACTCTTCCGGTTTTTGCTTCATATTTATCCAGTCCAATGAAGTCGGCATTTTCATTAGTCAGATCATGATGATCTTTGTGGAGGATTGGTCACATCAGCCGCGTTGAAAAGATATTATATTTCTCAATCGACTTCCCGTGAAAATGCTGCTCACTAACAGTACGAATCCGCCAAACAGATAGGGCAAGTTAAAGTGGACTTCAAACAAAATACCTGCCAGCATCGGTCCAAATATCGTACCGAGACTCGTATAAGCGTTATTCATCCCTGCAACAAATCCCTGTTCATCCCCGGCCACTCTGGACAACAGCGTATTGATCGTGGGGCGCAATATATTATTGAACGTAAAGAACAACATCGTGACTACCATGACATAGTAGAAATGGCCTGAGAATAACAAGAATACAAGGGATACTGCCGATAACAACAACATGGCAACGATGATCCGTTTTTCTCCGAATCGTCGTGTGATCCGGTCAGTGAACAACAATTGATTCAACGTGCCGATGAGCGAACATACGGTAAGCAGTATAGCGATTTGACGCGTCGTGAATCCGTAGACTTGTACGACAAAAAGCGGGAAAATCGCTTCAAAATGCGTTAAACCAAAGGTCATGGCGAAAACAATGAGCAACAGGACAAAATAACGAGACCGAACCGAAAGCACGATTTGCCGGAATACATTCTCGCTCTTCTCCTTCACTTGACTACGCATCTGGCGAATGTCCGCCGACAGCGATTCAGGTAATCCCCATAGACTGCAAACCATTGCCAGCAGCCCTACACATGCGGATACATAGAAGGGCATCTTGATGCCCCATTCCGCAAGCAAACCACCGACACCCGGACCAATAATAAACCCGGATGTCATCGACGCACCTAACCATGACATGGCCTTGCTGCGCTGCTCATCTGCTGTAATGTCGGCAATATACGCAATAATGGACGGGATTAAGGCTGCTGAGCCTATTCCGCCAATCAACCGCGATACGAATAATAAAGTTAGATCGCCCGCGAACGCCGCGAGCAAGTTGGAGATGGCGAACAAGATCAAACCTATGATAATCATGGGTTTACGGCCATATCGATCTGACAAATTACCTGCAAGAGGTGAGAATAGAAACTGGGTCAGGCCAAAGCAGGAGACCAAATAGCCCGCGGCCTGTCCGCTTGCTGTAAACTGCTCAAGAAGTTCCGGTATGATCGGAATGACAAGGCCCATACTTAGATTAGCGAGAAACATGTTGAGCAGTAGTAATGGAAACGCTGAC
Source organism: Paenibacillus sp. NPDC058898 (assembly GCF_049316025.1). Lineage (NCBI taxonomy): Bacteria > Bacillati > Bacillota > Bacilli > Caryophanales > Paenibacillaceae > Paenibacillus > Paenibacillus sp. NPDC058898. The sequence goes on along the minus strand of NZ_JBMOSM010000006.1, from coordinate 133,446 downwards.
TTTTTTAACATTTAGGACCACCTATATCGAATGAATAAAAACCATGAATCGGAAACTGAATAACAGCCCTCCCTCAATCTGCATTTGTATATGTTAGCATGTGACTATCTACAATAAAAATATGAAAAACATATAAGGTCTTAATCTTTTTGATATACATAATGGATTCGATTTTGACTAAAGAAAACTCCCCTTCAAGCAGTCGGTTTTTTTTACCTGTCTGCTAAAAGGGGAGCATATCACAAGGCTCGGAGCCTTTTGATTCAATTATTTCCGAAAAGTGGACGCCTGCTAAGAAGAAGTAAAATATTGAGGGGGTGCGTCAATTTTTGATGTACCTTCATCACGATCCCCATCTCCCAACGGAAGGCGAACTTTGTGAAGCCTATGGGAAGACCGAGCGAAGCGAAGGATTTCACTACCTTTTATTGAAAATTCGTATTAATAATTTGAGATATATTAGAAGTGGTTAGAGTTACTACTATTAGAAAGGGGATTGTGAATCTGTGGACTCTATTAAAAAAATAGTTATACCCAACAATGACGAAGATGAATTCGGTCGGTTGTTTGAAATAGTTACCAAAAAGTATCATATATCAACGCAGTCGTTAAGTTTGATAACCGGAATTGATGAAGAGCTAATTAATAAGCAGGAGTATGGGCATGACTTAGCTACATTAAAACAGTTATTGGTCATGTTATCTACCGGAATGGAACAAGTCGGGGAGGATGAACGAGTACGGGGAATAATTGAGGTCCTAAATCAGGTTTTTAATATTACTAGCCAAACTATTGCCTTGTATTCTAGAGTAGATGAAAACGATGTGGAGCAAATGTTAAACGGTAATTACGGCCAAATTTCATTTGAAAATCGCTACCGCATTGCAACTACATCAATATTTCTTCACTACCTGTTTAAAAGAACCTCGTTACGCTAATTAAATGGCCCCCAATTTACAGGAGGCCATTTATATTAAAGATTAGTTCTCCAAGTAATCGTATTAGGAACAGTTTTAGCTACAGGAGTAAGTCTGAAGTATGCTGTACCATCCAAATGTGCGTTATTTACATATCAATGTAACACCTTAATTCTTTCCGCCATAGCCCTTATAAGTAGCATAAACTGCATCTGCATATTGATCTGCCAGAATAGGACGGCCATAAGAATCCGTGGCTCCCGGATACCAGTTATCTCCACCGTTATAGTGTAATAATCCGTTGTAGATATTTCCAAACTTCGTAATCTTCTCATTTAAAATCAACGCGCCCAGATATACCTGATCTTGTTCACTGCTATGATTATACGCACGGCCAAATTTTGAGCTGAATTGAGATAAATACGCATTGCGTGTGTTTGGTTCTACCTGCATCAATCCGTCGCCGGCCGATGGACTACCTGGTAAACCTGCTCCAAAGCTGCTTTCCTTTTTGATAACAGCACTTAACAATAAAGCAAAATCTCCGCCTTTCCCATAGGCATTGTCCGCATTCATGACATATGTCCATATATGGCTTGGAACCTCGGCAGGCTTTGTTACTGTAGGAGGTGGTGAACCCGTATAAATCTTGACTGATGACATTTTGTCATTGATCGTGTTGCCAACCCAGGAAGAATCTGAAGTAAAGGTCCACTTGGTTCCTCCAAAATTATCATTCTCATATACTTCAACCGTCCAACCGCTTGGAACCTTAAGAGACGACATCCAGTCATTCGGAATTCCGTTTGCGTTCAACTGAGACAGTGTATAATTGCCTATCCCGAGTGTCACTGCTTTTCCTCCATAGTTTATATCTGCATAGAACGTCACTCCGTTTGTTGTCGGTGGCGTAGTTCCGCCGCTACCGCCTTTCTGCCATAAAGCAGGGACATTGGACGGTTCCCAACCTACGAGAGAAGTATGTGCCTGAAGACAGGTATAAGTGCTTCCACTATAGGTTACTGTGTCATTTGCTGCATATGCAGTATTTGGAGCCCATGCTCCTCTAGCGGCTGCGTTTACTGACGGTAAGGCTGCGCAAAATGTGGATAGAAATAATGCTAAAACTACCAAAAGTGATAAGCGCTTAAAAGAAAACCTTTTATTAGTCATTTTCAAACCTCCTTGTTCTTTATTTATCTGTAGCGCTCCCATGAGACATGCCACAGGTTTTTACTGTACTATTATCTTACTTTATTTCCATATTCCGAATTAATTCCACAATTTTTCAATGATACGGTAGGAGGATGTGAAGATCGGGACCAAAAAGGCAATTCAAGTCGTGCTAAAAACAGAAGAAAGACTATGGAAAAATGAAGGGGAAGGATTCAATAAAAAAACCGAGGAAAAACAGGAATGGATACCTGAATTTCGCCCGGCACAACATTAGACTTTAACACGACTTTATAGGCTTTGAGATGACTTTAATTGCGTTCTACACCTAACGCACTAACAATGCGCAACACTCCACATATGACGAGTAGACAGTGATAACAAATTACAGGAATAGCATTTGCTCAAAGTTGGAGCGGCTAACTACAGCCGCCTTTTATTATACAGAAATGCAAGCACAATCACAGGAGCTATTCGCCCCTGCATATCAAAATTTCTCCGTTCTATCAAGCCCTTTAGTCATATGTAGATAGATAGTCCGTTCAATAATTGACGGGGGTGTATCAAAATTTGACCCACCTTACCACCTCATGTAGTTTAGTACCAGTCCCCCACCAATAATTAAGATCATGACGACAACGGGTAATGTTGTTAGGGTAATCCCCGCTATCGCCATACCTCTTCCTTTAGAAGATTTTCTTGCAATAATACCTAAGATAAAACCAACAACACTAAGTATAAAAGCAAAGAAAAGTGTGGCCATGGTACCTGGTGAAGTCATGTAGCTGTACTGGGAATCAAAGCCCAACTTTAACATCCCTACTATGAAAAACAATATTCCGAATATACCGAATATTAATGATACTACAGCTTGTCCTAGTCTATCCTTTGGCTGATTCTTCATGGCTGCTTTTGTTGTTTTACTCGTGTTACCGGAAGGACTATCCGCTCCCCCCACTTTATTGGTTGCTGCCCTGTTTACTTGTGGACTAGCCGGCCTAGCTTTACTGCTAACGGTCCTGTTAGCTTGGGTGGGCGTTGTCCTATTGGGCTGATTAAATGTAGTAGTTCTAGTGTCCTGTTTCACTTCTTTTGACCCCCTTCTGATATATGTATGTAGTCATTTAGAACTATTCAACAAAACTTTCCAATATCCTCTTTACAATCGGAGCGACCACGATAGCAAAACAGAAAAACAGTCTCAAGAATCCAATTTCCTGCGCAACCAATCGAGCCACCCTAAGCGGTTGGACAATAGTCGGGCAATACATTGACAATGGTATTAGCGGGGCGACTAGAGAAAAACGTGCGGAACTACAACGATTGCTTCGTGATACAAAAAAGAAGAAATTTGACGCTGTGATTGCTAAGTCGGTATCTAGCGGTTCTTGCTGAAGAGGAAAGCGCCAAACTATCTAACCGCATAAAAAATAGGCCTGATGGCTAGCGAACTGGGTATTCGGAATATGTGGTGGAAAAGGGCTTATAATTCGCCCTTCTCCAATTTCTTGATCAATATTTCCAGATATTAACATGAGGTCAGCTGGGGCTTAAAATTAATATTAATTGACCCCAAAAATTGAAGCAGCGGCAGTCATGGACGACAAAATAAGTCCTAGACTAACCGCTGTTGTATTGAACTATTGTTTCCCAGTAGTTGAATCAGCCACTTATAGTCTCTCTATTCCAAAATCCGCATTCGATCAGCACTTTTAGTCTAAAGCTTTATCTTCTTTTTTCACTTACTCCCCACCCGCCGAAATCGGATTCCCCTCATAAGAAACCCAGTTGCTCTAACTGACCCCATATAGCTTAGACCGAACCATCTGGCTGAGATGTACGAAACGCTGACTTTCAACCAGCCTCCTGCCCCGGCTGCCCTTTGTTGGATGAACCGTTTCACTCGATGCGCGAGCTATCCTTTTTTCCTGCCGATAAGACGCCTATCGATGAACCGAGCGCCAAGCAAAGACAGGATACCGAGCAAAATCGGTATGCCAAACGCTTCAAAGGAGAAAGGGTGGCCCTCGAGCTTCAGGTGGTCGGTGGCACGATATTCAAGCCGCTTAGCGGCAAATTTCGCTGTCTGGATATCCTCCTGTTTTGCCAAATCCTCGAATGCAGGGTCCATTGCAAACCGGCCCGACATATCACGATGCAAGAACATCAGCTTCGCACTATTGCCGCTGTTATTCCACTGCTTGATATCCTCGGCAGCTTCAGACTCGGCATCGGCACCGACGACAATCATTTTCTCGAGCTTCGGCACGTCTTTTGTTTGATAACGCGCGACCAGGTTCAGGCCGTGTTTCGTTACGATGGCTTCATCCTTGCTGGAAACCGTTAGTGTGGTTGTCGTACCGGAAGCGGCATATGTGTCAAATGCGGCTGACAAATCCAGCTCATCTGCGCCGTTATAGAGAAGCACGCCCGCTTTGACTTTGTTCCATTGATAAGCATTATTCAGTACGTACGTTATATCACTCAACCCGGCATTGAATGGCTTCATTTTCGGATTTGTCACGTAATCGTAAGAAGGATAATTCATATTTTCCGCTACTTTTCTCGCAACCGCATCGCCCAACTGCTGAGAGATGACATATAGCGTTGCGTCGATCCCTGATGTCAGACCGGCAGAAGATACGATATTACCTTGCGGAACGTAGCGCTGATCTTTCACCCACTGAATGTCTGGATATTTTTTGATAAGCCGGTTAATGTCTCCCCAGTGCGTCGCGGCTGATTTGCCGTTCAGCAAGCCAGTATCCGCCAGATTTTCTGCTCCGTTGCAAATAGAGAGCAATGTCGTATTAACGTCCGCGTGCTTTCGAATCCATTCTCGGACAGGTACATATTTATTATCATCCAAAATCGGCATAAACGGAATGACGATAATGTCCGGACTTTTGCCTAGCATCGCGTCCATTTCATCAAAAGAATAATGTGGGACAACATCGAGTCCCCCGGTTAGGGATTTAATTTCGCGGTCAGGGGCAACGCCATATACATTGTAAGCCTCTGTCATCGCAAACATCTCGTACGGGACGAGAAAGTCGAACACTTCCGTCACTTCGTTCGCCAGTAGCACAGCCACTGTCGGTTTGCCAGCATCATATTTCGGTACCTGCACATTCGTTAATGTGGGGACGGCTTTATCGTAAATCGACATTCCGTTATTCATTGTGTTGATGAATCCGATCGCTCCTGCCCCTCCCACGACAACGACAAAAACGATGAGATAAATTGTGATGCGTAATACAACTTTCACTAGTCATTTCTCCTTTTGCTCCGGCTTCTTTACCGAACAAATATAACAAACCAAGATGAATTTATCATCGATCTATGGTCGGTTAGAGGAGCTCGACCAATGTTGGAACGGATCCTGGACCTAAGACTGTTCTACTTTTCATGCAAGACTCGATAGGGCTATAATTTTTCTGAAAAGGGCGAAACATCAACGAAATTTCCACAAATTTCCCAGATGCACGTTCTCATGAATTGGGGGCAATGTACCTGATGGTGGAACACGGATTTGCGGATGGACAAAAGCCTTTATGTACCTGTTCCTCATCATCGACTGGTATTGCCGCAAAGTCATCACTTTACGACAGGGAGAACGAAATACTAAGAGCTTTATTTAAAATCATCCAAGCCGCTAACATATATCATTTTGAATTTGATGAATATCTCGAAAGATTTGAGAATCTGATCAGGGGTCATCTCAAGCGACGAGAACCAGTTGGCAGTTATAACGAAAAACTAATTGATGACCGATTTGCTAAATTCCTTACCGATGTCGGCATGTATTATATACGGAAGGGTCACATTCAAAAAGAATCAAAATATATACTGGATAGTTTAGAATTCTCATACACCATCAATTTTGAAATTAACATCGTAAGATGCTGCACAACCATGGAGCATATACAGTCTAAGCTAAATCATGACGATCTAGAAAGGTATGCTGAAATAAGAGATAAGTTAAAAGCTAGCGGTACTCTTATTCATCCTTAGCTTCGCAGGAGCTCTTGTGTTATGGCAGCTTAACTTCAGCAGCAGACTCCCAAGATGAACTTAGCATCTATTCGCGAGTGGAGTGATCGGATATCAGTGAATTAGAGAGCGGAGAAAAGAGCCCGGGCTAATGTATAGATCATCAGCCTGAGCTCTTCATGTTAAGTCCTCGATTTTGACGGTACCGACTTCAGTTAATTCTTAATTTAAAATGACATGTATTTAATTACTTAAGATTTCGAATCTTCATCAAACGTTGGATAAAACGTATAGAATACCGTCACAGCATGTTCATCGTAGTCGTCAAGATTCCAAAATACGGTCAACAATTCTTCAAAACAAGTTAAAGTTTTTCCTTCCTCACATATGAAAACCCAGTGATCATTAGAGTTCTCAACAGCATCAAACATAGTAAAGGAAATAAGATGATTGGAATCAATGAGCTCATCTGTCTCTTGATTGTGTATTTTATCTGGGAGATCCGGAAGCACGACAACTAAATATTCGGAAAACCCTTCAGAATTGCCAAGTTGAATGATCAATGAAGATGACGGCTAGCTTTATTTCTCAAAAACAGAGTGGTATGGTTCATAGGGTAACTCTAGTGGGCTGGATATCTGAAGAAGGAATTCATCCGCTTTCTTAATCAGGTTCATTAGATGTGTGGGCTGCATTTTGCTAATGAGGGAGTTCTCCTGTGATAAAAAGGATAAGGATTGTATAAATATCAACGGCTCCACATTCATCTCCGAGTCTTTGGGGAACATCTGCAGTATTTCTTCTAGCAACATATTTGAAATAGGCTGTCTTCTCTCCTTCTTTATATATAAAGCGGTTAGCATGGATTCTAATGCCCTGTTGCATAGTAATAAACTGACGTGATGCATGTTTTTGTCAAAGAAATGCAAAGATAAATTCATATATTCTTGAGAGCAGCTGGCATGAAGAAGAATCATATCCTGATAAAAGCCGCCTGTTTCCTCATGTTGGGAGGATGTATTCACATTCAGGTCGGTATCTCTTGTTACCGTCGATTTCATAATTAGCTTCACTCCCATTTTTCACTAAGAACATATTCTAGTTATCCAATTTAGTATTTTCCAGTATCTGTATTATAATATTCCAACCATTTTGTAGGCAATAGCCTACGGAAATTCCCTTATAGAAACACATAAGATGAATTTAACTATCTATTAAGGGGTTATAACGTGGCTAATCATAATGATAAATCCAAAGAGTTACTAGCCTTCGGCAGAGCTCTCCGAAATATTCGTAAAGAAAAGAAGCTCACCCAAGATGAGCTGAGCCTGTATTCCCGTGTCGATCGGTCTTATATTAGTGAACTGGAGAACGGAGAAAAAGCGCCTACTTTGCTAACGATTACCGCATTAGCAAGGGCGCTTCATGTTAAGGCTTCGGGTTTGATTGAGGGGTATGAGAGGGAGTTGGAGTTGGAGAAATAGAAAAATCCTCTTGATGCTTATTGATTCTCCAACATAGGCTAGAAATCTACTTTGCCCCCATTTTTTCTTCTGCAAGACTATTCTCTTTTTTTAAGCCCAATACTGACAAAATAATACCTGCCATATATGCAAGAATAGTAATATCGATGATTTTGTTAATACAAAAATGAAAAAACTGAATGATGTACATGGATGGTGTTTGTTTAACTGCATTATCTAACTCTTCGTAAAAAGATATCGTAGGAATTGGTATTGAAAAGTGAAGACAAAATGCATAATAAAATATTTTCACATAATTCTTAAACATTAATAAATAATCATTATAAGATGCAAATCTCTCTACCTGGATACCCGAAAATGTTAAGTAGAGTAGTGAATACGCCAAATCAGCAAATATAATAATTAATGCTATTTTTATAAATAATTGCTGTACTTCAATTCTACGCCATGTTTTAAACTTTTCTGGCTTCATTATAAAAACCATCTTTATAAGAAAATCTATTATAAAGACGGCAATAAGCAACGAAAGAATCAGAATTACGGTAACCGTCAAAAAATTCGACTGAGATTCCATAATCATTAAGGCAATAGGATGACTTGGATACAAAGAAATAAACCAAACAACAAAGATAAAGAAAGCAAATAAAAATATAAATACTCCCACAACCCAGACACAAAATTTATAATAAGAAGCTAATGTTAATGGCATGCTTCCTTTATGATATAAGAATGCTTCTATTCTATCTCCTAAAAGCTCAAATATCTTATAAAACAAAATAGCAAGCGTTATCACACTAAATAAAAAATAGAATAAATTATATAGAGACAAATAAACAGGAACTATCATTATTACACATAGCGGAATTAGGTTAAACCATTTCCATTCACTTTCTTTATCTCGCAAATATACGCTACTTTTAACAATAAGATATATTACAAACATAATGTAAAGCGTTATAGCAACTACAAACCTTGCGATATTATCTTTTTCTACTAAAAACAAAGTGAATGCAAACACTAAAGGCAATATGGTAGACGTGTTTGCCCAATTATTTTTTTCAACGATTTTTTTAGGAAGCAATTTTTCCTCTCCAATACTTTCACTTAGTAAAATTTACTGAGCATCCGTAAGTTTTGTTAGTGCCTTCGTTTGATGTGACCGTGATTTCGTATTCTTTGAAGTTGTGTTAGAGGCTGCTCTGGTTGCGGGACGTTTCATGGATTTCTTATTTGCTCGTCTTTTTCCGCCATGCAGCGCCCACCCATTGGGCAACGAACAATCCCAAAATAAACACATCTACAAATAAATATACCCCAATGTAATTTAGGATTAATAAAATATAACGAGAGGGCTGTAATCGTAAACAGTCCTCTTAGTACATAAGTAAGCTGTTGCCCTACGGCTTTATAAGTTTTCGCCATGGCGTTTTAACTTCTCCATTGATTCATTTCATCTAAACCATGAATTCCCAGCACCCGTTTAGCTAAATCCACCTGCTCATGATCCAATTCCACCCTTACCGTTCCAGTTCGTCTATGCTCACGCCACTTTATCAGATCTTCTTCCGTCTCTAATTTCAGTTCCGCTATCTCTGCGGCCCGGTCGAAAATATACTTCGATGTATACAGAGCCGTGTAGATTCCTCGTCCACCTGAAACAATCGGTTTATCCCGTTTCATCCACCTATCGATCGTAAATTTTACATACAGCTTTTCCTCAGATCCCCGCCTCGCGGGACGTTCGGTAATTTCCTTGCGACGAAGTACCTTCCAGTCAGCCACTCGTCCGTACCAGTGAATGCCTGTTTCTCCGGTAGAAGCGAATTTTCCCTTCGATTGATAGAGGGCAATATATTCGATCTGCGTTAAAATCTTGTGGTCCGTCACATTTTCAAGGGGGATATGGTAAAAGTTTAATTCCAGTGCCTGTTCCAGCTGGGAAGGTTCTTTTAGTGAACCTACCAATACATTTTTGCCAGCCATTTTGTCCTGGTAGTAACTCTTCGTACCTCGAGGTCTCGTCGAGCGTTCGTATGCTTTTTCCGGGCTGTCCTTAATGAGCTCATCCAGGAATTCTTCCATCAGCTCTGTTGAGTTAGGTAGAAACGGGAAGGCTCCTACATTGACGAGCTCGATACTCTTATAAAAACGATGCTCCCTGAACTTCTCCTCATCATGATACGGAAAGAGCACATACGCTCCAAACATACTCCGTTCATACTCTTGCTCTTGCTTGTCTGAATAAACGATTGCGTCCCGATACCGATGCATCGTGTTGATGTCGTCTTCCTCCGGACCTGGCTGCTTGTATTTATAATAATAAGGGGTTCCCTCGTATGCAGGATTTATCCGATATTTCGCGTCAAAAATATACTTATACTCCACCGTAGCATCGTTTTTCTTCAGCGTCAGCACATTATCCGGCTTCTGGCCGAGTGTAGCGCTCCGATCGCCTTTAGGAAGCGTGTTGTAATGGAGTGTAAATATTTCACCGTTACTCGGGTTCCTGTACACCATCCTAGCGCTGGCTGACTTGTCCAACGTCACAAAAATGCCTGAACGCTGAACCTTGATGATATCTTGCTTGAGAAGCTCATATTTCTGACTGAGGAGATCATGGATTTTCAAGAAGCACCAGTATTCGTACAGCTGCGCCAAGTCTTTCATCGAGAGATGGAACAAGTCGCTTTGGATCGATAAACCTTTCATAAGCATTAAATAATTGCGATATACTTCCCGATATCCAGGTGCCATTTGCAATACTAAAGATACGGAAAGCTGCTTCATCCCACCAACGTTCAGAAAATCCAGTCTTAACAATCGCTGCAGCTGATTCTGCATAGAGCTCATTCGCTTCATTAGGAGGGGATCCTGCATCCGAGCACTTCCGGATAACCTTGACTTTAATTCATTCAATTTTTTCGATATTCGCTCAAGTACCCAACGTACAAACCGATTCTCCATCGTGTCATATTGGATTCGACGTTTCATCTCCAAGGCTTGGGTAGGGTACAAGGATTGACCGTTAACTGGAATAAAACCGATCTTATCGTCTCGTCTAAGTGAATGAGGATGTTTAGTCAGGTACGCAATGTTCTCTTTACCTGTCTTCTTAACTCTTGCTGCCTCGACCTTCCTCATCTCTTTCTCTAGCTTGTAGTTAGGAGAAGTCTGTACTCGCTCCACCGCTTGAACAAGCTGTTCAAACACATGCTGAAGAATCGCAAAGAATTCCGTAAGACTTTGATGTTTCGTTTCTTTTAATCCAGTTAAATGATACGTTTTGCGAAGAAAATCAAAAGACAAATTATAAATTTGCCGATTCACATCGTCTAGAATCATCTGATAATCTTCTTTGTAATCCATTTTGGAAGGAAAAATCTCAAGCTGTAGCTGAAAAACAGCCTGTCCATTTAGCCTGAGCTCCAGATCGGATAGACCTACCTCGTTCTGAAAGTTCAGGATCCCCGACAGGATAGATTGGCCAAGTGGCTTAATCGCTTGTCTTACGCTAGCATTCTCATGATGGAAAGTTAGAGCCAGTGGCTGCTTCTTCTCCACAACGAGCTCATACGACTGCGTTTCGAAAAATAGCGGCCAGCTCTTCTCCCCCACCTCCCATGGGGTGAGCGCTCCTGTTTCCGTTGAGAACACCGAAATCTGCTCGATCCTTAAATCACCCGAAAGGGAATGAACCTGTAAGCTTGTATCCAACCATTCCCCGTCTTTGCTGTGATGAAGTTGCATAGACTCCACCGTAGGATGATACGGTTTGCCCTGAATATAGAGATTGAAGAGGGTAGTCTCGACTCGCAGCAGTTCCACACTCTGATTAAGAGAGCCAGTAAGAGGTAAATCCATCTTCTTCTAACCTCCGTAGCATAAAGGCGATTTTCCGAGCGCTTAAAGGATGCTTTGCCTTGTTCTCCTCTTCGTTGTCATTCCATTTTTGATAGATCTCCGACGCATCATCCATAAGTTCTAACACTGGCAAAATTCTCCCTAGTGCCCCTTGCAGAAGCTTGAGGAGTACCCGCTTCACTGATAGGCTACTGCCTTGAACGCGAGGTAGGATTTTCTGTAGGAGCTGAAGATCAAAAGCTCTATCATTCGAAAGCAGCTCATGGCGCTGATTGTATATCATATAGAAACAGATCGAATCCCGGATCCGAAATCCGACATGAGAATGGATCTCTTCAAGGATATGGTTAATCTTCACCAGCTTCTCCGTGGTCGCATGAACTAACTCCGTATACTCAGAATACACGTCAACCAGTTGCAGATACTCGCTTCGTAAGAACGAGTTATGAACGGGCAGAAGCGCCCCCTCATCTTGCAGTTCTAAGTCCGGATATTGCTGTAGATCAATATAATTAAACTCGATCGTATTCGCGCGATCCAGTACCTTTTTGCTAAAAGGATGAGTAGTCTCATCCATGTTCACAGTTCCAATCAGATACACATTATCTGGAATGGACAAGTCTCCATATATCGATTGATCCTCTTGCAGCAAGGACTCCTGGTTAATGAGCTTGGTCGTCACGATCCGCTCTTGTCTCCATTCCTGTGTCTCAATCACGCTGAGCACATCGCTGAAATAATACTCCACTCGCGCTAAGTTCATTTCATCTAGGCAGACAAAATAAGGCTTGTGCTGATTCTCAAGCTGAGAAGCTTCAACAAGCACCTCCGCTAAGCGTCCAGGCCGAAATACTCCCGACAAGTCTTTATATCCTAGCAAATCAGAAGGATCGCTCCAGTCAGGTCGAACCGGAATCAGCGTAAATTGTCCATTGTCTCCGGTAGCACCTAGTGCCTCAGCAAAAAGCTTAACGAGCTTGGTTTTTCCGGTACCCGATACTCCCGCCAGAATAACGAAAGGCTTGGTTTTTAGAGAGAGGTACAGGTTCTCGATAAGGCCGTGAGGATAATGGAATCCTCGGTGGGAGATGTATGATTGGATTTGCTCGTTTTGTTCTGGCACAGTTAATGAACTCAAGGATAGGCTCTCCTTCTCTTCTTTCGATGGCGTCTCTTCGTCTACGCCTTTATTGTTAATGACATGGTCCACATACATTTTATAGTTAGAGACCACATTCTCTAGATCTGCCAGTAATTGATCGTCATCTGGAATCGCATTTCGATCATAGCGGATGTACGCCACGGTAGAGACTTGATAGTCACGGCCGAGACCGCTTCTCGAGGTAAGGTTAATGTCATCATCCTTCTGCATACCTTCCAGTGGAAGAAGTTCGCGGAGCTCATTCGCCTTCTGCTCAAGATAGTGGTACCCTTCTTTCTTACCAAGCTCATCTTTGGGTACAGTAACCCCTTGGTTTAACGTAAGATAGACAGATTCCATGTCCTCTGAAAATAAATAAACGATATATTCGCCGTGTTGTGTTGTATCCGTTATCCGCTTATCCATCACCGCGATCCAAGGAATATTGGCCCAGTTCCCCTGACCAACCGAACCCTGGATTTTGTAGTTGGGATCGATAAAATAGAGTGACCTTATTTGCTCAGGGATTGTCTGCCTGAAGAGAGTGCCCAATGGGTGACCCGCAAATGCTTCGTTTCTAGCTGCTATGTAACTATTCATAATTTCGATCAGAGCATTTTGAAGAGAGAATAGGGGCACCCCTAACTTATCGTTATAGTTCTGGAGCTCAGTTAGAGCATACTCTTTTAACTCTTGCATGACGTGGTCATCTAGTTTATCTGCTATATCAGAACGAAACGTTACCGTTTGCTGATTTTGATCAACTTCTAAGATGGCCGATAGCGCCTCCAATGGTGTTTTAAGCAAGGTTATGGTTTGAGATAAGGTAAAATCATCCCAGTGGCTTGCCTTGCCAGGGGGAGGTGAATCTACTCTCTCACCTAGCTTACTATTCTCTTGAAAGTATGCCAAAAACCGCTCAGCGATTGTACTGAGCGGGAATGTGAATGAACGGCTTTGTTGGTAATGTTCGATGAGCGATAGAACCAAAACCATTTTGTAGGATTTTTGTTTGACGCGAAATATGGATGAGAGTTGGTTTGGTAGCATTGGGACCTCCGTATTTATTACCATTATACATACACAGCATTGAACCCAACAAATACATCAGACTTACTTCTAGTATTCAATCCCTTCGGTTCTTTATAGAATCAAGTATTATTTTCATAATTCCCCAATAACACTCAAACGTTCATTTATAAAATTGGCTATTTCTTGTGGAGTAAATTTAGTTCCATCAACATAACCATCTGTGTTAAATACTCCATCAACATGTCCCGCGTCTAGTCTTATATACATAATTCTATCTATTGCTTTTTCCATTATCATTTCTCGAATGGCTCTAAACTCAAGTCCACACCATTTCTTCTCTTGATATTTTTCACTTAGAAAAACAACAATTAATTTAGAACGATTTCTGTATATATCTTGCAAAAGTATATCTAAAGATGGTCTTGCAAGTTGACTAATATAGTTATTATCATAAAAGATACAGTCCATATTTCTTATCTTTCCAAGCTCATTTACTACTTGTTCCACTATATATCTTGATTCACCAGCAAATGTAAACGATACATCAAAAAAATGTCTAGTTATGTCTACAATCTGACTTGCTTTTGTCTTTAAGCTATTGAGACTGATACCTACATGTTGCAATTCCTTATATAGGTTAACTTTTTTTATTGCCCAATGTGTTCTATTAAACTCCCACTTCTTTATATCCAATTCAAATTGCAGTCTATGTAAGTCCTCTATTGAAAGTACCTCTACTTTCTGAAAAGAAATTTTAATTCCTACTTGCCGTACTATGATATCTGTTATATAACCAATGCTGGCATCTTTATTACAATAGTCTTCATATGCAAAAATACAGGGAAGTTTCTTGATCTCATTAATTTCTACAATGCCAAGCTTACCAAATTTCTCAACAATGTCCTTTTCAGTATATTCTCGTAAACAACGGTCTTTATCGAATATTTTTGTGTCCGATTCCCAAGCATTTTCATCCCCAGATATAAAAAGGTTATATAGTTCTTCTGTCATCGAATAGTCGCCCCTTACTAACATATTGATACAATAAATGAAAATTCCTCTCATTTCATTTATCGGGTAATAATGTTCACCACCTATAATATCCCTATTTACTTATGGTAAGAGTCTTCCACATATAAGCCTCCCTTACTGGGGGGCTATGACTATTTTACCAGAGTTTCTAAACTAAATGGATTTTTATATACTTCTGCCACAGCATTTACCTTAAAGTGAATTCTCTCCTTCTAGCATGTCTATCTTGGAGTACTAATAAGTAAAAGTAGACGAAGACGAGGTTTGAGGAATAGTCACGAAACCTTGCGTCGGTTTCTTTACATCTTTGACTAGCATTACTATAAAGTGTGTCTACATATTTACTGGAGATAGTCCAAACATTTGCTTCCTACTAATATTTCTAATTGCTTTATTGGTTGTGCTTCATATACTTTCCTATCAATTCCGCCTTGAATGGTTTGTCTGAATAGTAAAAGCTCCAGTACTTTAGTAGATACTAGAGCCTATTCAAGTAAATAATATATATCAATTTCCCATCCTAAACCCTTCTCAAGAGTATTCACTATAATTCCATATTCATGAAACCCTTTTTTAAAATTTTCAGTATAATAAAGAAAAGAATCATCGAAGGAGATTTCAAAATGGGTTACCAACCAGAAGCACAACTCGAAAAAAATTTACATACACAGCTCGTTAATCAAGGCTATAAACGCGTAAAGATTGCAGATTATGATGCACTCCTTACAAACTTTAAAAATCAACTTAATGAATTTAACGAACATAAACTCGATGGCCGACCACTAACTGATATTGAATTCAAACGAATTTTAACGCGGATTGAAGGCAAAAGCATATATGATTCAGCAAGAATTTTACGCGATAAGTTATTGATTGAACGTGAAGATGGCACAGAGTTATATGTAGAGCTCATGAATACACAAGACTGGTGTAAGAACTTATTCCAAGTAACGACGCAAACAACAATGAAAGGCACGTATACAAATCGTTATGATGTGACCATTCTTATTAACGGTTTGCCCCTTGTACAAATCGAACTGAAACGTCGTGGATTAGATTTTAAAGAAGCGTTCAATCAAATTCAACGTTATCGTCGCCATACGTTTACTGGTTTGTATCGATTCTTACAAATATTTGTCGTAAGTAACGGAGTAGATACGAAGTACTTCTCCAACTCTGACTATGACATTCAGTTTGGCTTTACGTTCTTTTGGACAGATGAAAACAATGAACTCATAACAAACTTACAAGGTTTTGCAAGCGCATTCCTAAAACCATGCCACTTAGCAAAAATGATTAGTCGTTATATGGTTATTAACGATAGTGACAAAGCCTTAATGGTCATGCGTCCTTATCAAGTGTATGCAGTAGAAGCATTGGTACAGCGAGCAACAGAAACAAATAATAATGGATACATTTGGCATACAACTGGTTCTGGTAAAACATTAACCTCTTTTAAAGCCGGACAAATTTTAGCGGATGAGGAAAATATTAAAAGGGTCTTCTTCCTAGTCGATCGCCAAGACCTAGATAGCCAAACGATTGCAGAGTTCAATAAGTTCCAAAAAGGTGCGGTTGACCGTACAGACAAAACCAGAACCCTTATTGAACAAATACAAAATCCAATGAAACGATTCATTGTGACAACGATTCAAAAAATGAATAATGCTATTAAGAATCCTAAATATGTAAAAGTCATGGAACCATACAAACAAGAGCATGTTGTGTTCATCATTGATGAATGTCACCGCAGCCAGTTTGGTGATATGCGAAAAGAAATCGATAAACATTTCCAAAATGCACAGTACTTCGGCTTTACAGGAACGCCACGTTTTGTCGAGAACAAGAGTCAAGATGGACGAACAACCGCTGATCTTTTTGAAAAGTGCCTGCATCATTACCTCATTAAAGATGCGATTCGTGATGGGAACGTACTTGGATTTTCTGTAGAATATATTCGTACTTTCAATGCTAAGATTGACGAAAATGATGATACCAAAGTACAAGCGATTGATACAGATGAAGTATGGCATGATGAACAACGGTTAAATCTCGTAGCTGATCATATTATTAATAATCATCAACGACGTTCTAAGAGTAAAGGTTATTGTGCAATGTTTGCAGTGGATTCCATTCCAACATTAATTAAGTATTACGATATATTTAAATCGAAAAATCACGACCTAAAAATTGCTGGTATTTATTCATATGGGCAAAATGAGGAAAGTGATGGAACAGATGAACATTCTAGGGAAGCATTAGACCGTATAATTAAAGATTATAACAGAATATACGAGACAGACTTCTCGACAGAAACATGGGATCGTTATTTTTCTGATGTATCCAAAAAGGTAAAAAAGGCTCAAGTTGATATTTTACTTGTCGTAAAAATGTTCCTAACTGGATTCGATAGTAAGCCACTCAATACACTCTATGTAGATAAGAACATGGTGTATCACGACCTGTTGCAAGCGTACAGTCGTACAAATCGTGTAGAGAAATCGACTAAGCCATATGGTAATATCGTTTGTTATCGCAATTTAAAAGACAATACAGATGATGCAATTAAATTATTCTCTAGAACAGACAATGTGGATACCGTTCTAATGGGTGGCTACGATCAATATTTAAAAGCGTTTAGAGAAGCTGTTAGGAATTTGCGAACCATTACAGTCATTCCAGAAGAAGTAGACGAGCTAGAGAGAGAAGAGGATAAGCGGCAATTTATCATTGCGTTCAAAAATGTGACGAAATTGCTTCAACGTTTACAATCGTTTTCTGATTTTGAATTTGATGAAACAAAGCTAAGGATTTCACAGCAATCTTATGAAGATTTTAAGAGCAAATATTTCAAGATTTACGATAGCTTTAAGCGTAGCGAAGTGCCAAAAGAATCGATTTTACATGACATCGACTTTGAGATAGAGCTGATGCATACAGACAAGATTAATGTCAGCTACATTTTAAATTTGATTGCAAGCCTTAACACAAAAAATAAAAATGAACGTGACAAAGAAATTCGTTTCATCAAACAAGAATTAGACCATGCATCTGATCCGAAGTTACGTCTAAAAATTGAATTGATTAAAAATTTCTTAGATAAGGTTGCACCAACATTAACACCAGAAGAATCTGTAATAGAGGCATACCATCGTTACGAAGAAGAAATGAGTGAGAAAGAGCTCTCAACATTTGCGAAAGAATTAGATATTGAAGATAGTGTATTACGTGAACAAGTATCAACTTATGAGTATTCCAATTTAATTGAAAAAAATGCGATTATGGATTCTTTATCAGGTTCATTCCTAAAAAAGAACAAAGCCATCAAAGCTATTACATCCTTTATTCGTGACTTTACTGAAAAGTACGGTGCATAAACTCTATTTCATTTGATTAATGAGCGCCTGACTAGCGCTCTTTTTTATGTTATTTTAAAAAATATCAAAAAAATCACAAAAACCATTGATATTATTTAAAATATCAATTATATTAAAATCGTCAGATGTGATATATTAAAAAATATCAAGGAGGTGTAAGATGAAACTTTACAAAATTGCTGAATTTACACAAGGTGCATTTACAAACCGTTTAGAAATTTTATCTTCTGATGATGAGACATTAAAAGTTAAACCACTCTCTTTAAAGGAATTTAACGAGACACTAGGTTTAGCTTATCGAATTTCAAATGAAAAAAACGGAGAAATTACTGTACCGAAGGAAAAGTTGGTACCTCAACTTTTAACCGATACGAATAGTCTTGTTCTACATACTCATACGCAAAAAGTTGCTTGGCTACCTAAGAAATACAGTGGGCTGTTATTAACCAATAATTTTATTAAAATTCAACTAATAAATGATGTAGATCAAGCATTTTTTGAATGGTATTTTAATGACCATCCTTCCATTCAGAAACAGCTGGCGGTATTAAGTGAAGGGACGGTCATTTCGTTATTGAAACTATCCCATTTAAAAGATCTAGAAATTGACTTACCCCCTATCCAACAGCAAACCATTATCGGAAAAATCGCACAGCTTAAAAAGAGAAAAGAATCATTGATAGCTGAAAAAAGTGAATTACAGCAGCTGTATATTCAGCAAAAACTAATTCAAAGTATTATGAACTAATTTACCATCTTAGGAGGAGATAACAATGACAACAAGTGAAAAACAGCGTCAACAACAAATGGAACTGCATAAAAAACTATGGGCAATGGCAAATGACTTACGAGGTCAAATGGATGCCAGCGAATTTAAAGATTATATTTTAGGTTTAATCTTCTACCGTTATCTTTCGGAAAAAGTAGAAGCTCGCGCAAATGAATTACTAAGAGAAGACAACATTTCATTCGCAGTTGCATGGACAAACAAAGAATATCGTGAAAACTTAGCGGAGTATTTAATTGATGAATTAGGTTATATCGTAGAGCCGCAATTCCTATTTTCTCATTTCCTTGAGGAAATCGAAAAAGGTGCAAAAGGTAACTTTGACGTTGAAATGTTGCAAAACGGTGTCAAAGCAATTGAATCCTCTACTCTAGGAACAGATAGCCAAGATGAATTTCAAAACTTATTTGACGATATGGATCTTACTTCATCACGTTTAGGACGTACAGTTAAGGATCGTACCAATTTAATTAGTAAAGTGATTTTGAACATTGCAGACATTCCATTTTTACAGGACGATGTAGAAATCGACATTTTAGGCGATGCCTATGAATATATGATTTCTCAATTCGCGGCAAATGCTGGGAAAAAAGCTGGAGAATTTTACACCCCACAACAAGTATCGAGAATTTTAGCGAAAATCGTCACTGCTGGAAAAACAGAAATTCGTGACGTATATGACGGTACTTGCGGTTCAGGTTCATTACTACTACGTGTAGGTAAAGAAGCGAAAGTACACAAATACTACGGTCAAGAAAAAGTATCTACAACATATAATTTAGCTCGAATGAATATGTTACTGCATGATATTCCATACCAACGTTTTAATATTCGCAATGCCGATACATTAGAAGAGCCACAACATATCGACCGACGCTTTGAAGCCATTGTTGCAAATCCACCATACTCTGCAAAATGGAGTGCAGACGATAAATTCAAAGAAGATGAACGCTTTAGTGCCTATGCAAAGCTTGCTCCAAAATCAAAAGCTGACTTTGCCTTCATTCAACACTTTATTCATCAATTAGATGATAATGGGATAATGGCGGTCGTATTACCTCACGGTGTTCTTTTCCGTAGTGCTGCTGAAGAAGCTATTCGTAAGTATCTGATCGAGGAGAAAAACTATCTAGATGCTGTTATCGGCTTACCAGCTAATATCTTCTATGGAACAAGTATTCCAACATGTATCCTTGTATTCAAAAAATGTCGTAAACATGATGAAAAAGTGCTAATCATCGATGCATCCAATGAATTTGAAAAAGGTAAAAACCAGAACCATTTATCAGATGAACATGTTGAAAGAATTATTGCTACATTCCAAAACCGTGAAACAATCGACAAGTATTCATATGCAGCAACTTTAGAGGAAATCAAAGAGAATGACTACAACTTAAACATACCTCGTTACGTTGATACATTCGAAGAAGAAGAACCGATTGACTTACAGGCAGTGTCTCAACGTCTAAAGCAAATTGATGATGAAATTGCAGAAGTAGACCGTGAGTTGGAGAAGTTTTTTAGAGAGTTGGGGGTGTAAAATATGAATACACCAAAACTTAGATTTAAAGAATTTAAAGATTCATGGTCTTCTTATAAACTAGGAGAAGTATGTACGTTTTCAAAAGGTAAAGAACTTTCTAAAGCTGATTTAAGTAAAAGTGGTGAACCTTGTATATTATATGGAGAATTATATACACGTTATGGAACATTAATTAACTCTGTTGTAAGTAAAACCAACTCCAACTCTATGTCCCTAGTACGAGCAGGGAAAAATTCGGTGTTAGTTCCTTCCTCTGGAGAAACAACTTTAGATATAGCCTGTGCTAGTGCTCTAAATATTGATGATGTATTAATTGGAGGAGATTTAAATATTCTGATTCCCAATTGTAGTATTAATGGACACTTTTTAAGTTTACAAATTAATGGTAAGCAGAAGGTGAAATTATCTAATCTTGCTCAGGGAGCTACAATTGTTCATTTATATTCCGATTCAATTAAAAGATTAGAATGTGCTTTCCCATCTCTAGAAGAACAGAACAAAATATCCCGTTTATTTGAAATCCTAGAGAAAAAAGTCCATCTTCAACAAGAAAAAATCAACATGTTAAAGGATCTGAAGAAGGGATATGTGCAGAAGATATTTAGTCGGGAAATAAGATTTAAAGATAAGAATGGTCAAGAATATCCAGAATGGTCACTACAGAAACTTCGTAATTTTTCTGAACGTGTTACAACAAAAAATTCTGATTTAGTAACTGTTAGACCATTAACCATTTCGGCACAATATGGTCTTATTGATCAAATTGAATTCTTCAATAAAACGGTTGCTTCTGAAAATTTAACGGGTTATTACTTACTTAACAAAGGTGAATTTGCATACAATAAAAGTTATTCTAATGGTTATCCACTTGGCGCTATTAAACGACTGGATGATTATGAAAGTGGTGCTTTATCTACACTTTATATTTGTTTCAAGCCAAAGGAAAATGTAAATAGTGATTTCTTAGTTCATTATTTTGATTCTACTCAATGGTATAAAGAAGTGTCATTAATTTGTGTAGAGGGTGCCCGGAATCATGGTTTATTAAATGTAAGTGTATCTGAGTTTTTTGAAACTCTTCATTATTTACCTTGCCTAGAAGAACAATTGAGAATCGCAAAATTCTTTAATTGTATTAATCAGAAAATTAAACTAAACGAACAAACATTGGAAAATTTGCAAGGTCAAAAACAAACCTTAATGCAACAAATGTTCATCTAATTTAAACAGCACCTTCCACAGGTAAATGGACGGTGCTGTCTCTGTTTTCCCAAAAAAATTTAGATGGAAATCAACTTACGAAGTTTTTATGGACGGTGTCGCACTCAGCTTGACAGATTGTCTTTTTTTCGATTAGAAGTCAAGTCTATAGTAACGTTTATCTATTGGTATATCTAGTAAAATCGCATCTATTCGATATGTATCATACATATAGAGAAGATTAATTACTAACAATTTTAAAATACTTAGAGCCATTACGTTTTTTTCTATGAACGTTTTCCAATATACAGTTTACACTTTTTTCATTCAAATTCAAATTAATTAATTACAGGAGTAGCTCCTTACTTGAATCTTCCCTTTGGCTTTAATTTACTAATTTTTTGCTTATCTTACTCCAATGATTCTTTACTTGATCTTTCACTTTCACCTCAATATTATTAATTGATTCAAATTCACTTTGAGCACGTTCAGCGTAGGTAATAAAATTACCTTTAACTTTTTCATTTCTTGGATTCTTATAATTTCTACCAAGATGTGTATAAGTCTTATACAGTTCTCTTCTTTTAACCTTCCTACCATGTAGTTTAGATAACTTATTACACACTTTGACTTTTCTATACGCTCTTGTATAGAACTTGAATAAACTCTTTTCTCTTAAATAGATTCGTTCACCATCAAATCTAAATCCTAAATAATCTAAATTTTTGCTTGTTCCATTAATTTCATTTATTTTTTTATCTTGATATAAAAAATGATTCGTCTTTTCTCTTTGAATAATTAGATTAGGCACTTTAGCAGAAATCTCATTTATTTTATTCTCATGCATTTCAGAATCTAAATTATTCTCAATATTCATCGGAATAACTATTATAATGTCATCACAATATCTTCTATACATCCCATTGTAACTTTCCACATAATTATTAAGTTCCTGATCAAAATCAAGAAGATATACATTTGATAATACAGCACTTATCCCTGAACCTTGAGGTATTCCATATGGTTTAGAGTTTTTTTCGATGTTAGTATATTTGTAGTTATTGAATTGTGCAGTTGTTAAATATCGCTCTTTTCTTTTGAAATATGTATCTTCTTTATTATCAATTAAATATCGTTCTAATTTCTTTTTATTTATGTAACTAAACTTAGTAATATTCTTAAACACGTTATAGTAATCAGAGGGTAGATTTTTCCGATCCAATACTATCTTTAACTTTTCTTTTAAGTAACGATGATCTAAGTTATCAAAAAAATCTGAGAAATCAGTAACCAATATGTATGATAGTTTATGTTTAGTGATAAAATTAATTACTTCGGCAGCAAAGTGTATATTGCTCTTTCCTTTTTTATTATTTCTATATGCAATTGAAACATCATCAATATTTCTCTTTATGGTTAAACTATTGTAAAGTTCATTAATTTTGTCACCGTAATAACTATAGATGTAACCGTCTATATGTGCTGCATAATATATATTTCGAATTTTCCGTTTTTTCATCTTTGTCTCGCGACTATATTTATTGAATATTATCTTGTAATGCAAAAAAGGATAGAATCCATGCTGAGTAACCCACTCAGCATTTTGAATTTTATCCTTAACATTTTCGAATGATATTCTTTTATCGAAATGAGTAAAATACTTTGTTTTAAACATCTTCATTTTTGCAGAGCTGGTACAAGCACCTAATCGTGACCTATTAGATAGATTCACTCATACCAGCATACCCTCCCCTTCGGGAAATTCAATTAGAGTGTAACTCTCGTGGTCACTAATAACTACAATTCATGTATACTATTATTAGTATAATGGCAAGGTTTGCAAATCTGAACAAAGGAGACAATAAGCATATGACATACTTGAGTCTATTACTTGATTTCGCAAGTCTATTCTTTAGTATTACTCAATATGAAATTGACCTTGACAGAATTCTACCTTTTTCCTCTGTACCCCTTACACTACAGAGCGTTATTCCTTCGTAATTTTATCATATTTTGTTACTTATTGTAAATAGCAATCACATCAATAGGAAAGATGTTCTTACCCATCACAGGTATCTTGTATCAATGATTGAGTTATTTAAATAAAATGAAAATCTGAACAAAGAAGCGAGTATAACGCTAACTCCAATGACTACGTTGGATATCCTCAAAAACTTATATCAAATACCTTAATTTAAAAGATCACTTTTACCCTTGTTAACTAACAGAATAGGTTTCAATATGTATTTTTTTCCTCGTACTTCCTTCAACGAACCTTTCACATCTCAAAATGAATAAACTCGTCTAAAAAACAGCCAACAAACCCGCATTCCGCCGTTGCACGTATAAAAATCTCATGCTACAAAACAGGTACTCCTCCGATTTTTGACTAAATGCTTTCTATCACGACTTTACGAAACTGCATAATGTCTTGATATAAAAACAGTGGAAAGTATTAAAGGAGCTGTATTTCCCCTTCCTCCATTCATCCCTTCCTTACTTTATCACTCTTTTTTCAATTTTTTAGCAGGAGTTTGTTTGAAAAAGGACGGGGTAATTTGTTGGTAGACATCCCTCATCAACACTGCAAAACTCTCCACATGTTTGGAGTATCCAATGGAAACAACCTAGCGGAGTACTCTGGCCAAAATTGTTGCAATAGTATTATTCCATTTACAAATCCGGTAGTTATTTTGAAATTAAATCCAATATCAATTGCTTGTTTTATTGCATTATTGTTACAGGAGCATATATTTTATTAATGCCTTCCATTATCACATCATTGTTACTGACTGTTCCAATTTTTCCACTAAAACTGTAATCATCATCGGAAATGTCTGAGGTTGAATACATCAATGATTGGTCAATCCCATATGCCTCAGCAATCGCTTGCTCTAAATAGCTCTCCAACGATAGGAGTCGATCATTAAAACGGATTGGCGGCCAATTAACGAATCTATTACTTCCAGTTTGCAAAATACCTGGCACGCCTACATCAACAATAAAAACATTATCTAATAGGTCTATCGTACACTTATGCTCTTTTTCATAAAGGAACACGCTAGAATCACTCGTGCAAATAATTTCTTTAAATGCAGAAGCTTTTATTAGAGAAACGATTTCAGAATAACTTAAATAACCCACTTTATTTTTAGATATTTTTAAGCTATTACATTCTCCCCCGAATGCTCTGATTACCGATGCACATTCTACTTCTAATTCATCTCCACAATTTAGTTCAGCAATCAATTTAGATTGTTCACTTGACCACTCAATCATTTTCTCTTTTTCAACCAGAGGAATTCCTGTATCTCTAGAAGCGCTCTCAGGTTCGCCTATAAAAACTCCCAAAACGCTTGTAAGCGAATTTGTGTTAGTGCCGCCAACAGTTACGCATCCACCTATTAAACTTTCTTCTTGATACCCCAATTCCCTTGGAAATATCAGCGCTCTTGCAACTACTTCTCCATCTTCATTCTTGATTATTCTCATGTTCTTTGAGAAGTTTTCTATTTCTTCTTTTGAACTATCACTTAATAATTCATACCTTATTATCGTTCTCTTAATTAACAGTATTGGATCCATGTATTTCCAATCGTTTGAACTAATAACTTTAGCTTTAGTATTCTCTATTTCATCCTCATAGTAGAGATCAACATTAAGTGTTGGAAATTTATTTTCTAGAAACTCTTGATATGTTAATTTATAATTTCTTAAAGCTCTTGGCTCTAGTAGTCTCTTAATAATATCTTTACTAGATAACCATACCCTTATCTTTGTCCCTCCGTTTTTAATGTATTCATCTGGAAATGCATTTCTGAGCAACGGCCTATCATCCACTCCGTTTTGAAACTCTAGGACACTTGTTGAATCTCTGCTTCCATCATAACGTCTTGTTGAGACTCTTACTTTCGTGCCCCACATAAATACAGAGAAAAATCCAACACCATATTTACCTGTTGAACTGAAGGGCTTTGATTCTAACCCTGGAAACTCCTCATGCATTAACTTTGTTGACCAAAATGATTGTCCAAAATCTAAAAAAGGGCCTGTTAATACTTTTGGAGACATCCCGAGACCACTATCTTCCACTTCAATATAGTACCCATCTTCATCTACGCCTGTTCTTACTACTACTTTCCCCCAGGATTCATCTTCTTCCTCAAGTATTCTTCTAGCTCGAATTGCATCAGTAGCATTTTGAATTAACTCTCTAAGAGGAGCAAATAGATTCGAGCCATATAATTGCTCTCCCCCCAATTGCTTTACTAACTTAGCTACATTACCAACATTAATTTTAGTATCAACAGGTTGCCAACCATCTACAGTAATTAATTTAGATAATCGTTCTAAATTTGAAATTGATGCGACACCTATTGCCCTTAATTGTTGCCTATTTGTATCAGCAAGTAATGAATCAACTTCCCTGAGCTCTGAATCAATTAGTTTTAGTGTTTCGTAACAGAGCCACCAACTATCTACCTCTTCTATTCTAAAAGGCGACTTAGATGTATACACTACTCTTCCTCTTTCCAACCTTGGCTGATATAACTTTTGTTGAAATGCCCAGTGTTTGTCAGCGTAACTAGAAGGTTTTCTTACCGCTCTTAAAAATCCTGGTGCCCTTCTATCATCTATATGACATGCATCTGCAACCCTCAAAAGACAAGCAAGCTTTAAAGGATCAACTGTCCAATCCTGCGGAAACATTCCAGGCGCTCCTAGTTTAGTTGGTAATTTATCCTGTAATTCCTCAATACTCCACCAATGACTATGAGCTATTTGTCCAATAAGCTTGCCATACGATTCACGTAATTCAGAATTCTCAATTAAGTAATATTTATTTTTATCAGTACCCGTCCATGAGACTTGTGCTAAATTTTCGGCATGTTTCGCATGCAATAGTCTCAATATCTCGTTTGTTGCTTCTTTTTCAATCTCTTTACTTGGATTTTGGAGTTCATGATCTGTAACTTTTCTTCTTTTGTCTTCCCCTTTTATCAATGATGCAACTGTGTCCTTCCACAGCATACTTTTCTTTAATTCTGAAACACCTTCTGGAAAAGCTGCTAACCCCATTCCAAGATCATGAATTAAAAATGCTCCACCCAGAACAAACACTTCAGGTGGAGTAAGTTTGTAGTCACCATCAGTAATTAATTCTGTCATTTCCCATAAAGCATCTATATGACTGATATCATGAACTGTAAAGTCTGGCAAATTCACGTGTATTTCACTAGCTAAGACTTTTGCTCTTTCACGAAAGTTTTCAAGAGTTACTCTTAATAGCTCTCTTTCTTTAGAGTACAAATCTGATTCATACTGTACAGCAAGATTGCGATTCCAGATTGTTGTTTGTTCGTAACGATTCATTCTCTTCATTCCTCTACATTAAATTTGGATAGTTAATTTTAACATGTAAAAATTGACATGAATATATTTCCTTCCGTTGAGTGGTACCCCTAAATGAACATTTTGTTGCATTTTGGTGCGTCGGGTTAAATTGATTTTTACCGCGCAACACTGAATCATATGGTCAAGAGAGTGTATTTGCTCGTTGTGCTGATTGCTGTAAGGTATGATGTTTCGGAAGGACGCTATGAGGAAAGAGGGCGGCGCATATGTTTGCGGGGAATAATCATACATCTTCATTCTGTTCTTAGCATATCGTTGCAAATAGAAGTAGTTGACACCGTAGTAGCTGATTTACGAGAACTGATAACAAACAATGTAAAGATGGAGCGAATCTATAGAATAGCGGGCGGGGAACTTGAACTACATCAGACCGCCTATTCTAAAGAGTTACAAAGAGTCAATAAAGAACTTGCAAAGCTTGAAGGTGATTTCCGTTTTGGCTCACTTTACTTCAACAAAAGCGGTCGCTTAGGATCAGTTCAAGTCGGCTAATAAGGGTATACAAGCTGAACAAAGTCAATTGGCCACCGCAAGGTTGAACTTGAAACACTGATTGAATCAAAGAAAGATACGGAACGCTAAATGCAAGATTTCCAACGTCAAGTAAACAAGATAGCAAAGCTAGACATTGATAATGAACAAGTATTAAAGCATATCATCCAAAAGCTGATTCACAAGATTGAAGTACATGCGGATGGTAACATATAAAGATTCACTCCAACATCACCCGCCCCGCTTCTTTAGGAGTATAAAACAAGCGGGGGAAATCAATCCCCCGCCCACTTAAGCACCGCCACACTCTCTACATGCACCGTATGCGGAAACATATCCACCGGCGTAACCTCAACCGTCCGATACCCGCCATCCTCCAGCACCCGCAAATCCCTCGCCAAAGTAGACGGATTACAGCTCACATAAACCACACGCTCCGGCTTCATCTCAAGAATCGTCTCTAGCAGGCGCGGATCGCATCCTTTACGCGGTGGATCAACCACGATGACGTCCGCCTCGATGCCTTGTTCCTTCCAGCGTGGAATCACATCCTCGGACGCTCCGACTTCAAACTCCACATGTTTCATACCATTGAGCTCAGCATTCGCACGTGCGTCCTCGATCGCTTCCTTCACGATCTCGACCCCATATACCTTCTTGGCATGTTGGGCCAAGAACAGGGAGATCGTTCCGATGCCGCAATAGGCGTCGATCACGGTCTCTTCCCCGGTTAATCCTGCATACTCCACCGTCTTCCCGTACAGCACTTCGGTCTGGGCGGGGTTCACCTGATAGAAGGACCGCGCTGAAATCGCGAACTTCACGTCGCCAATATAGTCATGGATGACCTCACGCCCCCACAGGACGCGGGTAACATCACCAAAAATAACATTAGTCTTTCGAGTATTCACGTTCTGGCAAACACTTACTACAGCCGGGAGCTCCTCACGGATCGCCGCGATCCACTCGTTCACGCGCGGTATCCGCTCGCCGTTCGTGACGAGTACAATCATCATCTCCCGGGTAGCAAAACCGATCTTCACCACGACATGGCGAAGCAGGCCTTGGCCTGTTTCTTCATTGTACGCGGTAATGCCGAGCTTCCGGCCAATGGCTTTGACACGGCTGACGACCTCGTCGTTCTGCTCGTGCTGGATGAGGCAAGTCTCCATATCCACGATCCGATGGCTGCCGCGGGCGTAGAAGCCGCCGACCAGGCCGCCTTCCGTTACGCCGATGGGCACCTGGGACTTGTTGCGGTAGCGCCAAGGCTCGCTCATACCGAGTGTCGGCCGCACGAGGATCCCCTCTTGATCTGAATGAACGTGGGACACGGCAGGATTGGCCCCATTGGTTTCAGAATTCTTAATGTCCCCTCCACCATCTTTGCCACTCCGCTCGTCGTCCCCACGCGTCGCTCCAGCACCTTCCGCCTCACGCACCACCCGCAGCTTCCCGATCCGCTCCAGGTTGTCCACCACTAGCTGGCGCTTCCACTCCAGCTGACCGGCATAACTCATATGCTGCAGCTGGCAGCCGCCGCATTGGTCGTAGATCGGGCATGGGGCCGCGATGCGGTTCGGGCTCTGCTCGACCAGCTCCAGCAGCTTGGCGTAGCCATACTGCTTCTTGGTCTTGAGCACCTTCACCCGGGCCTTCTCGCCCGGCAGGGCGCCCTGAACGAATAAGGTGTAGCCGTCTGCGCGGCCGACCCCTTCCCCGTCATGGTTCATTCCTATAATATCGATCACTACCTCGTCGTTCTTCGCCACCGGCAGGTCCAGGAGGGCCGCCGAAGCCGCCGGCTTGCCGCTGCGGCGCGTGTCGCTTCCCTTGCGGTTCTTCTTCATGATGTGCTGTTCACTTCTTTCCGTTCAACTTGTCCCTTACCACTCTATATTCCCATTCGGCGTCCCATCCATAATAGAAGTTGTTCAAAAAGCTCGCTTTTGATCACGAAGTGAATCAGGAAGCCACTCGGCATCGAATCTTGAATTCAGCCGGGCCTTCCGGTGCTCACGTACCCAAGCGTACGCTCCACTCCTCAGTCCCTAGTTTCATCCAACTGAAGCGTTTTGAAAAAACGCACATCGGGAGCATAAGCTTCGGTGCTGAAAACCGACCTTTTTGAACACGCACTTCATAAAACGGATGATCTTCCGTTAACCTTCATTCGCTTAAACAACAAAAAGCTCCCCCAAGGGAGCTTAGCGCACAAGCTCACGTCCATCATTATACGGGAGCCTCGTATGTTATTCAATCCATCCAGCCTGCAAATCCATTCATTTACTTACAACAACCATCACGCCTTACGCGCCCAGATGCCTTCCGCCTCTCTACCATCCACCATCTCAGCCAAAGATCCGCAAATGCTGCGGCAGGACGCGGAACGTGCCCGGCAAGACGCCGCCGAACTCGCCGTCCAGGTTCAGCTGAACCGGTCCCGGAGAGACGACCTCCATATAGTCGGTGCGGAAATGCACGACTCTCTTGTCGTTGATATGCTCGCCGCGCAGGGCCAGTGTAGCCACGCGCACGAACTCAGCCAGATTACACTTGCGCAGGGCAATGACGTCGAACAAGCCGTCGTCGATGCTCGCGCCCGGCGCGATTTTGTCGAAGCCGCCGACCGAGTTGCTGTTGGCAATGAGGAACACCATGAATTCGTCATGGATCGCCGGATGACCGCTGGCGTTGATGATGAGCTCCTGCGGCGTGAGGCTGACCATTTTCTCGATCCCCTTCAAATAATACGCCAGCTGCCCGATCATCGTCTTCAGCTTGCTTGGCACCTCATACGTAAGCTCAGTCAGCGTACCGCCGCCCGCAATATTGATGAAGTAACGATCATTCGCTTTGCCCACGTCAATCGGACGCGTCTCGCCCCGAATGACCAGGTCGCAGTACTCTTCCCAGTTCTTCGAGATGCCGAGTGCCCGCGCAAAATCATTCGTGGTGCCCAGCGGAAAAATACCGAGCGGCGGGAGGTTATCCCTGCCAGCCATCCCGTTAATGACCTCATTGAGCGTACCGTCTCCACCAGCTGCGATCACAAGATCGTACCCGCGTTCCACGGCATCTGCCGCTTCACGGGTCGCATCCCCCTCTCCGGTTGTTGCATGACAGGAGGTTTCGATGCCAGCACTGTCCAGACGGTCCAATATATCAGCAAGCCGACGCTTCATTTCCTCCCGGCCGGAGGTTGGGTTATAGATTAACCTTGCATTTCTCATTAACGATACGCCACCTACTTATGATTTCAAGGATAGAAGAAGAAGTTTGGCCTGCGACTCCATCCACTGCGGCAGCAGCGGATGCGGAAGCAAGGTTCTGCCTGAATATCGGCATTCAAGCCCCTCGAGGCGATCAGGTATCACCTTCTCCGTAAAATACCCCTCACTTAAAAAAAGCGGAGCTACGATCACATCGCAGCCGCGCTCCATCCATGCTGTCACCTTGTCCCGAACATCGCCGGGACTGAGTAAGGCATAATCTGCGCTTGTTCCGCTTACCTCGCTAACTCGCTGTGCCAAAGAGTTAATACCCTTTTCCCAGCGGCTGCGAAACAGATCATGCCGGCTGCCGTGTCCGACGAGAAGAATAACCTCCTTCGCCGGATTTACGGACAGCTCTTTTACCTTATCCCATACCATGGCTGCAATCTCGGGGTCATCGTCCATCGGTGTGCCAAAATGAACCCGGGACTGGACCCGAAACGGCGCCAGGTCCGTCTCCATGTCCGGAACGGCCTTCGCTCCTATAGCATAAGCTATTTCGTCGACATGTGTGCTGCCGGACGAGACAAATAGAGGAATGACCACAATGTCGGTGACACCCTGGTCTTCCAAGTCCGTAATGCCGTCCTGAATCAGACGGCCCTCTACCAATTCCAGGTACGAAGATACGACCGGTATATCCATATGAGAGGCCAGCTTCTGGACGGCTTCGTCCACCAGCGACACCCATTTCTGTTCACGTGAACCATGACTAATAACCAGCACACCCGGCTTCGTCATAAGTTTAACGTCCTAAACGCTCCAGCGTCATTTTATAACCGTCATTGCCGTAGTTCAGGCAACGCTTCACACGCGAAATCGTTGCGGTGCTGGCTCCCGTTTCTGCTTCAATCTGGTTGTATGTGCATCCCTTGCCCAGCATGCGCGCCACTTCCAGCCGCTGCGACAAGGACTGAATTTCGTTAACGGTGCAGAGATCATCGAAGAATACATAGCACTCTTCCACACTGCCCAGGGTTAATATCGCTTCGAATAATTGATCGATGCTTTTATCATTTAGCTTCTTTAATTGCACTGGATGATCATCCCCTATTGTTACTGTGTATAACACTCGCACTCCCATTGTACCCGAGCGGATATAGTATTTTCAAGCATTAACGATTTCACGCACTACAGGACAACCATTACCCAGAGGCAGCATCCCTTATACACGCTCACATTTCGCATCTCCAGTGCTCGCCAAAATCTTCCTAGGCTATCGCCCGATTCCGCTCCTATCCCGAAAATCGGGACATCCGCCTAAACCCATCGCCCGCCCGTGTCATACAGTATAGTATCTTAACTCAAAAAGGAAAGTGATATCATGACGCGTCATTCTCACTATTATCACCGTCGACCGACCAACCAGCGCTCCCTCATTGAAAATGAATCACTGCCGCAGGCGCCATCGTCATACCCTGGCATCTCTCCATACAGCGATTATCCGGAAGTGGGTGAAACCGCGTTATATCCATATACCGACGGTGTAACGGACATGGAGGCTTCGGCTTCGGCTCTGGCTCCATCCACGAATTCCGGTGGCGGTGGCCTGGCAGGTCTCCTTGGCGGAGGAGGCAGCAGCGGCAGCGGCAGTGGAGGCGGATTAAGCAAGCTCCTCGGCGGGCTCGGGGTCAACAATATGAGCGACGTTAAGGGACTCATCGACCGGATGGGCGGCATCGACGGCATCGTCAACAACATTGGCAAGGTACAAAAGGTCATGCAGGGCTTCCAGCAGCTTGCCCCCATATTCTCCGTGCTGGCAGGCGCACTTAAGAAGAAAGGCAAAAGCGGATCAAACACATTTACGGACCAGAATGAGGACGCCTACGAATACAGACCGAGAAGACGCCGCCGTTCCTCGGGAAGCCGGCGCCGCTCCGGATCGCGCAGAACATCCGGCAAAAGCAGACGTCGCCGTTGATTTATGTAGATCGGTAGGCTATAAACCCTACTGTGAGTCACAGAAACACCGCAGCCTCTGATCTTCGAAGGATATTGGGCACGATTGGTTTAGCAGATACGTTTGAAACTCACTATAGGCGGGATCATCCGAACCAACATACATCATGCAGCAGGCTTCAGTCTGTTACACTAGGCTGGAGCCATATCCTTTTATCAAATTATGCTATCCTCATCAGCGCGTCCAGTCCCCTTCGGGGCTGGCTTCTTTATTCTCGACGCTTTCGAGTGATTTTAACCGAAACCAATAGGAGCCGCGCAAACCGGAACGCAGCAGCATCATAATACTGCCCAGCAGGTACAGTACGGTCGGGATTCGCTTCATATGGGGATAGAACATCATGATGCTGCCTGCAATGAACAACAGGCCCGTCGCAATCTCGCTGATGACCATACCCACCTCATAGCGGTTCGTCACGGCCAGCTTTCGTTTTCGTTTCCAAGCCAAGCGCAGCATCCGGCGCAGCAGCCGGGAACGCAAAGGCTCATCTGGTTGACGCGATGAACGCTTCTTGGGATGTGGTTTGAGCCTGAGTTTCATATGCAGTCCCTCCTCAGCAAGCCTTTACCCCTTACAGAGGAACAAGAAACCTCAGCGATTTAGCATTCGTCATATGATGAAGGACAACTTTCCCCGCTCATCCGTTGACTTCTTGGCAAAGAATTGGACCCGTCGATACTCTGGCTAACATGCCTCTACTTCTGAATGGCATTACGATTTTCACGTCAAAAATAAACCTTATTATTTAAACCAGCCTCTGCGCATAAACCACATCACCATGCCCCCGCCAAGCACAAACATGAGAATCAGCACGAAGAAGTATCCGTAATGCCACTCCAGCTCCGGCATATTCTGAAAATTCATCCCATAAATCCCGGCAATTAGGGTGAGCGGCATGAAGATGGTCGTGATCACCGTTAATGTCTTCATGATGGTATTCATCCGGTTCGAATTCACCGATATGTAGCTATCCCGAAGATCCGCCGTCATTTCGCGGTCGGCCTCGATCATGTCCGCCAGCTTCAGCAGATGGTCGTAGATGTCGGAAAAATAAGCATGGTGCGCGTGGTGCTCCAAATGCTGCGAGTTCACGATCCGGTACAGCAAATCCCGCATCGGCACAACCGTCCGCCGCAGGCGAAGCAGCCTCGAACGCAGCGCAAACACCTGATTCATTAGCTCCTCGACCGAATCCTTCTCCCCTCGGCTTTCCAGATCGGCCAACTCGTCCTCGATGGCAAACAAGCTGGGAAAGTACTGATCCACCAGCTTATCCACGATCGTATAGGCCGTGAAGCTCGGACCGTCCTGGCCCAGCGGACCCTTGCCGGCGACCGAGGTCACGCGTTCCCAAGCGTCATTCATTTCGGGCAGCGCCTTTTCGTGGAAGGAGACAATAAACGAAGGTGCAAGAAACAGATCCACCTCGACAGCTTCCAGAGTATCCGGCTGAAGGGCATGCAGAACAAAAAACTGCATCTGTTCATAATAATCCAGCTTCGGCCGCTGCAGAATGTGCAGGCAATCCTCCACCGCCAGCGGATGAAAGTGAAAGTAGCTCTCCAGCATCCGGGCCTCCTCCGGCGTGGGCTCACTGAAATCGACCCAAATCCAGGCATAGTCCTCTATCCGAATCTCTTCGAGTGGAAGTCCGATTACGGCTTCGTTGCTTGGCGTAATAGATAACGTACGAATCATGATACGACTCCTTCCCTGCACTTTCGGTTTCGTTGAACAAAAAAAGCCAATCGATTCCTGATTGGCCCACTACTATCCATTATCTATGTGTAATTACGTTTTAGAAAAGAATTTTAAATATGATTCCTGCCAGTACAGCCGTAATCGGAATCGTAATAAACCAAGTCACAATAATGCGTCCTGCCAGAGACCATTTCACGGCGGAGAAGCGTTTCGCTGAGCCTACACCGAGAATTGCCGAGGTGATCGCATGGGTTGTACTGATCGGCAGATGAAGCAGCGTAGCCGAGAAAATGACGGATGCGGCCGAGAAGTCAGCTGCGAACCCGTTGATCGGCTCGATTTTGAAAATTTTCGTACCCATGGTCTTGATGATCTTCCAGCCACCGATCGAGGTCCCGAGCGCCATCGCTGTCGCTGCAGAAATTTTAACCCAGAGCGGAACTTCCATCTCAGTCAATTGACCGGAGGTGACCAGAGCAAAGGTGATAATCCCCATCGCCTTCTGTGCATCGTTGGTGCCGTGCGTGAAGGATTGAAGTGCTGCCGTAAAGATTTGCATCGTACGGAAGCCTTTATTCACCGTATGCGGGCTGTGTTTAGCAAAGATAACCTTGAGCAGCTGCATGACCAGATAACCGATCACAAAGGCAATGATAGGCGACAAGATCAACGCCAAGACGATATCCTTAAATCCGGCATAATTCAGCATGTCGCTTCCCGCGCCGACAAATACCGCACCGGCCAATGCCCCGATCAGCGCATGGGAAGAGGACGAAGGCAATCCGAACCACCAGGTAACCAGGTTCCAGATGATGGCTGCAAGCAATGTTGCAATAACAACCTCGATCCCGTTATCCAGCTTGGTCGGATCCGCGACGCTGCCGCCGATGGTTTTGGCAACCCCTGTGAACAGCATCGCACCGATGAAGTTCATACTGGCTGCAAGCAATATGGCTACCCGTGGTTTCAAGGCCCGGGTTGATACCGACGTTGCAATGGCATTCGCCGTATCATGAAACCCGTTGATGAAGTCAAATGCAAGCGCCAAAAAAACAACAATTACTAATACTAACATCGTTGTATCCATTGTTCAGGACTCCCTTACGAGTTGCGCATAATGATGGATTCCAGCATATTTGCCACGTCTTCGCAGGTGTCCGTGGTCGTTTCAAGACGTTCGTAAATCTCTTTTTTCTTGATCAGCAGAATCGGGTCAGAGACGGTGGCAAACAGATCCTTGATGCAGATGCGCAGCAGCTCGTCGCCTTGGTTCTCCAGATCGTTCAAGCGGATCGTGTACTCACGAATAGCCAGAAGTTTCTTTTGAGAGAGCAAATGAATGGCTTTCTGAATTTCGTAAGCCGATTGACGCAGAATTTCAGCAAACTGTACCATGTACTCGTCAGGTTTCCCCAAATTGTACATATAGAACCGGGATGCGGTTGCTTCCAATCCGTCCATCACATCGTCCATGCTGGTTGTCAGGTCCATAATATCATCGCGTTCGATTGGCGTGATAAACGTTTTGTTGAGCTCAGTAATGATGGTATGTGTATAGGTATCACACTGGGACTCGTATTTTTTCATTTCATTGGCAAATTCAAGCACATCTTGAAGATTGGAAACGTGCTGCGAAAAATAATCTGCGGCTTGTACCACCGTATCGGCCATATTCTCCAGCGTTTGGAAGAATATATCCTTCTTCTTCAATTTCATACTCTTAACCCCTTTTTTCGATAAATTGCCGCGAACGCCCTCAAAAGATAGACAACCTTGACTATCTTATCACATCCATGGCAGGGTGTGTATAGAAAAGTAACACTCAGAAATGTAAGGAACTAACAAAAAAGAAGATGCATGGATATCGCTTCAATTCTCCTGCCTATTAACATCTCCGTATGAGTGCAAATTATCCCGAATCGCATCCTCCATCCGCTACCTTATGCATCAAAGATTCGTGATGGTCACATGGCTTTCAAAAGAAGGCGAATTCGGCACAATGTTGAAATACGTCGTTCCCGGGACCAACGGCACTTCCTTGCCGTCCTTCACGAAACGGATCGCATCGCCCGCTGCGCGTACCCACTGCCCCTCGATAACTTCTCCGCGCTGGAACAGCATCGCTTTCCCGCCCGTTTCCACATTCACGGCAAGCCGGCCCACATCATCCAGCACTTTATGATCCGCCCCCAGCACGATTACATTCGCGGCCTCGAGCTGAACGTTATCGTTAAGATCCACATGCGGCGATCCGTTGACCCACCGTTTGTACGTATTGGTCGAACCGTCATACTCATAAGCCACCACATAACTATCCAGTAAAAATTTGATTTCTACCTTCTCCCCGGGTTCACCGGAAACAACCTCTACATGCGCCGTTCCCTCTGCACCATCGCCGCTTTCAGCCGCCGGCTCCGAATAGAACGAATATTGCGGCACTTTCACGTCGTTGCCATAATTAAGCTTGGCTGCTCCTTCACGGAGCTTCTCGTCGCTGGAATACAGATTATGCGGCGCTTTGCGTTCCTTGTCTCTCCAAAAATAAGAGCCTGCATTTCCGATCTCGTCCATATCCTGCTTGCCTTGCTTTTGGATGATGCTATAAGCTTCAGGGCTGCCGCCAGCATGTACAAGAACACCGCCGTAGCTCTCGCCTAGATTGATCAGATAAGGACGAATGCTGCGAATCGGCCCGATCTTCTCAATGCCGCTCTGGCTTTGAAAAATGCCGATCAAACGCGTGATCCCTCCCTCCGCCAGCACTTCATACACCATGTCCGCTTGTCCCAGACCCGACTGCGGCCTTGCCGCCGGGGCGTTATTGATCATAACGGCCAGCGGCCGCTGCGTCAGTGACGCTTCTAACGGCAATCCGGTCAGAGGTGCCTTATATGGAGAAGATGCATTCTCCTGAGGCACTTCCACTGGCTGCTCGATCGGAGCCTCCACCACCGGCGCCGGGACAGACTCTGCCTGCTGCTTACCACCACATCCGGACAGCAGCAATACTGCCGCCATCGACAACAAGCTTGTCCTCCATGCGAATTTCCTGAAAGACCCTTTGCTATGCATATTGTTTCCCCCTATGAACGCTCCCATTACTTATTACCCTAATTTCCCAACCTATTTTCCCAAAATTCCCAACCAACAATTCAACTTTAGTTTACATTTAATCACAAAATCCGTGCTTTGTCTGTATATAGAAGGGATACAATCCTTTAATGAATAACCTTGACAGCGTCGGTTTTTCTAATCGCTTTTTCCAAATTTCATTCCACTTGGTTAAGTTTCTTTCCTGATTCCAATACTCCTTTTCATCCCCGTCTAGTAACGGAAAATTACACGCTTTACCCATCTTCAACACACATTACACATTACACATTACGACGAGGTAAGAATTAACGAGTCGAATAAAAACCACTGATTTCCTATTTGAGAAATGAACTGCACCCCAAATGTTAGACACCATCTAACATTAGAGGTGCAGTTTTTCTATGGCTAAGTTTAGTTCAGACGAAAAATTACAAGCAGTTATACGTTATCAAAATGGAACGGAAAGCATGAAATCCATTACAAAGTCCATAGGACTCCATCCTACCGTCCTATTAAATTGGATTAGACAATATGATCATCATGGTGAAGAGATCTTTAAAAAGCGCTATACAGCGTATTCTGTACTGGATAAACTAGACGTATTTAATCATATGAAAGAATATGGACGTCTAGTAGTGAGACGGCTGCGGTATTTAATATTGCGAGTCATAGCACCATTCTAAGCTGGCAAAGAAGCTTAGAATTACATGGTCTAGATGCCCTATAACGAAAGAAAAAGGGGCGTTCATCCATGGAAAGAGATCCTAAACAACTGAATGATACAGGCCCTGTAGAGGGGTCTGTAGAGGCTTTACAAAAAGAGGTAGAACGTTTGCGTATGGAGAATGCTTATTTAAAAAAGTTGAAAGCCTTAGTTCAAAACAAGGAAAAATCACCAAACAAGACAAGGCGCAAGTAGTCTATGAACTAAGGAACGAATTTCCGGTGAAAGCACTCTTGCAGCTCGCAGATATCCCCCGTAGCACGTATTACTACTGGGTGAACACATTCGGTATGTCAGACAAAGATTCCGAGCTAAAAAACGTTATTCAAGCGATTTACGAGGAGCATCTGGGGCGTTACGGTTATCGCCGTATTCGAGACGAGATAGTGAATCGAGGTCACCATGTGAATAATAAGAAAGTGCAACGGGAGAAAAATTATATTTATCTCCCATTTTAGATCTTTATAATGGGGAGAGCATTACATATACAATCGGATCAAGACCAGTCTATTCCCTTGTTTCAACGATGTTAAATCAATCATTCCATCGATTAACGGATGAAGATACTCTTCTGATTCATTCCGACCAAGGCTGGAACTACCAGATGAAACAGTATCGTCTTCCCCTCAAAGAACGCGGTGTCAAGCAAAGAATGTCCCGTAAAGGTAACTGTTACGACAATGCCGTCATTGAGAACTTTTTTGGCATCATGAAGTCTGAATTTCTATATTTAAATGAATTTGAAAGTATTGAGCAGTTTAAAAAAGAGCTCTCGACATATATCGATTATTACAATCACAAGCGAATTAAAGCAAAACTAAAAGACATGAGTTCGGTCAATACCGAACTCATGCCCAACTAACCTGTCTAACTTTATGGGGTCAGTTCAAAATCAGTGGTTTATTATTGTTCAAAAAATTGTATATAATTTTACCAAGGCGCTGCAAATTGAATATCGAAGAAATAGTAGTTGTAAATTCTTTCATCCCAAAAGGTCGTTGAATCTTTCATTTCATATGCCCTTTGATCTTGGATATCCCAACTTTTAGAAGGTACATACTGAACTGATTGCTGCTTATTAGTTATGTTTCTACCTACCATTTTTTGGATATTAACAGTCTGGTAATTAATATAGTCCATAATCGCCTTTTGTCTCCAGTCACCTAACCAACTAATACTTGTATATCTACGATATTTACCTTCAACATATGTCACAACTGCTTTGTCATTCGAATCACCACCGACGGTGGCGTCTGCACCGAATATGTCATAAAGTGAATTTGCTACCCAACCGAGTGGTAGCAAGTTTACTAAATCCCCGATCCCTTGTCTTATCAGATGCTTATAAGCCTTTTTATATAATGCCTGACCTGCTGTACCACCCAACTCTCTAACGCCTGGGTCACTTATATAGTTAGCATAGTACATCCATGTATCTTTATACGAATAACCCTTGTATCCCGTATAATAAGAATCGTATTGATGTTCAAAACCGTTGATTGACACAGAACCTGGAATCAATTCAGGTGAATAAATCGTAACAGTGGTGTCTTCAAGGTTTCGATCCTCAATTTCTTTCATTAACTTTTTCAAATCTGTCTTCACTTCATCAGATATTCTGTTATCTTCGAGTACTGATTGAACGTTTTTAGTGGTAACTTCTTTCTCGGCCACCCCCAAAAAAGTATCCGGGTTTGTTTGCATGAGTAAACTAAATGGTTGTTCCGCCGGTGAATCTACTATTTCATAGAGAAAGCTATGTCCATCTTTTTTCTTAGCTTTGTACATAGTATTGGATGATATTCCCATATTTTGTTCTGTACTCACTTTAAATGAACCATGTCCTTCAAAATCTAAAAGGATATCATCTTGTGTAAGTGAATTTTCTATATTGCTCGATTCTGCCGAAACTAATCCAGCTAAAAAAGTAAAAGTAAGTGCGCCCACGAGAATAAACGAAGTGATTTTTTTGATCATTAGTTTTTCCTCCAAATTTTATTTTAGAAGGCTGAAAAGTATCTTAATCTAGCAACCGATTCAATATAAAAATCACTAAGTCGTAACCTATACCACACACCACCCTTCCTTTTTTTACAAATCAGCTGATGTTTAGCAGTGACTCCTAGTCACTTGAAAAGTTGATTCTATTAGTTATAACAACCAAAATTTAGGTAAAGTTACGAAATAATTATAAAAAAGTCAATGCAACACATACTGTCGCATTGACTCCGCATCTACAATTAAGAATTAGCATTTAAAAAATGGATATTATGTTGGCTGTTCAATTCCATTTTCAAACAGCCAAGTTGATAGTTGTTTAAAGACTTCCGTCTCTTTCCTCACAATTTTAAACTTTTTTTTATCGCTGATAATAAAACCGTGTTCATTAATATCCAAAAAATAATCTTTTGGTTTTCCATCACTATCGCGGTAGAGAAAAATTATCGCTAATGTAGTATTACCATTTCTTATGTTTTTGCTACCCAATGATCTCGTGTAAGAAACTGAGTCAAAGATACTCATCAATTGGTCAATTTCTGTGTTTTTGTCATTAAATTCGATCTTATAAGGTGTAATTTTATTTCCTTTCAAATAACTAAAGTAAATATTTTCTATTTGAGTTAAATGGGGAATGACGCTTTTAGCAGGTAAGCGAACAGAATAATAGGCAATAGTAGCAGACACTATTAAGAGAAACAGTATAAATGCAATCATTATCTTTTTAATCTTTTTCAACCAAAGCACTCCTTCCTCTTCCTTATTTTTTGTTTGTTCTTCTCTCTACTCGTGCTTCACATCTTTCCTCCTCCATCAATATCGGGAATATCCTCTGACTTAAATTTTCAATGTTCCCTCGATCGATGTCGCTCCCGATCCCCTCATCCGCACCTTTTATGATGCTCGATTCCGCTATAGATCCTCACGTTGGTCTAACTAATAAATGTTAGGACAGAAAATATATAATGGGAGGCTCATCGAAGGTCATTCAACTTCCTTAATAAGTTATTCACCTGACTTCTATGTTCACTCCGTATATAACAAATTGTAATCTCCCTAGAACAAACGAGTACACCATCTAAATATCAATGAAGAGCAAATGGGTCACAGCTATGGGGTTGAGAACAGCCTTTTCTTATTCAGCAATAATACCTCCTAACAAGGAACTGTATAATTATAAACGTATTACTTATTGAATTAGTTGGAAAAAATTATAAATATTATGTAACTGAATTGAACTATTAACCACTCCTAGTACCATACTCATAATCATTTTGACCCAGTTGTTTGTTTCAATAAGCTTTAGACAAATCATCTGATCTGCTAAGTGGATAAGTTCTTCTCCCAAGTTTGGGGGAAGATCATTAAGTCAAAAATACCACATAATTGGCAACTGTTTATCAGCATACGTTCTTGTTTTCAGGCGGATTTGTCAATCTTAATTTACATTTCACTCATCAATTTAGCTAAGTAGTCAAGTTTAATTTGGAAGATATCTTATTAATACGAAAAAGCTGCAATTTTATGCGGTTATCGAAGTCTATATGTTCTTGCCCTCACAACATCGGCATTGAGATCTCGCTTCATAGTATTATTTGATACAGACTTAATATTTACGATCGCAGCACTCTTTGAGGCACTCATTCCGAAACGTTCACAACTTTGTGATATTTATCACATGTAATGTGAATATTTTCACTTATAATAAAGACATAGAGAAGGTGATCACTTCCCAAGGCAACAAGAACTAACAGCAACGACATCAGAAACAACGCAATATCCCATTAATCCAAAAAATCAAAACTCATTCAAGGAGTGGTTTATATGTTTAACAACTGGCTGAGAACAAACAAATTTGCAATGTGGCTGCTGACTATCATACGGGTCTACATCGGTTATGAATGGCTGACAGCAGGTTGGGGTAAATTGACAGGCGGCGGATTTGACGCAGGGGGCTTCCTCCAAGGCGCGATTGCCAATGCAACCGGCGATCATCCAGCGGTACAAGGCTGGTGGGCAGCGTTCCTCGAACACGCGGCACTGCCGGGCGTGAAGCTCTTCAACTTCATCATCCCGCTCGGTGAATTCCTGGTAGGTCTCGGACTTATTCTTGGTACCTTCACCACCTTCGCTGCCCTGATGGGACTGGTCATGAACGCCGCGTTCCTCTTCTCGGGCACCGTGAGCACCAACGCCCAAATGCTGCTGCTTGAAGTGCTGATCATCGTCGCTGCGGCCAACGCTGGTAAAATCGGTCTCGACCGTTGGGTACTCCCTTACCTTCGTGGCCTGTGGAATAAAATGACCCACAAAACAAACCAAGATGAAGGTATAACGCCAACACCGCTTAAAAAACGCACCGCGTAAAGATAAAGCATCAAACACGAGATGATGGAGAACCATTCGGTTCTCCATCGTCTTTTTTCATGCCAAGAACCCATGCCAAATCCCGACCTTTGCGAATACTGTATTTAAATACAGTTTTTTGCAAATATGAATAATTTGTTAGGATGCGACATTAAATAGATCGTTGCTGTTTTTTTCTGCTTCCATCGCACTTACGAATTTCAAATTTGCAAAAATCTGAAAACAGAAAAAGAGAATGATTATTCATGGAGGAGTGATGCTGGTGTTAATTCAATGGTTGCAATCAAGCAAAATCGCAATG
This sequence comes from Paenibacillus sp. NPDC058898, assembly GCF_049316025.1. Lineage (NCBI taxonomy): Bacteria > Bacillati > Bacillota > Bacilli > Caryophanales > Paenibacillaceae > Paenibacillus > Paenibacillus sp. NPDC058898. Next base: position 90,577 of record NZ_JBMOSM010000006.1, on the reverse strand, counting down.
TGGCTGCTGACGTTCATTCGGGTGTATGTCGGGTATAAATGGTTGACGGCAGGCTGGAGCAAGTTAACGGGAGGCTTCGATGCAAGCGGATTTATGCAGGGGGCCATCGCCAAATCCACTGGTGAGCATCCCGCAGTTCAGGATTGGTGGGCCGTATTCTTGAAGCATGCTGCGCTGCCGGGTGTAAAATGGTTCAACGTCATCATTCCGCTAGGCGAATTCCTCGTCGGACTTGGCCTCATTCTCGGCACATTCACTGTGTTCGCCGCCCTAATGGGGCTCGTGATGAACACCGCGTATCTCTTCTCCGGTTCCATCAGCATCAATGGTCAGCTCCTACTGCTCGAATTTCTGATCATCCTCTCGGCTGCAAACGCCGGAAAGATTGGGATCGACCGCTGGCTCATGTCCTACCTCCAAGATAAATTCACCCGCAAAGCAAAAATCAGCAGTGACCCCTCCACTCTACAGAATCAGGCAGTCTGAAGGGCTTTAAAGCTAAATCAACACCGATGAACATTAGCTGGTTGCTATAACTAGAATCAAAAGCGGCTTGCTTCCTCTTCTGTAAGCTGCCGCTTGACTTCCCTCCTCTCAAAAAGTGGAGACTGACTCATTCTCACCGCTTAATCCGATTCCTCTTTGAGCTTTTTCATGCAAACTGCAGGTTACTGTTGGTGCTATTACTGTTGCTTCTCTACACAACTGCATACTGCTGCCGCCTGGCTGATGGTGCTGGTGCGGCAAACTGCTACTGTTTCTGTTAGTGCAACTGCTGCAAGCCTGTACGTCACTACTTCTGTTGGCTGTTAGTGCGTTGTGACACGCTGCTGCAACTAGTTTTGTTTAGTGCAAATGCTACTACTGCGCACTGTTCCTATTGCTGCGACTACTGCACTGCCACTGCTACTCGTATTGCTGCTGCCGCAATTACTACTATCGCTACTACGTGCTGCTGCATTTTTTTACTCATTGCTGAAACTGCCACTGCTACAGCTATGCTAGTACTACTACTGATTGCCGCGATTGCTTCTACATGGCTACTGTAATTCCTGTTGCTGCAACTGCTGCGGCTACCACACTACTGCACTGCTACTCCTATTGCTGCTGCAGCAAATTACTACTACTATCGCTGCTACTTCCTGCTACTCACTGCTGCTCACTGCTGCATTGTCACTTCCATTGCTGAAACTGCCGCTCCTGCAGCTATGCTGTGCTACTACTTCCTGCTGCATTGTTACTCATTGCGGAAACTGCCACTACTACAGCTATGCTAGTGCTAATACTGATTGCCGCGATTGCTTCTACCATCGCTCCTGTAAACTACTTATTGCTGCAACTACTCTACTACAACACTACACCATAATTGTAACTTTAACTGTACCTCTTAACTTCAACCGACGGGTGATCGCGGCCTCAAGCCCGATCATCCGTCTTTTGCTGTACGTTAACTGCGTCAACCCGTAAAATTTTTTATGATTTTTATCACGAATGTGATTTTAATCACATATATTGTGATTTATTTCACTTATAATAAAGACATGAAAGAGATGATCATCTTCCTAAAGAACAGCATCGCAGAACTTCAGCACATCCGAGAATTTGCAAGGAAGCTTTCATAAAAAAGAATTCATACTTTTAAGGAGTGGTTTATATGTTTAACAACTGGCTGAGAACAAACAAATTTGCAATGTGGCTGCTGACCATCATACGGGTCTACATCGGTTATGAATGGCTGACAGCAGGTTGGGGTAAATTGACTGGCGGATTTGACGCAGGCGGCTTCCTGCAAGGCGCGATTGCGAAGGCAGCCGGCGATCACCCCGCCGTACAAGGCTGGTGGGCAGCGTTCCTCGAACACGGAGCACTACCAGGCGTGAAGCTCTTCAACGTTATCATCCCGCTCGGTGAATTCCTGGTAGGTCTCGGACTCATTCTCGGTACCTTCACCACCTTCGCCGCTCTGATGGGACTGGTTATGAACGCCGCGTTCCTCTTCTCGGGTACTGTAAGCACCAACGCCCAAATGTTACTGCTTGAAGTGCTGATCATCGTCGCTGCTGCCAACGCCGGTAAAATCGGTTTCGACCATTGGGTACTCCCTTACCTCCGCGGGTTGTGGAACAAAATGACCCATAAAACAACCAAAGGCGACGGAACCACGCACACACCATTCAAAAAACAAACGGCATAACATAGTAGGTAACTGTAGTTAAAAAATTCTACCCTATTGATTAGACAGCCTGGCTTGAGCAATCAAGCCGGGTTGTTTTTTGTTATGGCAGCGTTCGAGCGTTGTTACATACAGCATTGCTTAACGAGTTTATACAACATTGTTTTTAACGAGTACATGAGACGCTGCTTAGCGAGTTTATACAACATTGCTTAACGAGTGCAGGAGAAACTGTTAACGACTTACAATTTTAGCGGACTCAGCGGACCTTATTTTGTCCAAAAGCACCATTTCTTTAACACTAACGGACCAGAGATCCGTTATTCACCGAAATAGGCCATCATTTTACGGATTATCCGCAACTTAACGGATCGTGTGTCCGATAAACCTCGCAATATCGTGCGTATAGCGAAAATAACGGATCTGAGGTCCGAAGAGTGTACTCATTCGAGCGCCGTCATACGTTTGAGCTTTGCATACATTTGAGCTTATGCTTGCGTTCGAGCGACGTACATTACGGCACACTGCTTAACGACTTACAATTTTAGCGGACTCAGCGGACCTTATTTTGACCAAAAGCACCATTTCTTTAACACTAACGGACCAGAGATCCGTTATTCACCGAAATAGGCCATCATTTTACGGATTATCCGCAACTTAACGGATC
>NZ_JBMOSM010000006.1:0-87637 GCF_049316025.1 Paenibacillus sp. NPDC058898 | reverse complement strand
GTGTGTCCGATAAACCCCGCAATATCGTGCCTATAGCAAAAATAGCGGATCTGAGGTCCGATACTGCCGCCCCTACGGACTGAGCAAGTGCACTGATCCGCAACTTAACGGATCGTGTGTCCGATAACTCCCGCAATACCGTGCGTATAGCAAAAATAGCGGATCTGCGGTCCGATACTGCTGGGCCGCCGACGGACTGACAAAGTACACTGGTTACCCAATAACGCCCCCCACCATCTTCTGCTTCTCCCCACAGACTGCCCCGACCCGCTCGCCAACAGAAAATCCCACACACAATCCCCTCTAACACAACAAAAGCCGAGCTTGCGATCCAAGCCCGGCATCTCATTATTCGAATGACCAGCAGTTCAGACTCAAACTGCCATATTGGTAAGATTGAAACAATCGTTTTGCCTTGCGGCCGGTATCGGCAGCACCCATTGCATAGAACAAGGGGACAAAATGCTCCCGTCCATAAGAAGGGACCGCATCGCTGGCATGAGGCGCTTTTTTGTCAAACGCAAACAGATTGTTCAGATTCCATTCCGTCAGTTGCTCCGCGATCCATTCATCGAATGCAGCCGCCCATTCATCAGACTCGTCGCTCTCATGCACCATCCGCAGATTGTGCACCAAACCGCCGCTCCCGATAATCAGGATGCCTTCCTCACGCAAATCGGACAGCATCGTACCGATGGAATATTGTTCGTGTGGCGAGCGCTTGGAGTCCACAGACAAGGCCACCACAGGAATATTCGCATCGGGGTACATTTTGCGCAGAATGACCCATACCCCATGGTCCAGTCCACGGCCAGTCACGGCTTTGGCATGCAGATTGCTTGCCTCAAAACGCTGACGAATCTGAGCAGCCAGCTCCGCACTGCCTGGGGCAGGATACGTGATCTGGTACATTTCCTCCGGAAATCCGTAAAAATCATGCATCGTGCCATGCACGGCATCTTCAGTCAGCCGCTGATCCGGATCGTCCCAATGGGCAGAAAATACCGCTATGCCTCTAGGTACAGGCAGCTCCCGCCCCAATTGCTCAAGGAAGCGGGTGTACTCGTTGTCCTCCAGGGCCATCATCGGCGAACCATGGGCAATAAATAAAGCAGGTAACGTCATCGATGCCACCTCCAGCTTCAAAATCAAGGGACAACTCTATTGTACCGTTAAATCGCCCAATATGCCAAATAACTCCCTTAAATCATCCAGTGCTGCCACTCCTGCTGAATGTTCTCCTGTTCGTTCAACCAATCCCGTGTCCGCTCAAGGAGCAGCTCGCGCTGAGGCCCGGCGGAATACGTGTGATCGGCCTGGAAGATGATCTCCTTATCGCAGCGGCCTTCCTGGCGCATCCAGAACACTTTTTGGTACAAAAATGCGTAATCGACCGGAATGACTTCATCCGAGGTACCATGTATCACCAGCACATTGCCCGTAAACTTGATCGCTTCCTGGAATGGCTGACCCTGTGCCAACGAATCGAAAAAGACCGGGGTAAACGAGTATCCCAAATAATCAGCGGTTCCCGACTTAACAGAGGTGTCGTACACATCGCGACCGGTGATTTTGACGATATCGTTGAACGGATAACCTACCGCAGACCACAGAATCAGATGCTTCACCCGCCGGTCACGAACGGCGGTCTGCAGGGCGACGGCGCCACCCAAGCTATGTCCGATGAGTGTGATGCGTGTCGGATCGACATCAGCACAGCTGAGTCCATAATCGAGAACGGAACGCGTCTGGGCAATCATCGATTCGAGCCCCTCGCTTCCATAATTGCCCGAGCTCTCCCCGCATCCGATATAATCGAACCGGATTACCATGTACCCGTCATCGGCAAACTCACGCGCCGTTTTGACAAACAGCCGGTCCACGCCGATCCGGCTTCCAACAAAGCCGTGGCAGATGATGACCAACGGTACCCGATTGCACCTGCCGCCTTGGGCCGATTCCTTCAACGGGTAATGGATGGTTGCCGTAAGTTCTTCTTGATTATGCCGGATTGTAATTTGCCGCTCCATGCCGATTCCTCCTTGCGATAACACGCCTTAATCATAATATTAACAATTCCGATAAGTTTAATATGAATTAGATAAACCTATCTTAGCATCGTGATTATGGATTGTCAACGCAAATGGCAGACGGCAAACTACGAGCAAGATATGATCGTCCGAAGCATGTGGAAATCGGCTATATTCCGTGGCGCAGCCTTCTACTACAGCTCCACCGGTTATAAAACGGTCCATTCAACCACTACTTATACCACAGACAAATTTGGCATCGTTCTCCTAAACTATAGTTCCGCCCAGTTCTCCGAACCATTCAACCTCCACTCACGGCTTTGCAAACCCCAGCATGCATCTTATCTTGTCCACTTCAATCTTCATCAGCTTTCACACCGCATCTTCAGCCTTACTCGTAGCTCTGGCGAAACATCGCATGGGTCTCTTCTCGTCCGCTCCAATCGTTCATCCAGGTCTTCCCAATAGGGTCGTTCTCCCATAAGCTTGATACAGACAGATCTGTTTCATCATCCCCGGAGGCGTATCCCCCTTCAGGTTGGCCAAACATCCCGTCGGCTGCACTGTTACCTGCAACAACCTCTTGCCCGTTTGCCGGCACAGCGTCTCCACCATGCAATTCATCGTCATAAAAGTTAGCACTCACCTAAAGAACTCCTCCTTTTTACCCCTAAGTGTTTAGAGGGTCGTCTATTGCTCCAGAATGCTTATTATTGTGAAATAGGAACGGCAGAATTATACCTGGTTCACGAATACGACATGGATTATTTAAGCTACCTTGCATTGCAAGTATGCTGTTGTTATGATATATTGCATAACAAGGTAGCTGAAAGGGACGTCCGTTTTGTAGGGATCAAGGTTTTGCTATTCGTTATTCACAATTGTAATTCGCCATTGTCATTGCAAATTGCCATTCACTATTGCCGTTGCCATTGTCACTCTCATCCGACATCACTGTCAATTCGTCACTCGGCATTTATCATTCTCATTTGCAGCCCAGCCTAAATGCGCCCCGCTACCTTGCATAGCAATATACTTGAAGGAGGATAACCCCATTCATGACCACCCAAAGTCAAATGCTAAAAGGCATTCTCGAAGGCTGCATTCTCTCGCTTATGGAGCATCGGGAGGTATATGGTTATGAGATTAGCACGCTGCTGGAAGACAGCGGATTAACGTTTGTAAGCGAAGGCAGCATTTATCCCCTGCTGCTTCGCATGCAGAAAGACCAGCTTATCGAAGGGACACTGCGGCCTGCGCCCGGTGCCGGGGGACCGCCCCGTAAATATTACAATCTGACCGATAAAGGTCTGCATGTTCTTCAACAATTCAAGGAACATTGGGGAACGCTTAAAGATAGTGTGGACCGTATTCTAACCCGTGGAGGACAGTGAAGATGAATACCAAACAGATGATCAAAGAGAACAACCGACTCCAGGATGCCATGACGCCTGACAACCTTAGCTATTACCAAGACATGGTGGTCTATATCCGCAGCAGCTTCGTGCAGGAGCAAAAAGGCGAGGAACTGCTGCTTGAAATCGCACAGCACCTGCTGGATGCCCAAGCCAAGGGCAGGAGCGCCGAGGATGTGTTCGGAAGCGATCCCGAATCCTACTGCAAGGAGCTGGTGGAGCAGCTGCCAAAAATAAAAGGCCTGAGCAGTCTCCAATTTCATTTCATGATCCCATGGATTGCCTTAACCTGGTTTTTCTTCGTCCAAGCGCTGGTCGGATTCATAACGATGTGGGCCGGGGGACCGGTTGAGCGCATGACGCAGGTACGTATTTCCACCCTGATTTTGATAGCAGGCGGTTCCTATGTGCTTATCCACGCATTGTTAAGATGGATGAAAAGCGACACCTTCAAGCCGGAGGAGGACAAGCGCAAGATTAATGTTCGCAATATGGGGATTTATGTCGCCATCACCGTATTGATTCTGGTAGTCGGCGTGTGGCTGGGACGGCTGCTGCCGGTTCTGACGATTGCGCCATGGATCAGTCTCGTCATATTCCTGGTCGGAATCGCCGGGACGAAACTTCTTTTTTCGAGCAAATAATACAAACTCGTCATGGATTCGCGGCCGGAGCTTAACAAAATCTTTAATATTTTTTCGATCAATGTAAACTAATGTTCTAAAGAAGATGATAGGATAAGGGTAATGTGTGGTAAGGGAGGAATATATATGCCAAAATCCAAAAAATCCGCGATTGCTGCCATCCTTGCACTTATTCTATCGATCCAGACCGGCGTCATCGCTAACGCAGCAACTGCACCCGTATCCCAAGCTAGTTCAACCGCCGTCTCAAGCATAGCTACCGCCTTCGGCAATGCGGTGTACAACAAAGCCAGTAAACTGCTGAAGGAATCCGATGTGGCTTATGCCAAGTCTTACATCACCAAGCATATCCGCAGCGTAACCACGTATCAGGCGACCATGCTGGTGCTCAAACTGGAGAACGCGATGAATGATGCGCTCCCGGCAAAAACCGACAAGGTGTATGAAATCGGCATTCAGGATAAACTGATGAACCTGTACAAATACGGGGAGCCGATTAACACCACCATTAACAAAGCCAAGGACGACACGCTGCGCAAGGTGCTCATCAACCTGCGAGACAGCGGCTACAGACTGTATACGACCGAAGGCGTCATCTTCCCGATTATTGACTATACGACACTGAAACCATACAAGCCTTACATCAATAAGGATCTTCAAGCCTATATCGACATCATGATCGTGGAGTCCGAGAAGCCTGCGGTCAGTGATGCGGCCTTGGTCATCCCTTGGTCCGAGGTCATTGAACGTGGACTTGCGCAGGAGGATTTTATCACGACATATCCCAAATCAAACCGGGCCGCTGATGTGAAGCTGAAGCTTCGTTTTACCGAGCTAAGCTTATTCTATGGCTACAACAATACGCCACTGTTCAAGTACGAGGACAATCTGCTCGATCCGGAAGTGCGGCAAGCCTTCGATAACGTCCTTAAGGACAGCGACGCCGTCTCCAAAAGCGCTCTTCTGAAAAAGCTGAAGTCCTGGTCTGAAGTGCTTGAGAGCAACAAGGACAAGCTGACCCAGGAGGTTGAGCAATATCGCGCGAAGGCGGTTCCGCTCGACTAGTCGAACGAACCACAAACCATTCCCTATGTTCAGCAGGATCACCAACTTAATGAATAGGTATGAAAAAAGCCGGATTCCCGTTTATAGGAGAATCCGGCTTTTGATCGTGGTCTGTGCCTATTTATCGTGGCCTGTACCTCTTTAAATCAGCAGATTGAACAGGTTCATGTTCTTGTTCAGCTCCGTATAATCCAGACCCTTGCGCTGCATCCGCTCCACCAGCGGACCGTAATCCTCGGGCCTTAACAGCTCGATACCCACCAGGGCAGGTCCGTCTTCCTTGTTATGCTTCTTCGTGTATTCAAAGCGTGCGATATCGTCGTCTGGACCTAGCACTTCTTCCAGAAACTCGCGGAGTGCTCCCGCACGCTGCGGGAAGTTAATCATGAAGTAATGCTTCAGCCCTTCATATATTAAGGAGCGCTCCTTGATTTCCTGCATCCGGTCGATATCGTTATTGCCGCCGCTGATGATGCATACCACCGTTTTTCCGCGAATCCGGTCCCGGTTCATATCCAGCGCAGCCACGGCCAGCGACCCGGCAGGCTCGACAACGATCGCATTCTCGTTATACAGTTCCAGAATGGTGGTGCAGGCTTTTCCTTCCGGAACCATCACGATGTCATCGACCAACTCGCAACATATATCATAAGTCAGCTGTCCGACACGCTTCACGGCGGCGCCATCCACGAATTTGTCGATCTCATGCATCGTGACGACCTCGCCCTGCTTCTTGGATTCGATCATGGATGCGGCCCCAAGCGGTTCAACGCCAATGACTTGCGTCGCTGGGCTGACGGTTTTGACATACGTTGCCACGCCTGCGGCAAGACCGCCACCGCCAATAGTAACAAACATATAATCCGGTGCGTCCAGCTCCTCCATAACCTCCATCCCGATCGTGCCATTGCCCGCGATAATCTTCGCTTCATCAAACGGGTGAATAAAGGTCATGCCATACTCATCGCAGGCCTTGATCGCTTCAGCATAAGCATCGTCAAAGGTATCCCCTATCAGAATGACCTCAACACTGCCCCCGCCAAAACGCTTCACCTGCTTCACCTTCTGATTCGGGGTCGTACTCGGCATATAAATCTTGCCTTTAATATTCAGCGCATTACAGGAGAAAGCTACCCCTTGCGCATGGTTTCCCGCACTGGCGCACACAATTCCGTTGCCCCGTTCCTCATCCGACAAGCTGCGAATCATATTGTAAGCGCCACGGATCTTGAAGGAGCGAACCACCTGCAAGTCCTCCCGTTTCAAATACACTTCGCAGTCATACTTTGCCGATAGCACAGCGTCCCGCTGCAGCGGTGTCCGCACGATCACTTCACGAAGCACGTGGTGTGCGCGTACGATGTCCTCCATGCTGACTGCCCGTTTTGCCGTATACGTCTCTTCCATTCTCTCGATCACACTCCCACTTCGCTGCCAGGTAAACGTTGATCCTTCCGCTACCCTTATTTACGTATTTCTATCATTGTATCACTTTTCATGAAAATATCTCGCCCTTTTCTGGCAAGCTTTCGTAAAAGAGTCATTTTCGCAACCAACATAGCCCGAATGCACAGCTGATACCCGTATATGGCTATGAAGGATCGGACCTTCCCTTTAAAGAGGGTTGACTTCCTTTTGATACTTTACTACTATAAAGCATGAAAATTAACCTAAATTTTGGGAGGGGTTTTAATGAAGAAGAAAGTATTGTATGGGTTATTGGCGGGTACGCTCACGCTGGGGATCGGTACAGGCGCTATGGCGTCGTCAGCTTTGGAGCCAATCAAAGCCTATTTGAACAGCAAGATTTCCCTGAAGTTAAACGGTACGGTGGTAACGCCGAAAGACGCAAACGGCAAAACCGTGCTGCCGATCACCTACAACGGCACGACGTACTTGCCTGTGCGAGCTGTAGGCGATCTGATGGACATCGACATTCGTTATGACAGCGCAACTTCTTCAGTACTGATTGGCGGCAATCAGGGATCGCCATCCGAAACCTCCAGTCCATTATCATTAAGCTCGCTCGGAGCCTCCGTATTGGGGACATCAGCCTGGCACACCAAAGATTCCAGCGATACGGTCTACAAAGGCAAGGATTATAAAGACGTTTATTTACATACCGATTCGGCCAAACAAGGCAACAGCTTCCAGATCATGACGGGTAAAAAATATGCCAAACTGCATCTTGAGCTGGCCGTGACTGGCGGTGCGCAAGAAATCGTCATTATGGACCACAACAACTCAACGCTCAAAAAGGTGTCCCTGGCTGCTGAAGATGGCCTGGTCGGCGTAGACGTCGATGTATCGGCTGCCGATTTTATTTTTGTGGAGATCGTTGAGGAAGGTCCGGGCACTTCCCTGTTTGTTCCTCTGACCAGTTCCTATTTGACAAAATAAGTCCTTGCGATGATTCGCGCGGGCGGAATTCCATGATATTGAAAGCCGGGGGTTAATGACCCCCGGCTTTCGCCTGTCTATCTGTATGATCTATATTAGCTCTGACAAACCACTGCTTCATACCTGTTAGGGTGAGACCATCTGCTTGTTAGTCCATCGGAATCACGATGACTTTCCCCGTCTGCATGGTGATTGTAATCTGACGCTGCAAGATCTCGACGCCCAGCCCCTCTTTCACGTCTTCCATGGAAGGCTCCTCAATGGCGGGAGTGCCGGGAGCGCTGGGGGTGCCATGCACGGCCGATATGAGCCAATGGGTTCCGGGTTCGAGCGCCGCCCTTAACGTAGGAATGACGGTGCAGGGACGCAGAAGATTGGTATTTGCATGGGGATAGATGAGCTCTGCCGTATCGTAACCGAGCATGCCATAGATGGCGCTGGTGCCGAAAGTGCCGGAAGCCGAAGCTGCTCCATCTCCCGCTCGGGAGCTATGCAGGAAACCTAAGCCCAACGCAAACCCGCCTTCCGCAGCATCGAGACTCCTTCCCGTGCTGATCCGATGGATGCGAATATGCCAAGGCAGTCCCGCCGCTAGCCATGTTCGTACCTCCACATCCCTCCATGGCTTCCATTGTGCATACAGCACATGCTCCTGTATCCGCGTCTCCTCGCATAAGCGTTTGACCCGGAACAGTCGATCGCCCTCGCTAAGGGCCAGCATGGAATCAAAAGCTCCCTGGGCCAGCCCCCATTCCGCTCTCGGAACGCTGAACGCAAAGGCGGTAGAGTATACAAACTTCTCGTACTTGGCGGAAGTATGCGTATGCTCGTTGGTAGATGGATGGCCCGTATTGAATGCGGCCACATGGCCGGTCTGCGCCTCACGGCAAAGCACCAGATGTGCATGCTCCTGCACCGAGATGCGTCCCGTCTCCGCCAGCTCCTGCTCCTCGGCCGTCCAGAACGGATGGCTATCCGGCAGAGCCAGGATCAGGAACGTCTTCAGCGACCAGTACACGGAACCGGCGGCGTTATAGTTCTCCGACATGATTCGGTTTGGGTAAGCGTAACCCACTGTCAACACGCCGTCCCGGTAAAAAATAGGCCGCTGAAACCACCATCTGAGATTTCTAAGGACCAGCCCCTTCAGCTGGCCAGGACTAAACCCTTCCAGCCCTGTATAGGCCGCAGCCGACCAGAAGGCAGACTGGGCAAAGCGATATGTCAAGCTGCGCCCGTAAGGAACAGCCGCCCCGTCGGGGGCAAACCAGTGGACGAAATCTTGGGCAAACAACGCCGCCCGCTCCCTGAAACGTCCGGCACGCTCAGGATCTTGATCCTCCATCAGCTGCGCATAGATCAGACCATAGAAATGGAAAGCATACGGCACGTAGTAATCGCTGTGCCCCCCGATTCCGTCGCTATACCAGCCTGCATCCAGATAGAACTCCTCAATTCGTTGGAGATTTTTCTCCAGCTGCCCGGCATCGTACGGCAATCCCGCCTTGAGGAAACCGACATTGACAAGGACATGGAAGAATAGCCAATTGCAATCATGGCAAGGGTGATGGTTGATCTGATCGAGCCACTGATAGAGATTAGACTTCTCCGCATCGCTCAGCGGCTGCAAGATCCGCTCCGGAATCAGGCTGAAGGCCAATCCGAATACCGCCATTTCCACCAGACGTTGATCATAGTCGTTAACCTTCCCCCAGTACTCCGCATGCTCCGGATCCGTCCCTGAGCGTATCCCATGCAGGCACAGCTCCCACAGATCCCCATGGGATCCCCCGGCAACGGCGGGTACGAGCCCCCACAGCACGCGAGAGAAGCCTTCCATCTCCGCAATATCGGCATAGGCGTCGACGCCCAAACGGTCGAGAATTAATCGTGCGCGGCCCTCGCTGTAATATTTATTCAGAGGCTCGAGCAGTTGGGTAAGTGCTTCCTGCACATCCTCTCTTGTTTGTAGCGGATTCCGGGCAACCGGATGGATCAAGCCGCCCTCGGGATTCCCAGTAACCTGTATACTCATCTTAAATGCTCACTCCATTTCCGGAATGCCTCTTTTATTCAATCTCCGTTATTCCCAGTAAAACGGCCCCTTCCCTCTCAGCCGCGCCAGTCCCTCCACAAAGAAAAAGTCGCCGTAAATCAGGGGCACGTCGATATTCTTGCCCTCCGGATAGTGGCTGGTCCCGTGAAGAATCAAGCCTTCCTCCCCATCGTTGTCCCATGTGCCGTAATTCCGGTACAGCGATTCCAGAATCCGGACCGCGGATGTCCGATATACGGCCGCCTGTCCCGGCTCCACCTTGTCGGCCAGCAGCAGCAGCCCGCTTGCGGCGCAGGCACCAGCGGAAGAATCCCGGTATATGCGGGCTTCATCCGGCGCGCGGAAATCCCAGAACGGCACATGGTCTTCCGGCAGATTCGCCAGGAAGAAATGCGCAACCGTTTTGGCCGTGTCGAGGTATACCGACTTGCCTGTATGATGGTAGGCAAGCGTCAAGCCGTAGATCGCCCACGCCGTTCCCCTGGACCAGGCGGATTCCGGCGCAAAACCCTGCCCGCCGATCCCTTCCAGGCGTTCACCGGTTACCGGATCGTATCGAACGATATGATAGACGGAGCCATCCGGCCGGACGAAGTCCCGGACCACCGTTTCCATATGCGCTTCGGCAATATGCCGGTAGCGGGGATCGCCGCTGATATGCGACGCCAGAAACAATAGGGGCGTATTCATGGCGCAATCGATGATGGCAAGCCCGGCGTTATCCTCCCCTTCAGACCACGGATTCCAGGCTCGAATATATTGGCCCTTCAGGTTGAAGCGTGCAGCCAGGTAGTTGGCTGCCTTGAGCGCGCGCACCTTGGACTCTTCGCTGCCGGTTAGCTTATAGGAAGCCATGCTCGTCAACGTCCACATGAAGCCAAGATCGTGATCCAGGCGTACATATTGGTTCAGCACGTCATCCAGAATGAGCTCGCACTGCTCGGCGGTGGTTCTAAACTCCGATTGGCCACTGTCATTGTACAGAAGCCACAGCATCCCAGGCCAGAAGCCGGCCGTCCACCAATGCGGCGGTTCCAACTCGTAGGCTCCATTCTGGCTGGCATGCGGAAACCCTGCCCCAATCCGCGTTACGTTTCGCCGCGTCTTCGCAAGCGATCTCTCCCAGGCCTCCGTCAACCAATCCAAAGCGATCTCCGTTTTCATTCCTCTCCACTCCTCTGTTCATATGAATTGAAATCTGAAGTCAATATTCGCATGCAAGCCAAGGGCCTTCACTTTAAAATCTACGGCATACCAAGCCGCTTCCTTGCCGAAGTGATCACGGAAAACATGGCTTGTCAGTTCTGGCTCCACCAGCTCGTTGTCATAGTGGATCAGCAGGCCATCAGCTCCCGCTGCCCTTAACACGACAACCCACCGGCCATCGAGCAGCTCCAGCTCGGGCTGTATCCGGGTGACAATCCGCTCCACCAAGCTGCTTGGGGGCGAATCGAACGTGAACAGGTCACTCAGCGTCAGTTCCGGCCGATGCCCCTCCTTGCTCCACTCCAGCGTCCTTGTGAATGCCCGAAGCGCAGGAACGCGGTAGGCCGAGGTCAGTTCAAGCCGTAGCCGATCTACGGCTTCACCCGTCAACGCTTGCAATACAACCGCGGCGCTATCCGGGCCCTCTTGCTGATAATGGCCGTCGATGATTGGCACGGAGTGGCCTTGGGAACCGTTGCAGTCGTAGCCATATCGTCCTTCGCCGAAATATTCCGCCGTATACTCGCCGCAGCCGAGGTCCGAGCACCATACTTCCCCGGCGCCGTACAGGATAAAATGCCCGAGATCATTATGGTTGTGCGGTTCGTGATTGCTACCACCCTTGGCGGCAAACGCATATACTTGGTCTCCATATGAGCTGCGGGAGATCAGCCACTGGGCATCGGGCAAATAATAACTTGCCTCTTCCCAATCGCTTCCCGCCATCAAAGGATCCCGCCAGATCAGGTTGCGCAAAGCCGGAGCCCAGCGGCTGCAATGATCGTCACGGTAACCCGACCGGAGAGACTGCGGCGGAGACTCGATGTCTGCGTACAATCCGGCCAGATAATGAGACAAGCCGAGATGTACCGTGTTTTCCGGCTGCGAATCGGAGAAATTGACGACGGCCTTGCCTCCTAAAAAGCCCTGCTGCTGAAACAAGGCGATACGGCCGACCTTCTCCGCCAGGAACCAGTCCAACGCGCCCCTGCTGCGCTTGCGCAGCAAATCGGCGTAATACACAAAATAACCGAACCCGTAATTCCAGTATCCCAACCCTTCCAGACAGGCTCCATCGGCACCAAAGCCCTGCAGGTAATAGTCCATGCACTGCTCCGTCTTCAGCAGAACCTTCGCTAGAGATTCCCCGCTTTCCATAAGCAGCAGCGCGGCGGAGCCGATGGAGCCGGCACAGACGGCAGACCAATTGTGTGTTGCCGTCTCCCAGCCGTGCTCTTGGCTCAGGAAAGGGATGAACAACCGCTCTTCAACCTCCTCCCCGATTCTTGAGGTCAGCAGCGAGGGCAGATGGTCCCGCAGCAGCACGCGGATTTCGCTGAGGGTAAACCCGGTCTCGGCGCTGAACAGATCAATCGTCCCCTTGATGCCGCCCGGCGATTCCGCGTTGAGATGCGCCGGCAAACACCAGGTATACTCTTCGCAGATAGACCAGATCATCTCCTGAAGAGCCGTCCGATACGCTTCCTTATCCGGCTCGAGAAGGGTCAGCAGGGCAAACGTATTCAGCCTGAGCCTTCGCTCGAAATAAACCTTTTCATAATCCAGCCTCGTTCCCTGCCGGGCAAACCGGATGAATAAGTCATACGTCAGCGGCGGGTTCGGAACAGACAGCAGCCGTTCCCCTTCCTCGCGAATCTCGGATACGTCCTGCTCGTAATCTTCGCTTAGCCGGATGCCTTCCCAGAAGGACCTCTGGTCCCCGCCTTGGTAATACATTCGCAGATCGGCGGGAGCCATCCCGTTCACGATCGTTGTCAGCTCCTGTATCCTGTTCATCAGGCTAAAACCTCCTCCTTCCCGTTTCGCCCCCTGTTGGAGACGCCCTTTCAACCATTTCGGAACTCTACGGGGGTTACCCCCGCATACGCCTTGAATGTCTTACTGAAATAACTCACATTGTCGTAAGCCAGACTTTCACAGATTTCCCCGACCGTGCGGTCCGTCTGCCGCAGCAGCTCCTTGGCCCGCTCCATCTTCATCCGGGTGACGTATTCGATGAAGGTGACGCCGGTTTCTTTTTTGAACATGCGGCTGAAATAGCTCGGATTCAGGTGCAGGCAGCCGGCAACGTCATCCAGCGTGATCCTCTGGTCAAGCTGAAGGGACACGTATTTGCAGGCCTCCGCCACTTCCGATCTTCGGCTGCCCCCGAATCCTCGATCCATAGCCTGTATGGTGGATTCCAAATAATCGTGAAGCCAGGATTTCAGCTCGTTCAGGGAGTCCATGTCCATGATCTCTTTGTGCAGCGCATCGGCCGTATAGGCAGGTGACAGCGAATGCAGGAGATGAAGCCTCAGCTTTAGATCCAGCAGGAGCTTCAATATCCAGTCCTTGACCGATTCCGGTGCGTACCGCTTGGCTTGAATCCAAACGATCCACCGATCGACCGTGTCGCTCGCCCCGCTGGAACCCTCTTTTCCAAGCAGCGATTCCCGCAGTTCCGAACTGGCCCGGTCATAATAAACGAAGAGATCGGGATCTGCAGGCACACTTTTCTGTTCAAACGATCCGCTCAGTTTGGATATCTCCTGCGGCTCCAGATAGAATCGTTGGTGCTGGCAGGCCAGCAGTTCATTGAGCCCTACCTTTAAGCCTTCAGGATCCGCGCAGCCCCGGCCGATCAGGAACGACATGCGGATTCGCAGCACACGTTCGAGCGTCCGCTGCACCTCCTTCAGGCAGGCGGCGGCCTCATCGTATATGTTGCTGCCCAAGCCGGGCCGATACGAGAATAGGAGCAGCGAAGACTTTGCATCGTATAGGACATGCACCGCATCCGGATTCAGTTGATCCAGCACCTCCCGCAGCACGTTGCCCAGGGCAAAATGCAGCGTCTGGTTGGAGGCAAAGCGGTGCCTGATCTCCCGCACATCCTCCAGATGTCCGACCACGGGAAGGCAGTGATAGCCCGGCTTCAGCACCCCATACTCCGACAGCTCATGCCGCCATTTTTCAGGGGACAGCAGGGGTTGGTGGATGAAATTTTTGAGGCTCTGCTCCTTCCGCAGTTCCCTGGATTCGTCCACCAGATGGATCATCCGTGACTGTTCCCAGCCCTTCTGGGCTTCCTCGTCCATCGCCTGCTTGAACCGCCTCAGCAGCTGTGCCAGCTCTTCGGGATCGAGTGTGTCCTTCAGTAAATAATCCTGCACGTTCAGGCGCATGGCCTGCTGGGCATATTGGAATTCGTTGTGGCAGGACAGAATGGCGATCCGTACATCGGCCTTCACCTCTTTAATGCGTGCGGACAGCTCAAGCCCGTTCATTTTGGGCATGCCGATATCCGTAATCAGAATGTCCGGAGGCGAAGACTTTGCATCCTCCCAGGCACTCATTCCGTTCTCATAACTTCCCATCAGATTCAAGCCCAGCTCATTCCACGAGATGGCCTCCGACAACAGCTCGATGACGGGATAATCATCGTCCACCAGCATCACGTTATACATCCGCATTCCCTCTTTCCGGTATAAACATCTCGATCACCGTTCCTTGGCCAGGCTCGCTGTAGACGTGACATTGGAAAGCCTCGCCGAACACCATGCTCATCCGTTCCATCACATTTTGAAGACCGATATGGGAGAAGCTGCCTCCGCTTGCCTCCTCCTGCATCGAAGACCCGTCGGATCGGCCCTGGATTCTCCGGGCAATCGACTCCCTGACGGCGGCATCCATGCCAATCCCGTCGTCCTTCACCGTCAGCACGAGGTGCCTGCCCTTCATGGCGGCAGCAATCCGGATCGTCCCTGCCTGCTGGTTGAGCCCATGGATTAACGCATTCTCCACGATCGGCTGCAGAAAAAAGCGCGGCACCTTGAAGAGGAATGCCTCCGGCGCGATATCCAGCTCCAGCCTGACCTCCTCCTTCTGCCGGAGGTTCATCAGGGCTACATAATGCGAGATCAGGTCGATCTCTTCGTGAAGTGCAATCTCGTCCTCCTCCCGGCTGATCGTCATGCGGAGCAGTACGGACAGGGAGCCAATCATCTTGGCGCTTTCGGGATCGCCCCGTTTCATGACCTTCATCCGGATCGAATTCAGGACATTGAACAGAAAATGGGGATGGATCTGGGCTTGGAGCATTCGGAGCTCCGCTTTTCGTTTTCTCGCCTGGTTCTCGGATATTTCCGAGATCATGGCTTTGAACCGGTCCAGCATGTCGTCGAATAAATGCCCCAGCCGTCCAACCTCATCATTGCCATGAACATTCGACCTGACTTCCAGGTTTCCGCGCTGCACGGAGGTCGCCACTTTGCCAAGCTTGACTAACGGCTTGGTAAACGCGCGGACAAGCGCAATGAGCAGCAGCAGAAAGATCAGGAAGGAGCACATCTGAAACCAGAACACCCGGTTGAAAATCGAGTTGATATTGACGATCGCATCCTTGTACGGCTGCATCAGCACCAGATGCCATCCTGCAAATGGAATGTCCTGGTGTACCATCAGCTGCTTCTCCCCCTTCATCGGCACGATGGAGTACGGCTTCTCTTGATCCAAATCATCGAGATAAGCAAAGGTCGTTCCGATCTGGCTCTGTTGACTGCCGGAAACGATCGTTCCCTTGGCATCCAGCAGCACCATATCATTGCCTTCTGAAAGGGAGTTGAAGATCCCGCTGATCTGATCCTCCATGAAGGTCACGATCACGTAGCCATAAATTTCGGAATCCGGCAGCCGGAGGGTGCGCACCACTGATAATTGTGTCGGATGATCGATTTGGTCGGAGCGGAACATCGTGGCCTCCGGCTCCGTCCACAAGGACTCCAGGCCTTTCAGCTCCGAAATCTGGCCGAACCAGGGGCGCTGCCTGTAATCAAGCGGATTGTAATCGCTTACGGAATAATTCATATAATAGGAGCCGTTCTCTAGAATGACAGTGACATAACTTTTCTCGCCAACGACCGTCAAGCTGTCCAGATGCTCCAATACCCGGTTGGATTCCATGAACCTGCGGTAAGGATCCGGATCTTCGTTCCCGGAGACCACCTGCTTGAAGTAGGAATTCAAACCGGAATTCATCTGAATGTAATTGGCGATATTGATTTTGCTTAAGAGCAGATTCGTCACCGATCCGCGGACCAGCTGAAGGGCATCGCTTGCGTTGGATACCGCCTGCTGCCTCAAGGCTTCCTTCGTTAACGAATTGTACAGAATCAAGCTGACGATGGCGGGAACGACGATGCAGATGACGGCAGCCAATATCAGCTTATGCCTAATGGAGCTCGGGACCAGGCTCTTCAGTCGTACGGGCATAGGATCCACCTCGGGTATGGCGTGACGGGAATGATGTACGCGAATTCAAAAAAAGGGACGAAGAGTTCCGTCCCGATTTTTTTTGTCTATTATACCAGATCATTTTTTGTTGGATTCTATAATTTTGTTCACTCGCTCCTGCGAATTCGCAATGGTCTGATCAATATCCTGATTACCCAGAATCAGCTTCTCGTATTCCTCGTTCACCGCCTCGTACACTTCTGCCTGATAAGGCGCCGGAGGCACGATGGCCGAGGCCTTCGAGGCAACCAATGTGTCCACGAGCGATTTCTTGTCTACCTTCTCCGGACTCTTCGTGCCCGACAGAATGGTGTCGATGATCTCTTCCACCTGCTCGGTCTTCACCTGCTGCCAGGCCGGAATATTCTTGCCCTGCACGATTTGCCCTTCCGTTGTGTACCAGCGGACGAATTTATAAGCTTCTTCCTTATGCTTCGACTTGGCAGCCACCGCCACGTAATCCGTGGTTACCGGCGTAAGTCCCGTCGGATCGCCTTCCTCGTTTTTCGGGAATGGGGCTACGGCGACATTGAAGTCCAGCGGCACTTTATCCGTTCCGCCGATCTCCGTGTTCATCCAGCTGCCGATCGTGATCATGCTTGCGGATTGATTGAAGAATTGCGTCCGGTAATTCAGCTTCTGGGAGATCATGTCCGTATAAGGCACCGAGGATTGGTCTTCCTTCTCCATTCGCACGCGCAGCTCCAGCGTCTGTCTGAAGGTTGGGTTATCCAGATTGGAAGAGCCGTCGGCCTTCAAATAATCAGTATCTTGAGGCTGATTGGCCATCATCAGCTTCAGAAACTCCAGCCATCCTCCCCCTTGCGGACCATGGAAATACGTCCCGTAGCGCTTCGACGCTCCTTCGCCCTGGGTCAATTTTTTGGCATAATCCGCATATTCGTCCCAGGTCCAGTCCGTTGGAACCGGCAGTCCCGCTTCCTCCAGATGATCCTTGTTCAGCAGCACATACCATGGGTTGAACTTGCCGGGTAGCGCGTAGACCTTGCCATCGAGGCGAGTATCCACTTTATAATCCGTTTCCACGCTGTACCCGTCCTTCGCGATAAAGTCATCCAGCGGCTCCGCCATGCCGAGCGCCACCCGCTGCGCATAACCTGCCGGATCGCTGAACATCAGAATGTCCATCTGGGCCGAGGATGCCGCCTCCAGGTCAAGCTTCTTGAACGCCTCCTGCGTATCTCCCTTCTCGCTGAGCTGCACCAGCTCAATGGTTACCCCCGGCGTTGCCTCTTCATAGGCTTGGATCGTCTTTTTCCAATTGTAAGCTTCCTCCGTGCCATAGGTATACAGCCTCAGATTGGTCTTGCCCCCGCCTTCCGCGGAGCCCTCTTGTGCAGCATTCTCCTTCGCTCCGCCGCAGCCGGACAGCAAGCCGATCACCATCGCGGCCGTGAGAACGCCTGACCACCATTTCTTGTTCATCATTGTCTGTAACCCTCCCCATTGATATCTATCGGTATGTAAGGTCGTGACGATTCTAGCTGTAACTATCCACATTATATAGAGCGCTTACATCTCAACCATAAAACAATCTTTACTGATGTTGGAACTATTTTTACCCCGTTTACTCCCGAGGCTCCTACCCCTTGACTCCGCCCAGTGCAATGCCTTCGATGACACTCTTCTGGCCGATGATAAAAACGATCAGCAGCGGGAATATCGCCGACACGGCAGCCGCCATGATCAGGGAATAGAATTCTCCGCTCAAGGACGTGAATTTCTGCATCGCCAGCGGAATCGTGAACAGCCGGTCCGTCCGCAGGAAGATGAGCGGATTCTGATAATCGTTCCACGTCCAGATGAACCGCAGGATCGCATACGTGGCCACAGCGGGTTTCACCAGCGGCAGCGCAATCGACCAGAAGATCCGCGGATGGTTCGCGCCGTCGATCTTGGCGGATTCGATGAATTCCTGATGCACCCCCATGAAGAATTGCCTGAGCATGAACGTTCCCAGCACGCTGAAGCTTCCCAGCATAATGAGGCCGAAATGGTTGTCGAACAGCCCGATGTTGCGGTAGAGAATAAACTGCGGGATCAGGATGGCCTGGCCCGGAATCATGTAGGTCACCAGCACGATGATGAACAGCCAATTGCCGGCGGCAAACCGGATTTTGGAGAAGCCGTAGGCTGCCAGGGCGGATACCATGGCCGAGATGATCGTGGTCAGTAGGCTGACCTTGATCGAGTTCCAATAATAGAGATAGAAGGGATAATCGCCGAACCATACCTCCTTGTAATTCTGAATCCCATTCCACTCCCGCGGAATCCACTGAATCGGATATACGAATACGTCTCTCTCCACCTTAAAGGATGTAACCAGCATCCAGATAAAAGGGAGGAGAAACAGAATGCTCACCACGAACATCACGATCGTGACGATAAGCTTGCGCAAGTCAACGCCGACTCTTGTCCCCATAAAGCAACGCCCTCCCTCCTAGTAGTTGACCCACTTCTTCTGAGCGGCCCACTGCCCCAGCGTAATCAGCATGACAAAACCGAACAAAACCGCGGCAATGGACGATGCATAACCTACCTTCAGATTAATGAAGGCTGTATCATATAAGTACCAGACCATCATCGTGGTGGAGCCAATTGGCCCGCCTTGGGTCATGACGGCAATAATTTCAAACACCTTGAATGTGGAGATGATCCCCGTTACCAGCAGGAAAAAAGATGTTGGCGACAACAGCGGCAGCGTAATACGCCTGAACTTGGTCCAGCCGTTCGCTCCATCGATGTCGGCCGCTTCGTACAGATCCTTCGGTATGGCTTGCAGACCAGCGATATAGATAATTAGATTGAAGCCAATGGAAATCCAGATCGAAATCAGCATAATGGAAATCAGTGCGAAATTCGGATCGGCAATCCATTTGGGCGGATTGGACATCCCGAGCGTCCGGAGTATTTCGTTGATCGGCCCGTAGGACGGCTGGAACAGCACCTGCCATACGACGGCAACCGCCACGATGTTGGATATGTAGGGCATGAAGTAAGCCACTTTAAAATAGCCCTTCATATATACGAACCGGTCGATCAAAATGGCCAGCGCCATCGAGATCATCATATAGATCGGTACCGTCAACAGAAACAAGATGTTGTTGCGAACCGACTTGATAAACATGTCATCCTCCAGCAGCTGGCGGAAATTTTGAAACCCGACCCACCGGATGCCGTCCCAGCCCTGCACGAAATTCCAATCGGCAAACCCCAGCACAAGCGTTGCCAATATCGGAAACAGCACCAAAATGATAACGCCGATCAGCATCGGGCTTACAAATGCGATCCCCCATAGGTTCTCTCCCCGCTGCAAGGATCCCCGGGACTTGTACCCCCGCGTCGGCTGGGTGCCAGGCTTCTTCATCGTCTCCATTGTCTGTGCCATGTCGGACCCCCTCGATTCTTATTCGATGGGTTAAGTATAAAAAAAATACCGCCAACGCATTGACGGTATTTTGATCATATTCGCTTTCATTTTTACTTGATTAGACAGGGAACGCATCATGGATCTTGGCATGCCCGGTATCACAGGAACTTCTCCTTAAACCAGGAAGCAGCCATCCCAACCTCTGCGCGGCTGAGCTGATGCCCCCCGTTCTCCCAATGAAGCTTCACGTCCGCACCTGCCGCGCTAAGCAGTTCATTCAGATCCTCACTCTCCTGAGGGGTGCACATTGGATCACGCCGACCGGCGGCGATGAAGACGGGAACGCCAGTCAAATCCGGTAAGGTCTTATCCCGCAGCGGAACCATCGGATGGTGGAGAATGGCCCCTTGCAGCGCATCTCCTTCGTGGAACAGCAGGCTGGCGGCAATATTGGCGCCGTTCGAATACCCAACCGCTACAATACGGCTGCGGTCAAAACCATATTCGTCAGCTGTCCAGTTCAGGAATTCATTCAGATCCTGCGTACGTTTTACGAGATCTTCTACGTCAAACACGCCTTCAGCCAGACGACGGAAAAATCTCGGCATGCCGTTCTCCAGCACGTTCCCGCGGACACCGAGCACATTCGATGCGGGCGAGACCATCTCGGCCAGCGGCAGCAAATCCTCCTCGTTCCCTCCCGTACCGTGCAGCAATAGTAAGGTTGGTGCCTCGGGAGAAGTTCCCTGGCGATAAATATGCGTATGTTCCATTTGCATTGTCTCCTTTCGATTGGTTATATGGTTAGATTCCGTTTTACAACAATGAACGTAGAATGCCCTGGAATACCCCGATAGGACTAATGACTGCCCTGAAAATCACATCATAAACTAGGGCGCAATCACATCGTAGGCTGCCCTAAAATCCCGCCTTAATATCTTTAATTTAAGATTCTTTAAATATATAATACCATGGATTTTAAAAAATGCAACAGCCAGCCACCCTTCCGCAACCCGATCAGAACTGCAATCGGAAACGCTATGTGGCCATTTTCCACAACCATTGGACGAAATGAAAAGAGAGGAAGCCTCCATATGGAAGACTTCCTCTCCTGTTTGTATTCTCTATATGATTCCGTACGTGTTCCCCCGTAACATCACTCATTATATCAAAAGTTATGTATAATGTCAGTGGATGTTTTGGTATTTCTCACAATTTTTTTGTGATATTGTTAGCGATTATTCCAATTAATTGGATTAAAAACCATATATTCAGAAAAATTGTAACCGTTTGGTCAACGCGCCTCTTGGAACAGCGAAGGCCTGGGCGCGCTTGAAGTTCACCGGAGCTCCCCTCACAATCGTGAGCGCTTTGTAATATTCGATGAACGGGAAGCCGTAGGTTTCCCCGCGTGCATAAGCATATACGTTCATAGCTCTTACCCACGTTTCATAGGCTTCGTCCGGAATATCGATAAACACCTCGGGGTGAAAATCATACGGGTCCTCCCAATTGTCCGCATAGTATAAATGCTGGGCATAATGGGCCGGAAGCTCGCGTTCAATCGTCTTGAGCCCCGCGTAGAAGCGGGCGTCCTCTACAATGTAATGGGTATTGGAGTGATCCTTATGGATGCTCTCCTTCCAATGCGTGATGATGATATCGGGTTTCACTTCCCGTATGACGTCCGCTACCTGATATTTCACTTCCTCATCGAGTGGCAGCTCGGCATCCTTGTAAGCAAGGAACCGGACATCCGCGCCAACGATATCGGCAAACCGGTGAGCTTCGTCAATCTTCTGCTTCGCGTACTCCTCCGGCGTCAGACGAGGGTGTCCCTTCTCCCCTGGCGTTAAGTGAAGAAACGTTGCTTTGTGGCCAGCCTGCGTGTATTTGGCGATCACGGCTCCTGCCGTAAGATCCATATCGCCCGCATGTCCGCCAATTGCCAATATATGATGCTGCTTTGCTTCCGTCACATCGGATCTCCCCTTTGTATGAAAAGTGGTAATATCTATCGAAGCGTTTTGCTCATAATATCGAACCGGCGCGTCACGTGAAATCCGGCTTTGCGGTACAAATGCCCTGCCGGACTTTGTTCGCCCGTCCAGAGGAACCAGGCTCCATGCAGCCCCTGTGCCCGCATGAGGGCGAGGCAATCATATAACAGAATTTTCCCCAGGCCCTTCCCCTGCATCGACGGGTCCACGCCAAACGGACCAAAGCGTTCAGCCACACCTTCATATCCGTTATGCAGGCAGAATCCCACCAGCTTTCCTTGTTCGCGCGCGATCAGGATCTGATCCGTTCTTAATCGCTGGAGCAGTCCCTCACGAATCGCCCGGCCCCAATCCGGGTTAAACACGTCCGTCGCAAAATCGATCAGCTCCACCAGATCGCTGTCCTGAGCCAGCATGAAAGTGAAGCCTTCTTGCTCTCGCTGCCGCTTTAGCTCCACAACCTCCGGCGGCATATGAAAATCGACCAGGGAGCGATCCATCGCAACCGCCGTGTAATTGCGGGTAAAGCCGCTTGCCGCAAGCCACGCCAAGCCCTCTGGATAGCGCTCGCCATCGATTCCCGGAACGATATAATTCGGGGCATACGAGGAGAAAAAGACTTTGCTGCGTCCATGATCGCGAAGATAGTCTTCGCCGTCCTGCAGCAGCCGCGATGCCACCCCCTGTCTTCGAACCGATGGATCGGTATAGAAGAAGGTGATCCAGCCGTGATCCAGCTCCAGTTCGGTTCCGATCATCGGCAGCCTCCGGCGTACCGCATACAGGACGCCAACCATGCGGCCCTCCTGCTCCGCAATCCGCAGTCCTTGCGGATCAAAATTCGGATCGAGCAGCACCAAATTCCGAAAGCGAAGCCGAGTCACGAGATCTCCCGGTAAGCAGGCATTCCACAGAGTAGTGATAGCGTCTTCGTCTCCAGGCCGGTAAGGTCTGTAGGTTACACTCGTCATTACGTATTCCCTCCTTATAATCGTAATTCATAGGATTCGCTTGAATTCGCTTCAATTGCCGCGAACGGAATGCAACCGGTTGATCTTAATTAAGGAAGACTTCCATATGGCTATACGGGATATCAATGTACGAGCTCCCCTAAATGTACCGGCTCAATTGGCCATTCCTTAAGTCCATCCGGCGTTATATCGCTCCCGCGTTGCTGCCGAAACGAAAACCGCTATTTTATACATCGTGCGCACTGCTCCCCGCACACGGTGCATTGTCCGGGGGCATGCTTGGATGGCTGTCGCCCTATGCCGGAGCCTCGCCTTACCATGCCACGGCTCCTGTTAAAGCGTTATGAACCTGGGCCCGCAGTTGAGCCACGCTGCTGCCCCGCCCCCCGTATACGCGGTTTGTCAGCAGAACGACCGCAAGATCCAACTCGGGATCGATCCACATGCTGGTTCCGGTAAAGCCGGTATGTCCGTAACAGCCAGGACCCATCCAATCACCGGAAGCATCCATCTTATCCCCTTTCAGTACCCACCCCAGACCACGGTTGGAGCCATCAATATGTCCCGTATGGGTACGAGTGGCCGCAATGGCCGCAGCCCGAGATAAAATGCGGGATTCGCCACCCCCCGCCTCTGAACCCGCCGTTGCCGGGATCGCCCCTTGTTCCAGCCACATTCGGGCGTACTGCAGCAGATCGCCTGCTGTGGCAAACAAGCCGGCATGGCCGCATACACCACCCAAGGCCCGTGCCTTCTCATCGTGCACGATCCCGCATAGATGATCCTGGATGGTATTCTCATACTCCGTTGCGGCATAGCGGCTGGCCTCTTCTGGCGAAGGAGTCAGCGTGGCATAACGCATGCCCAGCGGATCTAACACCCGTCCCTTTACTGCTTGGTCTAATGGGATTCCCAGCGACTTCTCAATAATGCGGCCAAGCGCCAAATATCCCAAATCGCTGTAAATCACTTCGGTATCCGGCTTAGTCGCGAGCGGCGCGGTAAGAACGACATCCCACATCCGCTCCCTATCCCAGCCCTGCGAGTGCAGGTTCATATCCGCCTGGAGCCCGGAAGTATGCGTCAGCAGCTGGCCTACCGTAATCTCTTCTTTTCCTGCCGTTCCGAATGAAGGCAGAATGTCACTCACTTTTGTGCTTAGGGTCAAGACTCCCTCATCAATCAATTGCAGAATCAACGGGAGCGTAACCACCACCTTCGTTAAGGACGCACAATCGTACAACGTATCCTTGCTGGCCGGAACAGGTTGGCCCTGCCTCGGCTTGGGGTTGGCATATCCGGCACTATAGGACCACTGCTTGCTTTCATGCATAACACCCAGTACGGCTCCCGGTGTCGTACCTGCGGCAATCTCGCGTTCAATGGCGGCGCAAGCCGACTTCACTCCCTTGATTCCCAATCCAAGCTGCTCTGCGCCGGCTTTCGCATGACTTTCCATTGTTCTTCCCTCCTTTACATCAAGTCCTTGTGTCGGATCAACTGAAAAACAAACATGCCATCCGCATCAACAGCTTCTTCGAAAAATGTAAACGTTTCCTAAACCTATTATATGACCCATAAAATTTTGTTTCAATAAAAATCGATGATTATAAAATTTAATTTCACCACACCCGACATGAATTTTCCTTTTATTTGGATATTACGTATTGACACTTGAATTCGCTTTCATTTACAATATTGTTGAAATCAAACACTCGCATAATTTAAGGGCCATGCATTCCGTAACCGCACACCCGGTATGGAACAACCCCGGTTTCTCTACAGGAGATTCCGGGGTTTTTTGTTGCCCGATTTTGTATGGGAGGTGATGCTCAAGCAGTCGATAAGCTAGTAAAACCAGCCTTCTCTTTATCAACTACATAGGAGGAATTACGATGAAAAAGTTTTACAAACTGACAACTGCTCTTG
This sequence comes from Paenibacillus sp. NPDC058898, assembly GCF_049316025.1. NCBI lineage: Bacteria > Bacillati > Bacillota > Bacilli > Caryophanales > Paenibacillaceae > Paenibacillus > Paenibacillus sp. NPDC058898. Next base: position 63,235 of record NZ_JBMOSM010000006.1, on the reverse strand, counting down.
CCCTTAGCTTGTCCCTGGTCCTGAGCTTGCTTGGCCCAGCCCATGCAGCCCCGGATACCTCGGTATCCAACAAGCAAAATTTCAGCACGGATGTCATTTATCAAATCTTTACGGACCGTTTCTCTGACGGCAATGCTGCCAACAACCCGACCGGACCTGCCTTTGACGGTACCTGTACCAATCTGAGGCTGTACTGCGGCGGTGACTGGCAAGGGATCATGAACAAAATCAATGACGGCTACCTGACCGGCATGGGCGTTACCGCCATCTGGATCTCCCAGCCTGTCGAGAACATCTACAGCGTCATCAACTATTCCGGCGTGAACAACACCGCTTATCATGGCTATTGGGCCAGAGACTTCAAGAAATCGAATCCGGCTTACGGCACGATCGCCGATTTCCAGAATCTCATCGCTGCCGCTCATGCCAAGAATATTAAAGTCATCATCGACTTCGCACCGAACCACACCTCTCCCGCTTCCTCGGACCAGCCGTCGTTCGCGGAGAACGGCAAGCTGTACAACAACGGCACCCTGCTCGGCGGATACACGAACGATACGCAGAATTTATTCCATCATAACGGGGGCACCGATTTCTCAACAACAGAGAACGGGATTTACAAAAACCTGTATGACCTTGCTGACCTGAACCACAACAACAGCACCGTGGATACCTACCTGAAAGATGCCATCAAAATGTGGCTCGATCTGGGCATTGACGGCATTCGAATGGACGCGGTGAAACATATGCCGTTTGGCTGGCAGAAGAGTTTCATGGCTACCGTCAACAACTACAAGCCTGTCTTCACCTTCGGCGAATGGTTCCTCGGCGTAAACGAAGTGAGTGCCGAGAATCATAAGTTCGCCAACGAATCCGGCATGAGCCTGCTGGACTTCCGTTTCGCACAAAAGGTACGCCAGGTATTCAGAGACAACACCGACAATATGTACGGTCTGAAGTCCATGCTGGAGGGCTCGGCCACCGATTATGCCCAAGTGGAGGATCAGGTCACGTTCATCGATAACCATGATATGGAGCGGTTCCACAACAGCAGCGACAACCGCCGCAAGCTGGAACAGGCCTTGGCCTTCACGCTCACCTCGCGCGGGGTGCCAGCGATCTATTACGGAACCGAACAATACATGTCCGGTGGCAACGACCCAGACAACCGGGCACGGATTCCTTCTTTCTCTACGACGACTACAGCTTACCAAGTAATTAAAAAGCTGGCCCCATTACGCAAGTCCAATCCGGCCATCGCATATGGAACGACGCAGGAGCGCTGGATCAACAATGATGTCCTGATCTATGAACGCAAATTCGGCAACAACGTGGCGCTTATCGCTGTCAACCGCAACGTGAACACACCGGTTTCCATTACGGGATTGGCGACTTCATTGCCTGCCGGCAGCTATACCGACGTGCTGGGCGGACTTCTAAACGGCAACAGCTTGACCGTTGGCACAGGCGGAGCAGCTTCCAACTTTACGCTGGCTGCCGGCGGTACGGCCGTATGGCAATATACCACGGCCGTGACTTCGCCAACGATCGGGCACGTAGGCCCGATGATGGCCAAACCGGGCGCAACCATCACCATTGACGGCCGCGGCTTCGGCGCAACCAAAGGCACGGTATACTTCGGCTCAACGGCCGTAACGGGTGCTAACGTTACAGCATGGGAGGACACGCAGATCAAAGTGAAAATCCCTGCGGTTGCCGGTGGCGTATATAACATCAAAGTCGCCAATAGCGCTGGCACTTCAAGCAATGTGCACGACAACTTCGAAGTGCTGACCGGGGATCAAGTCAGCGTCCGGTTTGTGGTAAACAATGCCACCACCGCACTTGGACAAAACGTGTACCTGGCAGGCAGCGTAAGCGAGCTCGGCAATTGGGACCCTGCCAAAGCCATCGGTCCGTTATATAATCAGGTCATCTATCAGTACCCGACCTGGTACTACGACGTCAGCGTACCGGCCGGTAAAACCATCGAATTCAAATTCCTGAAAAAACAAGGCTCGACGGTAACGTGGGAAGGCGGATCGAACCATACCTTCACCGCTCCAGCAAGCGGCACAGCCACCATCAACGTGAACTGGCAGCCGTAAGCCCGTAAGAACGTACTATTCCTTCACCGCTCCAGCGAGGCACGGCCACCATTAATGTGAACTGGCAGCCGTAAGCCCGCAGGAACGTATCATTCCTTCACCGCTCCGGCCAGCAGAACCGCCCCTATTTTATGCGAAGGAGTGGCCCCTAAACAAAACCAGCTCCGGGACGATTCCCAGAGCTGGTTTTATTCATGCAGTTCATAATCCAGCAGGCAATAGCCTGTTACGCACGAAGTACCCCAACGTTCCCCTAGCTACATGAAGCGATTCCCAAAGGGAGAGTGTGCTCAGCAGGTAGTAACTCAACAAGCGTACGAGGTAGTTCAACGGTCTCGCGCTCAATCCCAGCACTCCCGAGCAGCACTCCCACCAACAAAAAGCCGATGAAGATGTTCCCCTTCATCGGCTCTTTCCATCCCCACACCTTAGCGTAAGTGGTTGTGTGCATAGCACGCAGTAGCGAAAGAGGACGAATCGATTCCCCACAAGCTTCAACGGAGCAGGCGGAATCATGGTGGAGAAACGAAGTGGTCCCCTTTATCCCCGGATTTCAACCATAAATATCATTCCAATAGAAATCCGGGGGTAACAGGGATCGGAAGCATGATCCGCATGCGGAGTGCTGCATAAGCCATCACATCTTCGTGTAGTAATAGTAACCATTTACGTCCTAAACATCACCAATGACTTGCGCAAACCCTCCGACAGCTCCTCCAAGCGTGAAGACAGGGCAACCAGCTTCTCGCTCACCTTGAACTGCTCGGATGACATCGAAGCGACCTCCTCCGTGGCGGCGCTGGTCTCTTGCACGATCGAGCTCGCCTCCGAGATCGAGTCGGTTAGGGTAAGCTGGGAACCGATCAGTACCTCGACCGAACGGGTCGATTCGCGGATCTCGGCCAGAAGAGCATCCATCTCGTGGCGAACATGATCAAATACGCCCTGAGCTTCCTGCACCGAATGCAGCTGCTCGTCAAAGAGCGGCGATGCCGACGTCAATGCATCCACGGAGCCTTGTACTTCAGAGCGGATATCCTTGATCATCGCGCCTACGGTTTGGATCGATTCCTTGGAACGATCCGCCAAGCTCCGCACTTCATTGGCTACGACCATGAAGCCGCTGCCTGCTGCCCCCGCCCGAGCCGCTTCAATCGTCGCGTTAATGGACAGCACGTTGGTTTGATGCGTGATCTCCGACATCAGCTCCAATATTTTGTGAATCGACGAGGTATTCTCCTTCAGCTTCTCCGCATTCTGGACGATGGCCCGGTTCACCTGGTTAATCCGTGTCGATTTCTCCACCAGATTGTCCATATGCCGCGCGCCCTCTCCCGTCACCACAAGCACCCGATCAGCCGCTGCCTCCATCACTTGATTCGAATCCGAAACCTTGCTCATCTGGACGCCAATGTTCTCAGCCAGCTGATTCTCCCGTTCGGCTTCCATCGCCAAGCTTGCGCTTCCCTGTGCAATCTGCTCCATAGCCGATGCAATCTCACCAGCCGTCAGCGAGGTTCCCTTCGATGCTTCTGCCAATTCCTCCGCCGTTGCCAGCACTTGCTTCGCGGAAGCATTCGTCTGATCGACCAAAGCCGCGATTTGCCCCATCATCCGGTTGAAGCTGTGACCGAGACGACCAATTTCATCCGCACGCTGGAACTCGGTTCGAACCCTCAGGTTCCCCTGCTCACCCTCTTCCATCAGACGGCACATCTGATTCAGCGGGCGGCCGACGGTACGCATCATGTAGTAGCCTATTAATATAGCGACCAGCACCGCGGCCACAATGACCGCAAGCGTTACAAACAATAGTTTGTCTGTGGCTTGCACGAAATCGCTAACGGGAGCAAATCCAACCATATGCCAAGGAGCCGTCTTCAGTGGCGTATACACTACCATCTGCTCATCGGCGGTGTAATAAATTCCTCCTTCTTCGGCATCTTGAGGAACCGTAATGGTGGACGGCTGCATCAGCTGGGCCGTGTCCATGTCGTGTACAATCCGGTTATCCTCGGCAACAATTCGCATCCGGCCGTTGTTCCCTATTTTTAAATTGGCCAGCACCTCTCCGACCGCCTCGTTCTTGATATCGATCAGCAGGATATACTGCGCATCCGGATTCTTCAGGTTTTTCAGCAATCTCCCCATCGTCATGGTGGCGGTTTTCTCGTTCTCCATAAAACCTTGAACCTCAGTAGGGAACCATACCGGTTCACCATCGGCCTGTATAATCCGGTCCATCTTCGCCTTCACGCCATCCGCGGATGACATTCCCGATAAGCCTGTTGAGTTATAGGAGCTTTGAGCTTGAAGATTGGGCGCAACCAGACGCATGCCCTGCAGACGTTTATCGGAAGATGCCATCCCGTTCAATTTCTCACGGATTCGGTTCTCGGCCTGCGTTTTGTCCCGAATGCCGATACCCGCACTACTCACCGTAACGAGGTCCTCGCGAAGCACCGTATCCAGCGCCCATTGCCGGGAAGCGGCTTCATATTGGGCCAGCAGAAAATCCAGCTTGTCCGCCGCCTGCATCATCTGCCCCGAAGTCGCTTCTGACACCTGATCCATCACCGTGTCCTTGGAGATGAAATACGATAATAACCCGAGCGCCGAAGATAACAGCACGATCGTGGTAAAAAAGATAACAAACAGCTTCATCCCAACTGCTTTGAATTGAAAACGTCTCATCATGTTCATATGTATATGTCCCCCTGCATCGCATGTTTGAATGCAAAAAGACACAGCTAGCGGTTACTGGCTGTGTCTCTTCGCTGTTCTCTCTATCTATCTGTCTTATGATGAATCCATACGATTAGCTATCCGTTCCTTACCCTTTGCTTGCACCAGCCGTCATGCCATCGACCAGCAAACGCTGCAGGAACACAAACAGCAGGGTGATCGGCAGTGCGATCAGCACCGATGCCGCTGCGAACAGCGTAAAGTTACTGTCTTGAGTCGAGTTGACGAGATCCCATAGACCGACGGCGAGCGTCCAGTTTTCTTTTGTCCGGAGCACGAGTCTGGCAAAGATAAAGTCTACCCACGGACCAACGAACAGGGTCAAGCCCATATACGTGATCATCGGCTTCGACAACGGCAGAATGATTTTGCGGAAAATCTGGAAATTGGTGGCTCCGTCGATCTTCGCCGCTTCATCCAAACTTCGCGGTATCGTATCCAGAAAGCCCTTCATGATCAGAGTTCCGCCTAGCGGCGCCCCTGCCGCATACACGATAATCATTGCCGCATGCGTGTTCAGCAGATCCAGGGAGTTCAGCAGGATATACAAGGCGATCATACTCATGAAGCCCGGGAACATCCCCAGCACGAGAATGACCGATAGCGCATTCTGCCGGCCTTTAAACCGGAACCGGGATACCGCATAACTTGTAAGCAGGACAAGAATGGTCCCGATAATCATGGAGAATATCGCAATTTTCAATGTATTCATATACCACGTGCCAAACAGAAAGCTTTGGGACGTAAACAATTCTTTATAATGACTGAGCGTAAAAGATTCTGGAATCAAGGATTTGCTGTACAACGACTTTCCGGGACGGAAAGAGGCCAGAATAATCCAGAGCGCCGGGTAAATACAACCGATCGCGATGATGACAAGCGTGATATAACTTGCCGTCAGACGAATCGCATTTCTCATTTTAATTCCCATTATTGGATCATATCCTCCTCTTTAAAGGATCTGGTTCTGCGATAATTGTAAATCGAGAAGGTCGCAATAATCATGAAGATGATAATACCGATGGCCGATGCCATGCTGTAGCGCTGCTGATCCAGCGTCAGTTTATAGAGCCAGGTTACCAGCAGGTCCGTCGCGCCCGCGTATTGATAGTCACCCACAACCGGGTTACCGTTCGTCAGGAGGAAAATCAAGTTAAAGTTATTGATATTACCGGCAAACTGCGTAATCAGAACCGGTGCCGTCGAGAACATAATCATCGGCAGGGTGATGATCTTGAATTTCTGGAATCCAGTTGCCCCATCTACATCGGCCGCTTCATAGAGATCTTTCGGAATCGTAGTCAGGACACTCATGACAAGAAGCATGGATACCGGGATACCTACCCACATATTAACGATAATAACGGTCACTTTGGCCCAGACCGGATCGGTCAGCCATGGCAGGCCTTCCAAACCGAAATATCTTAAATACTGGTTGATCGGTCCGAATTGCCCGTTAAACATATTACGCATCACTAGCAAAGAAATCAGCTGCGGAATCGCATATGGAATGATCAGAATGACACGCCATACGCCTTTGAAACGAATTCCCTTTTGTTGAATAAGCAGTGCAACAAGCACACCGCCAAAATACGTCGTTACTGTTGCCAGCACCGCCCAGATGATCGTCCAGGTCAGGACGCCGAAGAAGGTGTGGCTCCATGATTTCAATGCAACGAGATTGGTAAAGGTTTTGAAACCAACCCAGTCAACCAGATTCGCCGGCGGCAGATTGTTTGGAGCGGAATAGTTGGTAAACGCCAGCATGACCATGAAGATAATCGGCATGACCGTAAAAAACAAAATACCGATCGCCGGCAGTGTCAGGAAAGATTGCGCGAATTTCCATTCAAAAATATAATAAAGGGTCTGTCTGAAATTGTTGGGTTTTCCACCCTGTTCCCTTAGTTTTCCAGCGTTATATGCGTTTTTGATATTGGCATAATATCCGATAAGAAAAATCGCAAACATAATCATGGTGATAAGTCCTTCAATCAGGAGATTGATGGAATGGTCACCTGCTACCATTTGGGTTAAACCGTTGACTTTCTCTAAATGGCTTCCCTGTTCCCCCAAAGTTGTCATTCCCCAGATGGCATCACCCAGGTTGTTGATGAAGTAATACAGACTGAATATACCTACGATAAGTAAAAGAACGCCTTTGATCCATTGTCGGTTGTAAAGCTGACCCAGACCCATACAGATGGCTGATAATACGGCTGCTGTCGTACGATGTTGACGCATGCTCCCTCCATTCTCCTCTCCATATAATCGAGGAATCACCCGCCGGTTGTTCGGCGGGTGAACTTCTTCATCTTTCTCGTATTATATAAGAACGTAATTACTCGCTAGCTCCACCACTGTTGAGATCTTTCACTTGATTTACAGCTTTATCAAGCGTTTCTTTTACGTCTTTGTTGTTATCCCAGATCTCAGCCAATGCAGCACCTACAGGAGACCATACGTTAGCCATTTCAGGAACGGATGGCATCGGTTGGGAAGATTTGAATTGCTCTGTGAATGCGGATACATACTCGTCATTCTTGATTTGATCGTCTTCTTGAGCTTCATTGTTTGTCGGAACCGATCCAACCAATGCGCTCAGTTTCAATTGAGCTTCTTTGCTTGTTGCAAAGTCCGCGAACAAGCGAGCGGCTTGCGGGTATTTCGTGAACGAGCTTACGTACCAAGCTTTGATACCGGAGAACGATACAGCAGGCTGGCCGCCGATGGTTGGGATTGGAGCAACGCCAAGCTTGTCGCCAAGCGCTTCTTTATATCCGCCAAGCTCCCAAGGTCCGTTAATGTCCATAGCCAGATCGCCGGATGTGAACAGTCCGCGTTTAATATCAGGCGTAATGTCGCCGGATTTAACAGGAAGGATTTCTTTCAGGCTTGCGTAAACTTCCATACTCTTGACTGCGCCTTCATTGTTGAGGCCGATATCGTTGACATCTGCGCCGCCGTTACCAAAGATGTAGCCGCCATTGGAAGCAAGGAATGGATAGGCGAAGTACAGGTTACCTGTTTCGAACATGAATCCATATTTGTTCTTGGATTTATCTGTGAAAGTTTTGCTGAACTCAATAACTTCTTCCATCGTTGTTGGAACTTCTTTTACCAAGTCTTTGTTGTAGTACATCAGGTATGTTTCAGCAGCGCGCGGGTATCCATACAGAACGCCGTCATAACTTACGCCTTGGATAGCGGCTTCCGTGTTGCTGCTCTTCGTTTTTTCTTCGAAGTAATCATTTGGCAGAACCAGGTTTGTAGCTACGGCTTTACCCAGGTTATCGTGAGGGAACAATACAACGTCAGCACCCAATCCGGATGGTCCGTCTTGTTGAAGCTTGGTCACTTGGTCGGTTGGAGACAATTCTTCGATCGTTACTTCAACACCGTATTTTTCGGTAAATTCTTTAGCAACCGCATCCGTGTAGGCTCTTTCGTCTCTACTTTCCCATACGATCAATTTAGCGCCTTCCTCTGGCTTAAGTTCCGGTGCTTCTGTATTTTCGGCCGGCGTCTCCTGTGCCGGTGGATTCTCAGCAGGTGCCTCAGCAGCAGGAGCAGGTGAATTTCCTCCGCACGCTGTAATGGAGAACGCCAACGTGAAGGTTGCAGCTAGCGTAAGTAGTTTCTTCATCTTCATTCCATGATTACCCCTCTCAATAAATGATCAGAAAATGTTGGAAATCTGCGCAAACGATTTCAGAAATTTTCAGCGTCTCTTTTTCTATGTAGCATCTGACGAGATACTTAGGAAAAATCCCGTTGAGAAAGCGCTTCATTCACTGAAAACATCATACAACATTTAATATCGAATGTAAAAACGTTTGCACAGATCATTTTTACCCGTTTTAAGCATATAATCTCTTATTACCTTCACTATTCACTCTATTTCGTAAGTTATCGTAAAAATAGTTGTGCATATGCTGTGCAATCCTGTCATTTCGCACGTTGTTTGAGACAAGAATGCATAATAAATGGTTGCTTATTGAACAAACGTTTGCACAATAATGCGAATTAGAAACGATTAAACCCAACCTACCAGGAGGCGGTCTGAAATCTTAGCTTAGTTTCCCCATGTATTTTCGATAATTGCAAAAAAGGACTACCGCTCATGATCTGTGGATACAGATCTGCGGCAGTCCTTTAATTTTTTGTATGGATGTTAGCGAATGAAGCTTGCTTATTGCAGCGCCTTCAGCGCAATATCCGTCCGGTTTTGCTTGCCTTCAAATGCAATCGCTTCTGCCCGTTCATAGGCTTTCGCACGTGCTGAAGCGATATCAGCCCCTAAACCGACAACGCCGAGGACACGTCCTCCATTCGTTCTCCACGTCCCATCAGCATTGCGAGAAGTGCCCGCATGAAATACAATCGTCCCGTCCTGCTCATTCTCCAGCCCAGTGATCGCAATTCCTTTCGGATACGATGCAGGATAACCGCCAGAAGCCAGAATGACACATACAGCCGCTTCGTCACTCCACTCCAGCTCAAGATCAGCCAGGTTTCCATTTACGGCAGCAAGGAAAACGTCAAGCAGGTCGGTCTTCAGACGCGGCAATACAACCTGCGTTTCCGGGTCGCCGAATCTGGCGTTAAATTCGATGGTCTTCGGTTTGCCGTCCGGCGTGATCATCAATCCGGCGAACAGAACGCCCCGGAACGGACGCCCTTCGGCTACCATCGCTTTTGCCGTAGGCTTGATGATCGTCTCAATCGCCTCTTCGATGATGGATGGCTGAATATGAGGCAATGGCGAATACGTTCCCATCCCTCCCGTGTTCGGTCCCTGGTCTCCATCATAAGCCGGTTTATGATCCTGTGCCGCCGACATCGGCTTCACGGTTTCACCATCCACAAAGGCGAGGATCGACATTTCCTGGCCTTCCAGGAACTCCTCGATGACCACCCGGCTTCCGGCATCGCCAAACACCTTCGATTGCATAATGTCGCTAAGCGCCTGCTCGGCTTCCTCGATCGTCCTTGCAACGGTAACGCCTTTGCCGGCTGCGAGCCCGTCCGCTTTCACGACAATCGGCGCGCCTTGCTGGCGCAAGTAAGCAAGCGCCTCCTCATAATTGTCGAACTTCGCGTAAGCTGCCGTCGGAATGCCGTATTTATGGAGCAGATCCTTCATGAAGGTTTTGCTGCCCTCGATTTCGGCTGCATTTTTACGCGGACCAAATACCGGGATGCCTGTAACGTCAAACGCGTCTACGATACCGTCAGCCAGCGGATCATCCGGACCGACGACAATGAGTCCCACTTGCTTCTCCACTGCGAATGCTGCCAGCTTATCAAACTCTGATACCGCAATCGGCACGCACTCGGCCAGCTGTCCAATGCCAGCATTGCCAGGTGCACAGTAAATCTTATCCGCTTTTGGGCTCTTTGCCAGTGCCCATACGATGGCATGCTCTCTTCCGCCGCCTCCGATAACTAAAATATCCATGGTTTTGCCTCCCGATTCATTTCAATTTACCGATAAAATTTCATAACATAAATGATTTACAGGGCGAAGCGTGAGGTAGCCTTTACCTTCTTGTCCCTTTAAACTTAAAGGCGGCGCGCTCGAAAGAGCGGCGTCGCCTCTATATGTTGCTGGATGAAAGGTGATCCTTCAGCTGCAGCCTGACGGATGTAGCGAAGCTCCCATTTTATGCTTATGAATTAGTGCTTAAAATGTCTCACGCCAGTGAACACCATGGCAATACCGTATTCGTTGGCAGCCTTGATGGATTCCTCATCCTTAATGGAGCCGCCCGGCTGAATGATGGCGGTAATGCCGGCTTTCGCTGCAAGCTCTACGGTATCTCCCATCGGGAAGAACGCATCGGAAGCAAGAACGGCGCCCTTGGCTTTCTCTCCTGCCTGTTCCACCGCAATGCGCGCCGAGCCGACACGGTTCATCTGACCTGCGCCAACGCCAACGGTCATGTCGTCTGCTGCCAATACGATCGCATTGGACTTCACATGCTTTACAACCTTCCAGCCGAAGAGCAGCTGCTTTAGCTCCTCTTCCGTTGGTTTGCGATCTGTTGCAACTTGCAGGTCAGCGGCATCCAGGGAATGCACATCGCTTTCCTGCACAATCATGCCGCCTTCGATAGTTGTCACGGCAAGCGTGCTTTGGCGCTCCTTGGCCGAGCCGAACTCGCCCATCTTCAGAAGACGGATGTTCTTCTTCTTCGTCAGAATCTCCAGCGCCTCCGGCGTGAAGTCCGGTGCCAGGATAATTTCAAGGAAGATATCCTTCAGCAGATCCGCCGTCGGAGCATCAATCGTCCGGTTCGCTGCCACGATGCCGCCAAAGATGGATGTCGGGTCGGCGTTATAAGCCTTTTGATAAGCTTCCAGCACATTCGTCCCGATGCCAACGCCGCAAGGGTTCATATGCTTCACGGCCACCACGGTCGACTCGTCAAACTCCTTCACGATCTGCAGGGCTGCGTTCGCATCATTGATATTGTTGTAGGAGAGCTCTTTGCCATGCAGCTGCTCCGCTGTCGTCAAGGTACCCGCAGGTGCCAGCGGTTTACGGTAAAAGGCCGCTTTTTGATGCGGATTCTCGCCGTAACGAAGGTCCTGAATCTTCTCGTAAGTCACGCTAAAGCGCTCAGGAAGCGGATCACCCGTTACATTCGACAAATAGTCGGAAATCAACGTATCGTAGGCTGCCGTATGACGGAACACCTTGGCTGCAAGACGTTTACGGGTTTCCAAGGTCGTGTCGCCGCCGCCGCGGATTTCCTCAATCACGCTGCCATAATCCGCAGCATCGACAACCACGCTCACAAAAGCATGGTTTTTCGCAGCCGAACGCAGCATCGTTGGACCGCCAATGTCGATATTTTCGATTGCATCCTCATACTCGACATCCGGCTTCGCAATCGTTTCCTGGAATGGGTACAGGTTAACCACGACCATATCGATATAATCGAGGCCCAGCTCCTGCATCTGACGCTGATGCTCTTCGCTGTCACGAATGGCAAGCAGACCGCTGTGCACGGCTGGATGAAGGGTTTTGACGCGTCCGTCCAGAATCTCCGGGAATCCGGTCACATCGGAAATGCCGATGACAGGAACTCCTTCTTTGGCGAGGAGGTTCTTCGTTCCTCCTGTCGAAATGATCTCTACACCCAATGAAGACAACTCGCGGCAAAATTCCACGATGCCGGTTTTATCCGAAACGCTGACCAAAGCTCTTTTGATACCCACGTTCATACCCCCTATTTTGAATGAAAATCAACTAAGTAGACCTGTCTTGATTCCGTATATGCTGTCGAAGATCCATAATTGCAAATTATTTCCCGAGAAATATCGAACATGTCGATTAACAGAAAAACCTTGTCCGCTTTATTACAATAGCTTATTCGGTAATCGTCACATTCCGCCCGTTCAGCGAAATCCGCCCCTGGGCAAACCAGGAAACGACTTCGGAGTATAGCTTCTGCTCCACCGCGTGAATACGCTGTGCCAGCAATTCCGCCGTATCGCCTTCCTTGATCTCTACAGCTTTCTGAGCAATAACCGGTCCGGTATCCATGCCGCCATCAACGAAATGAACCGTGACACCGGTCATCTTCACGCCATAATCCAGCGCTTGGCCAATCGCGTCTTTACCAGGAAAAGCAGGCAGCAGCGAAGGATGAATGTTAATAATCCGGCCGCTATAGAACTCGACAAAGGACGGACTCAACAACCGCATATATCCTGCAAGGACAATTAATTCGACACCACGCTGCTGAAGCTCTACCGCAATTTCACGTTCGTAATCTTCCTTCGTAGCATATTCCTTCGGCTGAAACGCGAATACATCCACATTCGCCGCTTGAGCCAGCTCCACGACGGGAGCCTGCGGCTTATCGCATACCAGAATGCTGATTACGCCGCCCAAAGCCCCCCTGTGCTGCGCGTCTGCCAAAGCCTGAAAGTTGCTGCCTCTGCCGGAAGCGAAAACCGCAATCCGAAACGGTCTCATTACACCTCAGCTCCCGTGAAGGTTACGAGACGCTCGCCTTCGGTCACGCGGCCGATCACATAAGCCTCTTCGCCTGCGGAGCGGAGGTATTGAAGCACCCCGTCTGCATCCTGTTCCTTAACGACAAGCACCATCCCGATTCCCATATTAAATGTCGTAAACATATCCTTGTTCGAAATGTTGCCTTTTTCCTGCATCAGCTTAAAGATCGGCAGAATCGGCCAAGAGCCGTATTCGATGTCGACATTGACGCCATCCGGCAGCATGCGCGGAATGTTCTCGATGAATCCGCCGCCCGTAATATGCGCCATGCCCTTTACTTCGATCTCTTTCAACAGTCCAAGCAGCGGCTTGACATAAATTTTTGTTGGTGCGAGCAGCACGTCCCCAAGACGTCCGCCCAGTTCCGGAAGCTCTTGCTGCAGGGAGTAGCCGGCATCCTCCAGAAGCAGCTTGCGGACAAGCGAGAAGCCATTGCTGTGCACACCGCTGGATGCTAGACCAATCACCGTGTCGCCTGCCGCGATATTCGACCCGTTGATCATTTTGCTTTTGTCGACAATGCCTACGGTAAAGCCCGCGATGTCATACTCGCCTTCGCTGTACATGCCTGGCATTTCCGCCGTCTCTCCGCCGATCAAGGAACAGCCTGCTTGATTGCATCCGTCAGCGATCCCTTTGACAATGGACTCGATTTTGGCCGGAATGACCTTATCACACGCTAAATAATCGAGAAAAAAGAGCGGTTCTGCGCCTTGCACCACAATATCGTTCACGCACATCGCTACCGCATCAATGCCGATGGTATCATGTTGGTCCATCGCGAATGCGAGCTTCAGCTTTGTGCCGACGCCATCCGTGCCTGAGACGAGTACCGGCTCTTCATATTGGTCTTTATTCAGCTTGAATAGTGCGCCAAAACCCCCGAGGTCGGTCATGACTTCCGGTCTGAAAGTCGTTTTGACATGCTTTTTCATCCGCTCTACCGCTTCGTTGCCTGCAGCGATATCCACGCCTGCTTGTTTGTAAGTATCCGACACGCGCTCAACACTCCTTTTTCGTTATGACGAAAGTATCCGTTCACATATCATTTATGGGCTTAATCAATAATCAGCTTAAAGAGGTTGTTCAAAAAGCTCTCTTTTGATAAGAAAACCAATCGAGGCAATCAAGGATGAGCAACCGCGATTCAAAGGTAGGTTTTCTTGCGATATAGAATTTCATCAGCTCTGCTGATAACGAATAAATTCTATATCTAACACGAAGTGAATCAGGAAGCCACTCCGCATCGAATCTTAAATTCAACCGGGCCTCCAGGTGCTCACGTACCAAACGTACGATCCGCTCCTGACGTCCCTGCTTCATCCAACCTTCTCGGTGCTGAAAACCGACCTTTTTGAACATTCACTTAAAGGATAAAACCTAGAAAAAATGGCTGTCCACTGCAGAATCAGCAGCTGCAGCCCATCTTCTCTTCCCCGTTAAAATCAATCTGCGTCGGGTAATCATTGTCAAAGCAGGCCATGCACAAGCCGCCTTTAGGGCTGTGCTCATCATAACCGCCAATGGCGGATATGAGTCCTTCCGGGCTCAGGAACGATAAGGAATCCGCGTTGATCTCCCGGCAGATTTCCTCGATGCTTTTCTCGGAGGCGATCAGCTCCCTGCGGTCCGGCGTATCGATGCCGTAGAAGCAGGGATTCTTGAACGGCGGTGACGTAATCCGTACATGCACTTCGGTCGCGCCCGCTTCGCGAAGCAGATTGACGATCCGACGGGACGTGGTTCCCCGTACAATGGAGTCATCAATCATGACCACCCGTTTGCCTTCGACCACACGCCGTACCGCGCTCAGCTTCATCTTCACGCCCTGCTCGCGCAGCTCCTGGCTCGGCTGAATGAACGTCCGGCCCGTGTATTTATTCTTGATCAATCCCAGCTCATAAGGAATGCCCGTTTGCTCGGCATAACCGATAGCGGCCGAGATGCTGGAATCCGGTACGCCCGTAACCACATCCGCATCCACGAACGATTCCAGTGCCATCTTGCTGCCCATCCGTTTGCGGGCCGAATGCAGGTTGGAGCCGTTCAGATCGCTGTCTGGACGGGAGAAATAAATATATTCCATCGCACACAACGCTTTGCGTCCCGCTTCCGTATACCGCTCTTCCCGAAGCCCGTTCCGATCGAGAATCAGCAGCTCCCCGGGAGCGACATCGCGGATCGCTTCCGCCCCGATGACTTCAAGTGCACAGGTCTCGGAGGTTAAGATATACGCATCGCCCAGACGGCCTATCGTCAGCGGACGGAGTCCGTTCGGGTCCGAGGCGACGAGCAGCTTGTCATTGGTCATGAGCAGAAAGGCAAACCCGCCCACCAGACGCCGCAAGGCATCCTTGGCAGCCTCGACAAAGTCCTTCGGCGACCGTGCAATCAGATGCGCAATGACCTCCGTATCGCTGGTCGTCTGGAAAATGGAACCCTCCATCTCCAGCTCGCGCCGAAGCTTCGGCTCATTGACGATGTTGCCGTTCGTTGCGATTGCCAGATTGCCTTCGCGGTATTTAAAGACGAGCGGCTGCGCATTCGTCAGCCCGCTGTCCCCGCTGGTTGAATAACGAACATGCCCGATCGACATGCTGCCCTTCAGCGATTCCAGCTTGTCTTTATCAAACACTTCTTTTACCAGTCCCATACCGCGATGATAATTGAAGTTCTCGCCATCGGCCACGCAGATTCCTGCGCTTTCCTCGCCGCGGTGCTGGAGGGCGTGAAGCCCGTAATAGGAAAGGGAGGCGGCATCGGGATGCCCAAACACCCCGAATACGCCGCACTCTTCTTTTAATGTATCGAAAATATCGCTCTGACCTGTTCCCTCATTGTAGTAATCCCCTGTCCACAGTCCTTCGGGTATCAGTTCATGAGACATGGAATGGCATCCTCCCAGACGGATTTCAAAGCCTCCACGGATTCTTCCAGCGCAGAAGCACCGTTAATGTTAATGCTAAGCTTATTCCCGCCGACTACGCCAAGCGCGGTAAATGGAACACCCGCTTCTTGCAGGAGCTTCTCCAGCGCATTCTTATGATCTGGGGACACCGACAACACGATCCGGGATTGGCTCTCGCTAAAGAGCGCTACGTCGTGACGCAGATCGGTTGACCATTGTACGCTCGCCCCAACGTTGCCGCTGATACAGCTCTCCGCCAGCGCGGCTGCAAGTCCCCCCTCCGACACATCATGCGCGGATTGTACCAGACCGGATTGGATGGCCTTCAGTACGCCGCCGAGCAATTTCTTCTCAGTATCCAGGTTCAGTTCAGGCGGTCTGCCTTCCGACACCCCGTGAATGATCGCTTGGAACTCGCTGCCCCCAAGTTCCGCACGGGTATCACCCAGCACATAGATGGCATCGCCTTCCGCCTTGAAGCCTTGTGTTGTAATATGATCCGTATCATGGATCAGGCCGACCATGCCGACAACCGGCGTCGGATAAATCGCGCCTTTGGCATTCTCGTTGTAGAGGCTGACATTACCGCCGATGACCGGCGTTTCAAGCTCACGACAAGCTTCCGCCATGCCGTCCACGGCTTTTTCCATCTGCCAGAAAATTTCTGGTTTCTCCGGGCTTCCGAAGTTCAGGTTATCCGTAATCGCCAGCGGCTCGGCACCGGAGCACACGATATTGCGCGCTGCTTCGCTAACGGCGATTCTGCCGCCAAGCTCAGGGTCGAGGTAGACGTAACGTCCGTTACAGTCCGTTGTCATCGCCAGGGCTTTGCGCGTTCCATGCACCGTTACGACAGCAGCATCCGAACCCGGACGAACGGCCGTGCTGGTGCGAACCATATAATCGTATTGGTTGTATACCCATGCTTTGCTTGCAAGGCTTGGCGAACCGAGCACCTTCTTAAGGGCACCGCCCAAATCCTTCACTTCTTCATAACGAAGCGTATCCACCGCAGCCTGCTCTTTGTAATAAGCCGGTTCCTGGGATGGTTTGTTATAGATCGGGCATTCGTCGACGAGCGCTTTAACCGGCATATCGCCTACCACCTCACCGTGGTGGATTAGCTTCAGGCGGCCATCGTCCGTTACTTTGCCGACTTTAGCGCAGATAACGCCCCAGCGTTCGAAGATTTCGCGCGCTTGCGCTTCATGCTTCGGCTCAACCACGAACAGCATCCGTTCCTGGGATTCCGATAGCATCATTTCATAAGGCGTCATGCCCTCTTCGCGCTGAGGCACTTGGTCCAGGTACAACTCAAGACCGTTGCCTGCTTTACTTGCCATTTCCGCACTGGAGCAAGTCAACCCAGCCGCGCCCATATCCTGAATGCCCAGCACGATACCGGAATCAATCAGCTCGAGGCAGGATTCCATCACGAGTTTCTCCATGAAGGGATCGCCGACCTGAACGGCCGTACGGTTCGCTTCGGATTCCTCCGTCAGCTCTACGGAAGCGAAGGTCGCCCCGTGGATGCCATCGCGGCCAGTTGGAGGGCCGACATAGAAGACCGGATTGCCTACCCCTTTTGCAACGCCGCGCTGAATCTTATCATGGTCGATAACGCCGACGCACATCGCATTGACCAGCGGATTGCCTTCATAACTTTCGTCGAATACAACCTCGCCGCCTACCGTCGGGATACCGATGCAGTTGCCGTAACCGGCAATACCGGATACCACGTGTTCAAACAAATATTTAACGCGATCGCTCTCCAGCTTGCCGAACCGAAGCGAGTTGAGAATCGCTACCGGTCTTGCCCCCATGGAGAAAATATCGCGGATAATGCCGCCAACGCCCGTGGCTGCACCTTGATAAGGCTCTACAGCGGACGGATGGTTATGACTTTCGATTTTGAATACAACCGCCTGGTTGTCGCCGATATCGACGATCCCAGCGCCCTCGCCCGGTCCCATCAGGACGCGCGGGCCGCTTGTCGGGAAACGACGAAGCAGCGGCTTGGAATTTTTGTAGGCGCAATGCTCGGACCACATAACACTGAATACGCCGATTTCCGTGTAATTCGGCTTGCGTCCCATGAAGGAACAGATCAGCTCATACTCGCTGTCCGAAACTCCCATTTGCTTGTAAATCTGATGCTCTGCGATCTGTTCTGCTGTCGGTTCCTTAACGGACGTTTGCTGCGCCATGAGTATCCCTCCATGCCTGTAATATGGATGTAAACATTGCTTTACCGTCATCCGAGCCGAGCAAGCTGCTGACCGCGCGCTCCGGATGCGGCATCATGCCGATCACATTGCCGCGCTCGTTGCAGATGCCTGCGATATCCTCAATCGAGCCGTTCGGATTGTTTTGATACGTAAATACGATTTGCCGGTTGTCCCGGAGCTTTTGAAGTGTTTCTTCATCACAGTAATAGTTGCCCTCGCCATGCGCAATGGGAATGACAATCTCTTGCCCCTCCGCGTAATCGCGCGTAAACGGCGTTGTATTATTGTTCACTTTGAGCACCGTGTCATGGCAGCGGAATTTCATTGAATCATTACGGCGCAGTGCTCCCGGAAGGAGTCCGGCTTCCGTCAAAATCTGAAATCCGTTGCAGATACCAAGAATATACTTGCCCTCTTCTGCCGCCTTCGCCACTTCGCTCATAACCGGGGCGAATCGGGAAATCGCACCACACCGGAGATAATCTCCATAGGAGAATCCGCCGGGTACCAAAATGCAATCGTATGGGGAAAGATCCGTAGCCGTATGCCACACATAATCCACCGGCTGCGAGATTGCCTCCTCTACCGCCTTATAACAGTCAATATCACAATTGGAGCCAGGAAAGACCAGCACTGCAAATCTCATTGGTTTAGCCCTCCAATTCATAACGGTAGTTCTCAACCACCGTATTAGCCAGAAGCTTTTCACACATTTCTTTCACTCGCTGTTCGGCTTCCTCACGGTTGTCCGTACCCAGCTCAAGTTCCATATATTTACCGATCCGCAGACTCTCCACTTCCTTGTACCCAATCGAATGAAGTGCACCTTGCACCGCTACCCCTTGAGGGTCCAATACGCTCTGCTTAATCGTGACGTAGACCTTTGCTTTCAACATTGTATCCTGTTCCTCCTCGGTATATATGAATGAAATGGTTTATAAAAGCTTTACAGACTTGCGCCCGTGATTCGGCTGTAAATGTCGGTGTAGCGGCGCGTCGTCTCCTCCACCACGGCCTGCGGCAGGGGATCCGGCTCACTGTTCTTATCCCAATCGGACGAAGCGAGATACGTGCGTACAGGCTCCTTATCCATACTGTCAATCTCAATGTCGAGCGCATAATTCTTCTCATCCCAGAAACGGGAGGAATCCGGCGTGAAGATCTCATCGATCAGGACGATCTCTCCGTCGATCAATCCGAACTCAAACTTGCAATCGGCCAAAATAATGCCGTGCTTGCGGCAGTAATCGCGGGCAAACTTGTACAGCATCAGACTTTTGTCCTGCAGCTGCAATGCGAGCTCTTCGCCGACAAGCTCCTTCATGCGGGAAAGCGAAATGTCCTCGTCATGGCCGACATCGTTCTTGGCCGCAGGCGTGAAGATCGGCTCCGGAAAAGCCTCATTCTTACGCAGACCCTCCGGCAGCTTAATGCCGTTGACCTCTCCCGAGGATTGATACTGCCTCCAGCCTCCGCCGGTGATGTATCCGCGCACCACGCATTCGATATCGATACGCTCGGCCCTGCGGCACACCATGATTCGTCCATCCAGCAGATCCTTGTCCTTGACGGCATCCCCCAGGAGGTTCACGTCCGTATGCACGACATGGTTGCTGATGAGCTGTTCCGTTTGTTCAAACCAGAAGGCGCTCAGTTTGTTCAGCACGGTTCCTTTGGCCGGTACAGGAGGCTCCAGCACATAGTCAAAAGCGGAAATACGGTCGGTTACTACAATGAGTACATGCTCGCCCAGGTCGTACAATTCACGAACCTTGCCCTTATACAGCAGCGGTACGTTGACCAGATGAGTGGCGGTCGATAATGCCGATAATGTCATGTGTTCCTCCCCTTGGGGCGACGTATATCTCAGCCTGAGACCGTCGCTCCCTATAGTTCTGTCGGATGAAAAATAGAATGCTCTCATGTTAAAGATTTTCAACTTATTCATCACTACGAATGCGGATTATTTTTCCGATCTCTGTTGTCCCCAGATTTCTATTACATACGATTATATGGTTGAAATCCGGGGACAAAGGAGACCGCTGACGCTTCTACAAAACAATTCCGCCTTCTCCGTTGTAGAAACTTCCTATGCCAGCTAACTTACTCCAACCCCAGCTTGGCAAAAATGGTATCCACATGCTTCAGATGCCAGCTTGGATTGAAGGCATCTTCGATCTCCTCGGCGCTGAGCACCTCGGTGATCTCAGGCGTGGATTCCACGATCTCGCGGAATTGACGCTGCTCTTCCCATGCCTGCATAGCTCGCGGCTGAACGGTGTCGTACGCTTGCTCGCGGCTGAAGCCCTTGTCGATCAGCTTCGTCATGATCCGGCCGGAGAAAGGAACGCCGTATGTGCGAGCCATGTTGCGCTTCATGTTCTCCGGGAAGACTGTCAGGTTCTTCACGATGTTGCCGAAGCGGTTCAGCATGTAGTTCAGCAGCATCGTAGCGTCCGGCAGGATAATACGCTCTACCGAGGAGTGGGAAATATCCCGCTCATGCCAGAGCGACACGTTCTCGTAAGCGGAAACCATGTGGCCGCGAATGACACGCGCCAGACCCGAGATGTTCTCCGAACCGATCGGATTCCGTTTATGCGGCATCGCGGAGGAGCCTTTTTGTCCTTTGGCGAATGCCTCTTCGACCTCGCGAACCTCACTCTTCTGGAGCGCGCGTACTTCAGTAGCGAACTTCTCAAGCGAAGTACCGATCAGCGCAAGTGTTGCCATGTATTCCGCGTGACGGTCACGCTGCAGCGTCTGGGTCGAGATCGGCGCCGGCTTCGTACCGAGCTTGCGGCAGACGAATTCTTCAACCGAAGGATCGATGTTGGCATACGTTCCAACTGCGCCGGAAATTTTGCCATACTGCACGCCGTCAGCCGCATGGCGGAAACGCTCCAGGTTGCGGATCATCTCTTCATGCCACAGCGCCATTTTCAAACCGAAGGTTGTCGGCTCTGCGTGCACGCCATGCGTTCTGCCCATCATCGGGGTATGCTTGTAGGCCAGTGCCTTCTCTTTCAAAATACCGATAAAACGCAGGATGTCCTGCTCCAAAATATCGTTGGCTTGTTTGAGCAGATATCCCATCGCGGTATCAACGACATCCGTCGAAGTCAATCCGTAGTGGACCCATTTGCGCTCCTCGCCAAGACTTTCAGATACCGCGCGGGTAAAAGCGATGACATCATGGCGGGTTTCCTGCTCGATTTCATAAATCCGGTCCATATTAAAGGTCGCATTCTGGCGAAGCTTAACGGTATCTTCCTTCGGAATGACACCAAGATCGGCCCATGCCTCGCATGCGCACAATTCCACTTCCAGCCATGCTCTGAATTTGTTCTCCTCGGTCCAAATCGCCCGCATTTCCGGTCTGCTGTAACGTTCAATCATCGTTTAATCCTGCCTCCAAATATTAGTTTTCTCTACCCATTCAAGCGCTGCATCGACATCCCCGCACAAGAGATTGATATGTCCCATCTTGCGGTTAAACTTCGACTCGCTCTTGCCGTATAGATGAAGCTTAGGCACAACGCCGAGAGACTCTGCAAGCGCGTCGTGCTCTCCAAAACGCCGTACCGCTTCCTCCAGATGCTGCCCCAGGAGGTTCACCATGACGACCGGGCTCAGCAGCGTTGTGTCCCCGAGCGGCAAATCGCAGATCGCTCTCACATGCTGCTCGAATTGGGAGGTTGAGCATGCCTCCATCGTATAGTGACCCGAGTTATGCGGACGAGGTGCAAGCTCATTCACGTACAGCTCCCCATCCTCGGTCACAAACATCTCGACAGCCAGCAGGCCAACAGCTCCCATTCCTTCTGCCACGCGTTCCGCGAGCTGGCATGCTTTGCGCTTTACTTCACTCGTCACGCGAGCAGGCACGATCGACAAGTGCAAGATATTGTTGACATGCACGTTCTCTGCCGGAGGGAAGCTCTTCACGATGCCGCTGGGGGTGCGCGCCGCGATCACAGAGATCTCGCACGCAAACTTCACAAACTTCTCCAACACCAGCTCAGTCCCGCTGGCAGCCAGCTCCCTGTAGGCTGATTCCAGCTCATCTTCGCTGCGGAGAACCGCTTGCCCTTTACCATCATAACCTCCCATGGCGGTCTTAAGCACGCAGGGAAGTCCAAGTTCAGAGGCGGCGGATCGTAAATCTTCCAAGCTTGTTATTTCACGATACGGTGCAACCGGTACGCCGGCCGCTTCAATCGCGGCCTTCTCGCGCAGCCGGTGCTGCGTGGTGTACAACAGCTTGCTTCCTTGCGGAACATAAGACTGCTCCTCCAGAAGCTGAGCCACGCCCGCATCGACATTTTCGAATTCGTACGTAATGACGTCCGCTTTGACGGCAAGCTGCCGGGCAGCCTCCACATCGTCATACCGGGCCGTAACCTGCTCGGCCATTTGCCCCAGCGGGGAGTTCGGTGTCGGATCGAGGGTGACGAACGAATATCCCATCCGGATCCCGTCCAGCGCGATCATCCGTCCGAGCTGTCCCCCGCCAAGTACGCCAATGACGGAACCAGGCAGTAGCTTTTTGCCGGATACTCGCGTCTGCTGTGCTCCGTTCCCCATCATAGGTTATCGCTGCTTTCCAGCACTTCATCACGGATACGGTCTCGGCGCGCTTGCACTCTTTCGCGAATCCCTGCATCCGAAGTGCCTAAAATCTGGGCTGCGAGCAATCCGGCGTTCGTGGCTCCCGCTTTGCCTATCGCTACAGTCGCTACCGGAATGCCCCCTGGCATCTGCACGATCGACAGCAATGAATCCAACCCCTTCAGCGCTTTCGATTTCACCGGAACGCCAATAACCGGCAATACCGTCTTCGAAGCGACCATCCCGGGCAAGTGAGCGGCTCCGCCGGCTCCGGCGATTATGACGCGAAGCCCCCGGCCTTCCGCTTCCTCGGCATACCGGAACATCAAGTCCGGTGTCCGGTGAGCGGATACGACTTTTTTCTCATAAGGAATTTCAAGCTCGTCTAGCACCTGACATGCATGGGACATCGTATCCCAATCTGATTGGCTTCCCATAATGACTCCTACTTGTGCTGTCATGAGTTACCCCCGCTTTCTTCGAAATTCGACAATATCATGGTTAACTGCTGAAAAAAAAGTCCGATCCCGTAAACACAAAGTCTGTGCAGGTCTCGGACATACAAGGATTACGAACGCTGCTGCCTGCGTCAAGCAGAAGAATCTTGCGCATCCGCTCGCCTAAGAGGCAAACACGAAATCAAGCCCCTTCGTAGCCGCACCGTTTGTATTCCCTCGTAGTCCGAAAATTTACGGTTTCCGGGTAGAGACTTCCGGGCCATATCCCCGGCTTTATACGAGAAATATTAAATTTCATCAATCACGCTTCATAAGTTATTTTGAACCTCAACATCCTCAGTTTATCAATTTCCGACACCTCATGTCAACCTAAACACGAACAATCGGATTTATAGAAAATATAATGTTCGTATCTAGGGAGTAAGCATGCATCAGCAAAAACTCCCAGGAGGCTGTAAGCTTTAAAAGCCGGAGTCAACTGTCGGACATTAAGGGCCGTGAGCAGTACATGTTGAGCATTGGCAGCCGCTGCGCTGACGCATCGTGATTCCGATCGGCTGTTAAACACGGGAAACTGGATTGAACTAAATAGGGATGTTTCCCGTGTTTAAAGGCGAACGCTGGCGCTTCTCCATCCACGATTCGTCCGCTCCGCTGGAGTTTCTTCAATGAAAAATTTTTTGCTGCTGCATAGAGGGTAAGGGAAAAGTGTTATCGCAGAATTAAATAAGACCGTATTCTGCTCTTTACTGTAATTACTTACAAGGAAGATAAAGGCGAATGTCGAATTCTTAACAGCTGCACTAGTATTAAATACAACAAAACAACTAATCCGACATTTATACCAGTTGGGTTAGTCTGTTTAAATGCTACAAACAGAATCTATTCTTAGGAGGCGCCTATGGCTATTTATCTCGTTAGGCATGGTCAAGATGAAGAAGGGTACCGCGGAGGGTGGAGCCAGCGCGGGCTCATAAACGAAGGGATCGGGCAAGCGGAGAAGCTGGGGCAATACTTGAATGAACACAAGCATGTTTATAATATCCACCGGATCGTGTGTAGCGATCTGCAGAGGGCTTATCAGACTGCGGCCATCATTGCCGATAAGCTTGGCCTTCCCTTTCAAGCTTTTGAGGATTGGCGGGAGATGAATAATGGTCTGCTCGCCGGAATGCCCAACCCTATAGCAGAGGAGAGGTATCCAGGTTTGTATTTCTCCAGTTTACGGATGGACGAAAAATACCCTGGCGGTGAGAGCCCCCAGGAGAATTTTGTGCGGATTAAGGAAACCTTCACCAGACTATGCCAAGATCAGGTATCGGCGAATAATCATGAGAACGTACTGGTTGTCACTCACGGTGGAGTTATCAATATCATTTATCATCTGATGAAGGATATAAGATGGAGCAATAAGAATCCGTTCTTTCCCGTTGCGAACACTGGGCTGCACAAGATCGAATACCGCGATGGACGTTGGGAGCTTACCCTGGAGAATGCAACACCTCATCTATAACTGAAAAAAAACTGCGTTTCATCTCACGCCCGTTC
Source organism: Paenibacillus sp. NPDC058898 (assembly GCF_049316025.1). Classification (NCBI taxonomy): domain Bacteria; kingdom Bacillati; phylum Bacillota; class Bacilli; order Caryophanales; family Paenibacillaceae; genus Paenibacillus; species Paenibacillus sp. NPDC058898. The sequence goes on along the minus strand of NZ_JBMOSM010000006.1, from coordinate 38,597 downwards.
TACTGCTCACCATGCTTCATGGCATCTACATATTGTTTGGCTTCCACCAAAGACAATCCTAATTCTTCTCGTACGATTTTAATCGCTTTAATCTCCTGCCCCTCCTCCAGCAACCTTTTGGCTTCCTCATGTACCGGCGGCTCGGGTATGCCTAATTGGTTTGCAATTTGTTTTAACGTGTTCTGCTGCAGTTTCATTCGCTTCTCCATTGCCGACATTCGACTGGACACCATAAGACAGACCAAAACAACCAAGACTATAAGTAGAATAATTTCCATATGAACCTCCGCTTTTAAAAAAACTATCACCCTAACGGACCGCTGTTAGATCGAAGACGCAGAATATCGTGTACGATAAGAATGAAGCGGTACCTGCGGATGCAAAACCGAAGAACGTTTGAATCCCAGAAAAACGTCATCGACGTACTTTCTCAGAAAAAAGGGACGCCTCAGCGTCCCCAACAACATTATTTCACTACCAGTACCGGGATCTTTGCATGCTGCACTACGTTATGGCTGACACTGCCGAGTACAAACTCGCGAATTCCGCCAAGACCGCGGCTGCCGATGACAATAAGATCACTGCCGTTCTGATTCGCGTACTCCAGAATAACTTCAGCCGGAGGACCCTGGATCATCTCCACTTGACCGGTAACGCCTGAGTTCTCAATCCGCTCGCGGATTTCCTCTGTCGTCTGCACGGCAAGATCGTAGACATCTTTATTAAGTGAAGCTGGAATCGGGGCAAGCCCTTCCCCAACGAAGAAACGCGGAAAATCGTAAGCATGAATGACATCCAGCGTAGCTCCCGGTGTTACCTTAGCAAGTTCAACCGCACGTCCGAGCGCTTTATTCGCTGCTTTGGAGCCGTCGTAAGCTAGAAGAATTTTAGTAAAAAGCATACAGGCCACCTCTTTCTATAGTTAAAAGACCTACTACTTATTATTAAACAACTTCATACCGATATGAAACGAGCTTGCTGACTTGCTGTAATATTCCTATGTAATTCAGATGAATCCGACTTATCCCCAGAAGTACGTGTATAGCGCAACATTCACGACTAACAACAGCGGCACGCCCAGTTTAAAAGATAAATGCCTCGTTTTATGACGTTTGCGGTACATGGCAATCCATACACCCAAGGCCCCTCCGATGGCAGCCAGCAGAAATAGTGTTCGCTCCGGAACCCGATCCCGTCCCATTCGGGCACGCCGCTTATCCTCGGACATGACCAGATAGGCTACCGCATTGATAAAAATAAACCAAACGATCAGTGCAGGTCTCACGTTGGTTCACGCACCCCCATTCCAACTGATCGATCTTGCCCAATCAGCCATTTGCTTTGCGTTCTACTGTTATTATAGAACTGCAGGCTAATGAAGACAATGTCAGTTAAACAATCTTAGCCCATAGGCAAGCCATCTATGAACGCCATTATTAGGACACGGCCGACGTCATAAATCGGAGCGGACCCGTGTCCGGCATAATGACAACCAGACCATACTCAACCACTACGAAAACTTATGATTCATTCTTGGATATTTCGTTAAGGCTCGGAACATAGTCTGCAGCCTTTTTCGGTTTGAGGGTCTTGCTCTCCTCAAGAATGCTTGATTTGTTCTGCTGGTTTTCGGTTTTTCTTGCTTTATGATTCGGCATGCAATTCACCCCCTGTCCGTAGAATGAGCCATTGCACCCGAGGTTATGCTAACAACGGTAAGAAAAACGCATTACAAGCCTTGGAAGATGCACATCGTGGGACTACAGCAGCACCCCTCGGCAGACTCACCATTGCAGATTATTCCTTCCCCTTCTGCTCAAGGGCCGCCTTTAATAGGTCGCCCAGGTTCGAACCAATCGACTCCGGCTTGCTGTATTGCTGCACGAGCTTCCGCTCCTCGCGTTTGTTCACATGCTTGGCGTCTTTCTTCAGCGTTTCCGTAATGCCGCAGCCCAGGCACTGCACGAACAGCCCCGCCTTGCCTTCTTTCATCTCCATCTTCTTGTGGCACTGCGGGCAGCGGCGGTTGGACAGACGCTTCTCGCCTGAACGCTTATATCCGCAGTCGTCACTCGGGCAGACTAACAGCTTGCCGCGCTTGGTCTTCTTCTCCAGCAGTCTTGTCCCGCAATCCGGACAGTGGCTGTTCGAGACATTATGCGGTTTATACTCCGCTTCGCTTCCCTTCACATCCGTGACCAGCTTCTTGGTCATGTCCCGTATTCCGCGCAAGAATGGTTCCGGCTTGCCTTGCCCCTTCGCAATCCGTTCGAGCTCGGCCTCCCAGCGCGCCGTGAGCTCCGGTGTTCTCAGCTCTGGAGCGACAAGCTCAATCAACTGCTTGCCTTTGCCTGTCGGATGGAGGGATTGCCCCTGCCGTTCAATCGTGTCCGAGCTAACCAGCTTCTCGATGATATCAGCCCGGGTCGCGGGGGTTCCAAGTCCGTGCTTCTCCATCTGGGAGAGCAGCGCCGCTTCGTTATAACGCTTTGGCGGCTGGGTACGTCCCGGTTTCAGCACACAGCGGACCACCTTCACCGACTCTCCTTCTCGCAGCTCCGGCAGGAGCTTGCCTGAAGACTGACCCTGAGCATCATCCTGCTCGTCGTCAGCGTCATCATCATAATCGCCGCCGTATACCTCACGCCAGCCGCTATCCTTGATCGTAGTCCCTTTCGCGTAAAGCTGCTCCCCCTCAATCTGAACTGTAACCGATACGTTATCGTAACGGGCAGGAGGATAGAACAAGCTGATGAACCGGCGTACGATAAGATCGTACAGCTTGCGTTCATCGACAGATAACTGATTCAGCAGCACGGTTTGTTCGGTTGGAATGATGGCATGGTGATCCGTAACCTTGCTGTCATCCACGACCCGTTTGCCTGGCGATAAGTTCTTACGCAGCAACGGACGAGCAATGGACGCATAAGGCCCGATGGCAATGCTCGACAGCCTTTCCTTCAACGTTCCGACCATATCGGATGTCAGGTAACGGCTGTCCGTACGCGGATAGGTGACCAGCTTATGCTGCTCATACAGGCGCTGCAGCACATTCGAGGTCTGCTTGGCCGAGAACCCGAATCGGCGGTTGGCATCCCGCTGCAGTTCGGTCAAATCGTATGCCAGCGGATGCGGTTCGGTTTTTTCGCTCTTTTTCACGCTGACGATTTTTCCGGTGCTGCCCTCCAGCTTCTGCTTCAGCTTGGCCGCCTTATCCTTCTCGAATAGACGACCGTCTCCGCCGGCCGGACGCCACGATACCTCAAAGCTCCCCAGATCCGCCTGCAGCGTCTCATATTCCTGGGAGCGGAAAATCACGATCTCCTTCTCCCGGTCCATGATCATTCCGAGCGTTGGCGTCTGAACCCGGCCTGCCGACAGCTGTGCATTAAATTTGGTCGTCAGCGCACGCGTCACATTCAGTCCAACCATCCAATCCGCTTCCGCCCGGCAGCGTGCGGACTCATACAGCCTGTCGAACTGCTGCCCCGGCTTGAGTGATGCAAAACCTTCCTTGATCGCCTTATCCGTCTGGGAAGAAATCCACAGCCGTTTGAACGGCTTGTTCCACTTCGCCATTTTGAGGATCCAGCGCGCAAGCAGCTCCCCTTCACGGGCAGCATCGGTGGCAATAATCATCTCGCCGACATCCGGGCGCTTCATCAGATGCTGGACCGTCTTGAACTGGTGACTTGTTTCCTTCAACACCTTAAGCCTTGTGTTATCCGGCAGGATCGGCAAATCCTCCAGAACCCAGGTCTGGTACTTCTTATCATAGTCCTCGGGTTCGGCAAGTCCTACCAAATGTCCAAGCGCCCAGGTCACAATATATTTTGGTCCTTCAAAATAATTCTTCTGCTTCTCACGGCTGCCCATTACTCTCGCAATTTCCTTCGCAACGGACGGCTTCTCAGCCAATACTAATACTTTCATAGCCCTCCCCTTCCTCTATTCCCCTATTATAACCTTCCCTCGATTGTTTCCACAAAGATAAGTCAGATCGTTTTCTTAGCCAGCCATGTGAACGTATGATTGACGCATACCGGACAGCCCTGCTTCTTCAAATCCTCGATCGTGGAAAAATCACCCTGCACGCCCACCTGCAGCTCCCCCTGACATTGGATGCATCTGTAGGTTCGAACGGTTCGCCTAACTTCGCCTGTGTAGAGCTCATCCTCGAAAGAATCTGTAACACGCGGCGCCGTAAATTCCGTCGTTGTTAACACGATCATCTGACCGCTATTACCGATCATCTGCGCTCCAATATATTGATTGAAATGAAGCAGGACCTGCTTTGCCGATAAACCCATACGGACGAATTCACGCTGCATGGACCATGTAAAATCGGGAGATTTGTGGGCGAAGGAGAGAAAAATGGGGCATCCCTTCTGGCGTTTCAGCGCGCTAATGCCTCTGGATAAGAACAGAGTCAGCCCTTGTAGCGTGTACGGCGGATCCGTGAAGAAGCAATCATATTGCCCGTTCAAGCCCTCAGGCAAAGGCTGCCTGAGATCGATATGCCTGCATGTAACCGATAAACCTTCTTTTGCAGCCGCGCCCTGGATAAATCGCAGGAATCGCTCATCGATATCCATAACCGTAATGGCGGCTCTTTGGTCCTTCGCGTGCGGGAACAGCCGTTTAAGCAGCAGACCGAGCGAGATGCTCACCAGGTCGTCATCGCCAACACACAGAATGTTCTTCCCGATCAGACAGTGCTCCCTCAGACAAAGAATCGCCCTCCGCAGACTCGTCTCTACCGTGCATTGGGATTGGTCAATCTGTACATCGACTTGCGGACGCATCTCCAGAATCTCCGTGAGCCTCGCTAGTACATCAGAAAGCTCCTCCTGCCAATCGACTTCGCCGGCCAGAAGCTTCTGATACAGATCTATATCGATGCCTCCGTACCCCAGCTCGTGTTCAATATAGGACTTCCCGGAATCGGTGCAGCGCACCCCCCGGTCTTGAATGAGAGCCCCTGCCTTGATGAGCTCCTTCTTGATCGCCGAAGCAACCGGAACCGGCAGATACGTATGACGTGCCAGCTCTTTGGTTGATATACCGGGCCGCATATAACTCGCTACCAGCAACTGTTCGATCACCTGGACGCCTTCCTGCAGACGAACCTTGGTTTTCACTTCTTCTATATAATGGATCATGTGAAATCACGCTCTTTTCCTGAATATGAGTTTGTTATTACCCCTGGAAAAGAACACACGTGACCCCCATACGTGCTGCAGTAATGAAAAAAAGGGACAGAAGTCCATGAACCATCGTCCATCTTCTGTCCCCCAAGCGGGAAGCCGTGCCCAGAGCACGGCTGTACAGTCAATATATAAGGGATGGCTGTTGTGTTCTTAACCAGGTGGACTCAGAACCATCGCGCATGACAAATAAAACTCACATAAAGTGGGTTTTTTCGCAATGCACAAGCCAAAGTCCTATAAAATTTGGTTAGTTAAGAACACACACCGACATCAAGACAGCTCCCTATTTTTTCAATATAAATTCCGCCGACTAAAATCTGTTGGCCATAAAAATAATATCCTTCTTCACTTCAAAACCATGTTTCCGATAAAAATCTTCCGCCGGAAGATCCTTTTCCGTTAGCAGCACCATGCAATGAATGTGAATTGAACTTAAGTATGCCTTCATTCCATTCATTAATGCCGAGCCTAATCCGCTGCCCTGCCTACCGGTATCGATATAATATTCCTGGATATGATATTCCTTACCGCTATACCAGCTCTTCGTATGACCAAAAGAGGCACCGAGGATCTTACCATCCTGTTCGATAACAAACCCCAGAAATACCGGATTGTCCATAAATTCCGTGAGGTATTGCTGCACATGCTGTACGGAGTCCCACTGGTCGTACCAGGGTTCGCCGCTAAAGACCTTGAGCATTAGCTCGGAGCATGCTCCAAGGTCGGTTTTGTCCATCAATCTGACGTTCGGATTCGTTCCCATTAAACCGCCACGCCCCATGATCTGTGAATGATATCGTAATCCCCGGCAAACCTAGCCGTCCAGATCGATTTGGCTGGCAGAAGTACAACACTACCAGGCTGTAGGATAGGAGCAAAGTCATCCCGACTCGACTCCTTACCTACTATCGGGTCATGGCTCACGCTCCTTTCCGTGGAGGGATCCAATCTTTCCGCCAAAATGGCGCGGGCTCGGTACAACCGGGATTTTACCGTTCCTTGCGGTATTCCTACGATCTTGGCGATACGGCTAACCGGCATATCCCGGTAATAGTGAAGCTGAATGACCTTGCGTAAATCATCATCCAGGTGAGTCACGGCTTCGTTGAGTTCGATCGCTTCATACGGCAGTGAATCGGCACCGCCATTGGCAAGTTCAACCGTGCGCAGCCGCTGCTGGGAACGCAGCAGTTGCAGGCATTCATGAATGAGAATACGGGACAGCCATGTTTTGAAATAAGCAGGCTCCTTTAAGGTAGGCATAGCTGCGAAGGATTTATAAATCGCTTCCTGTACAGCATCCGCACAATCCTCTTCCCGCTTCAGGTACAAACGGGCTAAGCCGTACAAATTACGCTCGTAAGCGTGGATCAGTCTGCTAAAGGCTTCCCGATCCCCATGCTTGGCAAGCTGAACATCGTGCTCTATATTTGATTTCTTATTCACATTGGGAGACCTCCTCTGCAACACTTTCTTGGCCTTACATATGTTAGATGCATCAGAACGTGTTCAGGTTCACGTCAGCTCATCATTTTTTTAAAAAGCCGGATTGCCATCACCTTCATTTTCGCACCAATCCGTTCCTCATTTCCATATTGAATATTCGTCATGACGCATTATCAATCAAAGTGCGACAATTCTTCCATGAAGGCTTCGTGAGCGAACTTCCAGCCTAGTACATTTACGAGGCCGGTTATAACTCTTAATGCGAACGAAGACCATTAGCGCGTTAGTTGAATAAAAATGGTTCCAAAATCACCTTCCCTATGTGACCACTTTGTTGGGTTTCTATAATTGCTTTCTCATATTCCCGTAGACTAAAACGCGTTCTTGGTGCTTGAATAGTCAATTCCCCATCTATCACCAATTTGAATACATCACCAAAAGTTTCATGCCACCGAACATCGGAGATACCTTCAATCCATCTTTTAAGCCAATATGGCTTCACTCTGATATTAGAATGTTTTTGGTGTATCTGAGCCCAATTCATTTGGGTTCCTGACATAAGACCAATACTTAAGACTGTGCCACCTGGACGGATACACTCAATCAGGTCGTTTCCATCTTGCCCGCCAATGCTATCAATACCGGCCGTTGCCCCCATCCCACAGGTCAATTCCAAAACTCGATGGACAAGCAATTCTTTAGACGTGTCAATTACCGCCCAAGCACCAAGCGAATGCAGTTCCTGGGTATGTCTATCATTTCTTACCACCGCAATCAATCTGTATCCAAACACCTTTGAAAACTGTGCAAAAATACGTCCTATTGCAGAACCGCAAGCATTTACAATTAACACATCATCAGACTTTAACCGCAATTCTTCTGTACAAATAAGCCACGCTGTCATAGGGTTAATGTACATTTGGCTTGCTGTATCGTTATTGATTTCAACGGGAACTCGAATTGCAAAATTGGCTTTTGTTTTCACGTACTGTTGCCAAGTTCCCTCACCACGTAGAGGCAGTACTCGTTTACCTAAAAGGGATGTTGTTACGGATGAACCAACAGCTTCAACAACACCAACCCCTTCATATCCTGGTACTGCTGGCAGCTGAATTCGATGTTTATAGGCACCTCGAATCGGAATTAGGTCAGAAGGATTGATTGGACTAAGAATCATTCGAACCACTATTTCGTCGTGCTGAAGTTGTATATCGTCTACTCGTTGTTCTAATTCCAACACCTCAAGAGGATTTCCAAACTTCTTATACTGTAAAGAAATAAACTCCTTAATGCGTCTCACTCCTTACTGAATTATCCTTGCAGCCCGTTAGATTAATGGAATAGCTGTCGAATTGTAATTAGCATAAAAATGACGATGGACACCCTCTTTTTGTTTTATCAGCTTGTTCACCTAAGCTGTAAAAGAAAACCATGTATAAAATTAGTTTTATAGGGAATTTTAATTCAATTCGTATACAAAGGAGTTGAAGTAAAGTATGATCCACCCCAAAGACGACTACGAGGTATTAGGTAATAAAATCGAAGTTGATTCAGATGTGAACGAGGATCGTGATCGAGAGGAGCAGTTGGATGACTCTTTTGAGGCCTGGTATGGGAATATCAATGACCAAGTGAAGCTAAAGCTAGATCTCACGAAAGTTCCGCAGGACAGTGTATTTGATTCAGGCGTCGGCATGGATGAGGATCCAGCCCAGGATTAAGAGCTCAACAACCATAAACAAGAGGCTACCGCTGAATGAAGTTCCCCCGTCAAGTAGACATCTAAAAAAATCCTCTAAGCCACAGCCTACGTTCGATATTCTACTGGGCTGAGGTGAAAAAGGACAGGGATTCTCGACAATATGAAGCCCTTGCAGACCCTGTATTCTGTATTTTTCCTATATTGGAATGGTCAAGTATCATGTTTTATTAGTTCTGAATAAGCTACAATCATCGATCAGATTGGAGGCTTATTAATGATAATTAACCCATATTTATGCTCATATCGTCAATCCCCTCAACCATCTTATTATCCGTATCCTGCACCATATTATGGCGTTTATCCTTCTAATAGCAATCATTTCGAACATGGCATTGGTGTTCATGCTGGTGGACAGCTTGGGGGTGATTATGGAGCAGGTATGTTTGTCGGTGGTCATCTCGGGAGTGGCCATGGAATAGGAGCTCATGCTGGGAGCCATCTCGGCGGTGACTATGGAGTAGGAGTTCATGCTGGCGGCCAACTCGGTGGTGGTCATGGGATGGGAGTTCATGCAGGTGGATATCTTGGTGGAAAATATGGTGTCGGTGGTTATACCGGTGCACATCTTGGTGGGGGACATGGTTTTGGCTTCGATGCCGGGGGCCATTTAGGCGGTTATAGTGGTCAATTCGGTTTCCAGTTTGGCGGACACAAGGATGAGTTCCGGTAATAGAAAACGGTTTTTAAAAGGAAAAATCGGAAATAGATTTGATTTCGCAATACCCTAATATAGAAAAAGCATCGTTCAAGCTTTTACAGAGGCTTAAGCGATGCTTTTATCTTTTTATTTGTTTGTGTCGCAGCACTGTATTCACATAGTTAGAGACTCGATTAATTTCACCATTGATGCGTGGTCCATGTCTCCAAAATACGCAGCCATCAGCCGATTCACCGTCAGCGCTGGGCGCGCGAAAAAGAAATTTCGGTCATCGGTGCCTATTCTTTCTTCTTCGGATTCAGGGATGTTTCAAGCAAATAGTCAACGACCCAAGGTCCAATATTCGCACCGGAGGCGGCTGAATGAACGAGATGGGCAAGCTGATCCGTAGCATTCCCGATCGCCCATACTCCTGGTCGGCTCGTTCTTCCGTACGTATCGGTAACTGCGAAACCGGCTTCGTCTACTTCACAGAGAGAGGCAGCCAGTTCAGACGCAGCTTTGAAAGGGGCCGCCACAAAAACTGCTTCACATGGCACTTCCGTGCCGCTCGCTGTGGCGATGGAGACGAGTTGGTCCCCTTCCGTTACCAGACCGGTCACCTCGTCTTGAACGGTTTTAACTCCGAATCCATCAAGCCTTGTCAGCGTTTCGGAGTCGAACTCGTGTGGGCTTACGACCGTTACGTCTGAAGACCACGCGGTCAGGAACTTTCCAAGCTGGGCAAGGCGCTCCGGTAGTCCAAAGGCTACGAAAGGTTTGTCCCGAACTTCATATCCGCTGAAGCATGGGCACAGATGAACGTACTTGCCCAACCCCTCTTTTAAGCCAGGCACCATGGGGAGCACATCGACTAGCCCTGTGGCCAGCACTACGGCCCGAGCCGTGATCTTCATCTTGCTGCCCCAGACATCAAAGAACCCATCGGGCCTTGCTTCGATCTTCAATACGGTCTCACTGCGAATTTCTCCGCCGTAGCTTACCACCTCGGAACGCCCACGTTCCAGGAATTCGGCCGGTGTACTTCCTTCATACCCAAGGTATTCATGAATCTTAGAGATCATTGAATTACGAACGGGTCCTCCGTCATAAATGACTGTTCGGCGACGAGCTCGAGTGAGAAACAGTGCTGCACTTAGCCCTGCAGCTCCTGCCCCTACCACCGCCACATCGAAGATATCATCATGGTCTTCTGAAGTATTGCGATTCATCATGTTCTTTCCTCCTTATAACGATCTATTAGTGAAATGAGTACGATTATATAATGGATATTATAGGTCTATAATAACTGTAAATAATGAAAGCTGTCAAGAATGTTTTTCTTTAAGGGGTAGCGTCAGGCAAACGACGGATAACTTTAGAGTGTATGGGAGCGGAGCTAACATCGTTCATGAAAATAACACTTACCGCAATAATAGAAATACGGGATACACATGGCAAACGTTTAATCCTGATGTGAATGTTACCACAACAATTTCAGAGAGAATAAAGGCAGATATTATGAATGGGAGATTACTAACTGAGCAAAACTCAGTAAACATCTCAGAATTCATTAAAGATGGAGTGGAAGACATGTATCCGTGGCTGAATAAAATAGTTCATATAATATGGACTCATTTAATGTGTATCAAGTTAATATAGACACTTCATATTACAATCTGCCTCATATTAAAAAACACCGCAAGGTCATCGCCCTCACGGTGTCTCGTTTAGCTTATAAATCGTTCATATCATGAAACGGATAATTAGATCCGTTCTCATTCAATTCATTCCTTATCCACATATCGGCCTTGCTCGGGAACGGCCAAACGATCAAAGTCCCGGGCCAGCCGTGCAAGTGAAGCCGTAAGCTCCTCACCCCGCATCGAAACCCCGTGTCCCGTGATCAGAACCTCGGGATTCAGGCTTGCCAGGCGGCGAACCGATTCCCGCGCGAGATCCCAATCCGGCGTAAAATACATCGGCGGACCATGCAGCTCCTTCTCCTGCCCGATGACGGCTAGCGCCGACTCTTGCTTCACCGTAATCACCGCGTCTCCCGCTACGAGGACTCGGTCCCGTTCGCGGAACAGAGAGATGTGGCCGGGGCTATGGCCCGGTGTCGGCAGCCATTTGAATTCAGGAAGACCCGGCACGCTGCCGTCCTCCGGCAGAGGTTGTATCCTGGAGCCCAGATCGATGGCTTTGTTCGGATACATCGGAGCAACGCGGGCCATCAATCCTCCGCCTACGCTTGAATCTCCTGGTGGATAGTCTTCTTTTCCCGTAAGAAACGCCAGTTCGCTCGGATGAGCGTAGACAGGTACGCTCCAGCGGTCCGCCAATGCCTTCACATTCCCGACATGGTCAAAATGGCCGTGCGTAAGCACGATGCAAACCGGCGGCTTTCCGAATCTTTTCTCCGCTTCTTCTACAATGGAGCCTTCAAAATTTCCGAGTCCCGTATCAATCAGTACCCAATCTCCCGTTCCAGGCGTACCGATCATCTGGACGTTCACCATTACAGTACGCAAAGATAGAATATCCGGTGTAATCTCTTCAGTCTCTACGGCACCCGTCTTTAACATGCTGTGATCATTCATTATGGAATCGCCCCCACTTCTCGTTGTAAGTGCTTCTTGTAATAAGATACCCGTTTTGGCACTTTTCAACGAAGAAATGGCGATTTTTTACTGAATGATTTTGTTAAGACGATCCAGATAACGCCAGCGAGTGATAAAGAAATAAATGACCTGGATGCTCAGGAAGAAGATAAAGATCTTCAAACTGTGCCCTACAATCGAGAAGTCTACCAGCTGCTGCAGGGCTATGAAGGCAACGCCGCTATGAATGAGTGCGATTAGCATCGGCAGAAAGAACATAATGACAAGCTGCTTGGTAATGATTGTGCCAAGCTCCTTTTTACTAAGGCCGACCTTAGCAATCATGCGATACTGCTGTTCGTCCCGAGCAAGATCCGCATACAGTCGGAAATAAACAAAGCTTGCCGCGAAGGTGAAGAAGACAATGCCGACCAGGCCGCTAACCATAAGCAGAATGCCGTTTTGCTGCTGGGCGCTTTTCCACTCCAAGTACAATGATTTTAGATAATAGCTGTAGTCTTCATTCTCGTTGAGACGATCCAAAATCGCTCTAGACACATCCCCTGTATTCTTCCAATCCTGTACGTAATACGTATGGTATGCCGCATAACCGTACTCCTGATCCTGTTGTGCCTGGAACGCATCCTCGTACAAACGGTCGGATACGACCAGCGTCTCGCCGTAGGTTGCCGGTACAGCAATGAACGTTTCAGCTTTGAGCACTTTTACGGTTTCCGATTTCTTGCCGATTAATACTTCGAACTGATCATTCAAGGGACCATCGATTCGGTAGCTGTTCTTCTCCGAGACCGTTCCCGGAGTCAAGATCCCTTCAAGATCGCTCAATGTTTCTGCTGGGTAACCCAGCGACTGAATGAGACTGTTATATTCGCTCAGCTTAATCAGCTTCACCCCGTTATCCGAGAAAATCGGGGTAACCTCCGCTTCCTTGTAATCGAATCCGCCCTTTTTAAGCTCCTCCTTGATGATATCCAGATGTCGATTCCCTTTGTCCGCATCCTCTTCATACATCGAATACGTATAGGCATAAGGGTTCTCCATGGCCGACAGTCCCGGATCCCCGATCGCGAGCGTAGTCCCGATCCCTGTAAAGGCAGATGCCGAAATGACCGAAACGAGGAAGAACATCACCGCATTGTCCTTGATTCTGTACAGCAGCTCCGATACCGTCAGCAGATTGGTTCGACGGAAGAAAAATCTCTCCTTCTTCTGCAAATACCGCATAAAATAAACGCTGAATTGGGTGAAGAGAAAATACGTACCCATGATAACGAGTACAACCCCTCCAAACAGCAGAATAAAATTAAAGATTTGGAGAATCGCAAAAGCCATAACCATGCCGTATCCGGCACCAATCAACAGAACAGCCAGCACGGCCAACCAAGGTGATGCCTTCGGCTGCGGTTTGGGACTTTCCTCCGCTTTCACGAGCGCAAGCAGTGTACCCTTCCGCAGCATGAACGACGAGCACAGGGCAATCAGCAGGAACAGGACGGCATAAGCCGCTGCCGTGATGATCAGCGCTTTGAGCGGAACATAAAACGGAAGTCCGTTCTCCACGGCCAGCAGTTTCGCACTGATTAACAGAATCAGCTTCGAGAACAGCACACCTGTCCCGATCCCGGCTACGATTGCCGCAACGCCAATCAGTATATTTTCGATAAACAGCATCCGGTTCAGCTGCTTGCGAGACATCCCGAGAATCAGGAGAATACCGAATTCCTTCTTTCGGACTTTGATAAAGGCTCCCACCGAATACAGAAGGAAAAAGAACGAAAAGACAAACACAATGTACTGGGATACTGTCATGCCCATCGTACCCAAAAAGGACATGGTATCGCTGGAGGAGACCAGGCCGTCCTTCAGCTGCGGGTGAAACGAGAGCAACCCGTAGGTAAAGAAAATCATGACCGAGAAGGCACTGCTCAGAAAATGGGCGATATATGTCCGCTTGCTGCGCAGGACATTGTTAATGGCGAACTGGCGAAAATTCATGTCCCGAACCTCCCAGCAGCGATAACACATTGATGATTTTTTGATAAAAGGCCGACTGGCTCTCACCGTACGTGATTTCGTTGTACAATTGACCGTCCTTGATAAACACCACCCGATTGCAGTAGCTTGCGGCAACCGGATCATGGGTGACCAGCAGCATCGTCACTTTGTCTTCTTTGTTTCTCCGGTCCATCATCTCCATGACGTCGCGCGCCGATTTGGAGTCCAGGTTCCCCGTCGGTTCATCTGCCAAGACCAGCTTCGGTACATGGATCATCGCCCGTGCAACGGCCGTCCGCTGCGCCTGTCCCCCCGAGATTTCATAAGTCCGCTTATTCAGTATCGATGTAATGCCTAGCTTCTCGGCCAATATGCCCACCCTGCGGTTCATCTCATCCAAATCCACGCCATCCAGTGCCAATGGCAGCAGGATGTTCTCCTTCACCGTCAGCGTATTCAGCAGGTTGAAGGACTGAAAGACAAACCCGAGCTCACGGCGGCGAAACATCGCGAGTTTATCCTGGGATAAACGGAACGGATCTTCCCCGCCAATGTGGATCTCTCCGGATGTGGGACGGTCGATGGTGGAGATCATGTTGAGCAGCGTTGTTTTTCCGCTGCCGGATGGTCCCATAATGCCAACGAATTCCCCTTCGTTGATGCTCAAATTGATATTGGAAAGCGCCTCGTGGGACACCGCGGCCTTGTAGACTTTGCCCAGATTGCGCACGTTTAGTATTTCCATCTTGTAAACCTCACCTTCGTTATCTCATATCTTGTAAGGTTAGTGTATAGCATCCCCGGAGCTTCTCCTATCGATCACTCTTTCACCAATCTTACATCGGTGTAAGATTCATATTTACTAAAAGTAAAAGAGCACCAAAAACGTCACTTATGCGCTTCTCAAGACCGCTCCGATTAGGTAACGTTCCTACGATCGCTGTTGCCCCCAAATTTTCTGAACGAATTCACTGTGGTGAAAATTCGGGTGCAAAGCCGACCGCTTCGCTTCTTCGGAATCGTTTCGTCCTCTTTCGCTTGCGCGTGCCGATACCTACTCATTATTTAAAACAAAAGAAAGAACCTTATCTCAGGGTTTCATGATGATTTCAATAACCATCGTTTATCCGAGATAAGGTGCTATCATAAAGCCATCACCAGTCAGACGCTAACAGGACTACTTGTCCCGAGTCTCACCCCGAGAAAATCAACCTCACGGTCGTTCCTCTCCCCGGCTCGGATTCCAGCTCGATTTGGTGGTTCATTTTATGGACGACCTCCCTAACGAGATACAAGCCCATGCCGGTGGATTCCTTCAGTTTGCGTCCGTTTTCCCCGGTATAAAACGGGTCGAACACCCGCTTCATATCGGATTTGGGTATGCCCATCCCCCGGTCCGTGATCTCCAGCACGACATGGCGGTGATCCTCGCTCCGGTGGGCTTGGATCGTCACCTTAAGTCCGGTACCGGCGGAATATTTGATGGCGTTGGACAGCAGCTGCAGCAGGATGAACCGAAGCCACTTGGCATCCGTCTGGACGGTGAGATCCGAATCAATCCGGACTTCCGGATACACATGACTGTGAATAAAATAACGCTTATTCTCGTGGACTGCATCGACTGCCGCCTGATGCAGCTTCACGGGCTCCACACTGAAATCCTGCTCAAAGGTTTCGAGCCTGGACATGTAGAGCACCATCTCCAGCCCGCGCCGAATCCGGTCTGACTCTTCGGATATACTCTTGAAGGAGTCGTTATCATCCTCTTGCATGATCATCTCAATGACGGACAGCGGCGTTTTCATCTGATGCACCCATTGATTCATGAAGATCATATGCTCTTTCCGCCGGCGCTCCCATTCTTCCATGACCGTTCGGTATTGACGGTATTGCTCTTCCATCAGCTCGCTAAGGGCCGTAGGCAGCGGGGCCGATTCATTATGCTTGATCGATTCCTCCAGCGACCTGATGGGCTGTGACAGCCGCTCGTAGAAATCCCGGTGCGTGAAGTACCGGAATGCCAAGTATCCGCCCAGAATGGTCAGACCGAGGAAAACGGCATAAGCCGCTGTCACCGGATGATCATAACCGTCATACCAGAATACGAGCAGCACGACGAACAACTCGGCGACCGTAAATAAAATCAGGGGCAGTTGCTCACGCCAAAACAGCTTTTTCATAGCCTTCCCTTACCTCTTCCAAACCGTGTGCAGCCGATACCCGGAGCCACGGATCGTTTCCAGCGCATTCTCAATCCCTAACTCCGCAAGCCGTTTTCGTACCCGGTTAATATTCACGCTCAGCGTATTATCGTCAACGAACGTATCATCCCACAGCTTCTCCAGAATCGTCTCGCGTGTGACCAGCCGGGGGCTCCGGCTCAGCAGCGTCTCCAGGAGGATTGTTTCTTTTTTCGTGAGTAAGGATGTCCGATCCTCGAGAATCAGCTCCATCCGTTCGGGATACAGGACCAGCCCGTCCTTCTCAACCGTACGCTCGGCGGATGCTGCTGCATAATCGCCATATACGCGACGCAGCTGGCTGTGGATTTTGGCGATGACGATATCGTAAGCAAACGGCTTGGTGATATAATCATCCGCTCCGTTCTCCAGTGCCCTTAACTGATCGGGCGTCCCGTTCCGAGCGGATATGAAAATAATCGGACAGGTGGATACCGACCTGATCTGGCGACACCAATAATATCCGTCAAAGCTTGGCAGATTCACATCGAGCAGAACGATATGCGGCTTTATCTCGTGGAATTGCTCCAGCACATGATCGAAATCCTCGATGATTTTCCCATCATTTCCGTACCGTTCGATATGCGATTGCAGCATCCCCGCCAGCTTCGGGTCATCCTCAACAATCATGATTTTGTACATCCGTTCACCCTCCATGAAGCGTCAGGCCGCTCTTTCCCATTCCGAAAGAATTCGTCTGATGGTTATGACTCCCTAACGATAGCCGCTTCAAAAAAGTTGATTCCGTCCGGCGATGCGCCCTGCACATACACCCGATTGTTCTCTTCGACCGAACGCTTGATCAGCATCGTATCCTTCAGTCTGGCCTCGTGATGATATGTAATCTTGAAGCCGGTCACTTGCCCTTCCCGAAGCTCCTGCTCATCTAACACGTCAAAGCACAGATCTGCATAACGGGCATTATTCAAATGACCATTCGTATCGATTCCGCTGTACCGGACCGTATAGGTATACGCCTCATCCAGCTGTACCCCTTCCGGCAAAACGGCTTTGCTTGGCAGGTCTCCAACCGTTTCCTGACCGATCGGCACCTCGTATGGAAACATGGACGGACGCAAAATTTTCCGTTTATGAATATCCACCAGCGCCCATACCGAGCGGCCCTCGCCCAGCAATTCTCCATCGCCGTTCTTTATCCGATAATCCCGATGCCACAGCGCCCCTTTGGCCCCGCGGCTCCAGGTGTCCACATATACGGTTTCCATATCCCTTGGCATGCGCCGCATATCAAGCTCCAGCGTAATCAGCATCCAACCCATGCCCCGCTCGATCATCTCCTCGCGACTGATCCCGAGCGCCTCAATATGCCGGTCAGCCGCTCTTTGCAAAATACTGAGCAGCGATGACCAACGGCAATCCCCTTTAAAATCTGCATCAACCGATTGAATCGTATATTCTTCTGTCCATTGTTCAACCATAAGTCCCATGCCAGCTCCTTTATTATTTTCAGACTAACCCTATTTCAAGCATAATCAAATACCCGGCGTTTATCAAAGCATCACACCGTATTTCGTCTGCTGGAAAAAAGTGATTTTGTCATCATCCGGTTTAAAAATCACGTCTTTGGTTAATAGTAAGGCACAAACAACTATAACTTATACGAGGTGATAAACAATGAGTTTTCTTTGGTCATTAATCGTTGGTGGTATCATTGGTTGGATTGCAGGCTTGATTATGGGCAGAGACATCCCCGGCGGTATCATCGGTAACATCATTGCCGGTTTTGTCGGTGCTTGGCTGGGTGGACTTCTGCTCGGGTCTTGGGGACCGGAAATGGGAGGATTCTACATCCTGCCTGCTCTGATCGGTGCCGTCGTGCTTGTCTTTATCGTCAGCCTGATCATGGGTTCGATGAGACGCGGCCGTTCCTAACTTGATTGAACCTAACTTGATTCAAATGGATTTTTGGATTTCATGGTGTGACTCACCGGCAACTGCACGATCCAGATTACGCAGCGGTATTCGCGAATGAACGAATGAAAATCCACAACAAAACAGGGTGACCTATTCGCTATCATGGCGGTAGGTCACCCTGTTTTACATGCTCCCCTTTCTTTTTAAGAAAGAGGAAGTCCTTGCTTCTTCGCATAATTGCCCCAATGCGGCCTGCGTCCATCGATGTCGCTAAACCCGTATTCATCCGATAAATCCCAGCTAGTTAGCGCTTTGCCGCTCTTGTCGGCAACATTGGGATCGGCCGCAAGCGCCGCAATGCCCTGTCCCAGGAAATACGGGGTCTCCGACTCTATGAAATGCGGCTCTTGCGCTGCGGCATCCTGCCAATTCTCTTCCGTAACACCAAAGTGATCCAGCATTTGTTCGGAACGCAGAAATCCTGGTGTAACGGACAGAGCGGTTACCTGATA
The DNA here is from genome assembly GCF_049316025.1 of Paenibacillus sp. NPDC058898. Lineage (NCBI taxonomy): Bacteria > Bacillati > Bacillota > Bacilli > Caryophanales > Paenibacillaceae > Paenibacillus > Paenibacillus sp. NPDC058898. Next base: position 20,296 of record NZ_JBMOSM010000006.1, on the reverse strand, counting down.
TGGACGTAACTCTTCCGCCATGGCTGCAGCAAGGTGAATCGCCGAAATTTTTGCCAGGCTGTAATACAAGTTCCCGCGATACCGATACGTAGATCCATCCGTAACTTCAATAACCAGTCCCCTACCGTTCTCAACCATCAGCGGAACACCGTAATAACTTGTGATCATGTGTGTGGTGACAGCTCGCTCCTGCATTAGCAATCCATCGGATAGAAACTGTTCCCAGAACGGGATGTTCCAGTGCGTGAGGTTCTCGCCTCCCCATATATCATTGACGAGGATGTCCAGTCGTCCTTGCTGGTCCTCGCGAATCCGTTCAAACAATGATTTTACTTGCTCTTCCACGGTATGGTCACATTGCACGGCTATGCCGATCCCGCCTCGCGCTGTGACCATATCCGCCGTGTCATCAATGGTCTCGGTACGCTTGATATCCGATATCTGCCCCCGTACGCTCCGTCCTGTGCAATACACCGTTGCCCCAGAGGTACCCAGCATCACCGCAATGGCGCGGCCAGCCCCTCGGGTCGCTCCGGCAACGACGGCTACTTTACCTTGTAATGGCTTGTGCTCATTCTTATTCATAGCGTAACCTCCTACCTGTATACTGAATTTTCTCAACATCCTTATCGTATCAGTCATATATGACATCCCTTGTCTTATATCCGTGCTACAATACAATTATCTTCTACAGATATTAAAGAGGTGACATGACTTGAGGGCGGATCGTCTATTGTCCATTATGCTGATGCTCCAGAACGGAGGTAAGAAGAACACCCGTTATTTAGCGGAGCAGCTCGAGGTATCGGAACGAACCATCATACGAGATATGGAAAGTCTAAGCTCGGCCGGTATTCCCGTCTATGCGGAAAGAGGCTCCTTCGGCGGTTGGGTGCTGGAGGAGAGCTATCGAACGAACCTGACCGGAATGACGCCTGACGAGCTTATCTCCCTGCTGGTCTCCAGTCATAGTCCGCTCGTCGGAGATTTAGGAATCCGCAAACAGTTTGATGCGGCTTATCAGAAATTATTGGCCTCTTCCCCCCGCTCCATTCGGCAGGACGCCGAAATCATTCGGGAGAAAATCCATATTGATGGCGCAGGCTGGCACTCCTACCGTGAATCGCATCCGTATCTTACCGTGCTTCAGGAGGCACTATGGCTGGATCGTATCACCCGTATTCAATATATGAAGGGAGAGGAGCGGGTCGAAAGAATCATTCATCCGCTCGGCCTAGTTGCCAAACGCAGCACCTGGTATGTGGTCGCGGAATCCGAAGGCGATATGCGAACCTACCGTGTATCGAGAATCGTGGATGCCGTCATGTCCGAGGATACCTTCGAGCGCCCGGCCGATTTTAATCTATCCGAGTATTGGGAGGAGTCGCTGGCACGGTTCATGCAGAATCTTCCGCAGTATCCGGCACAGGTTCGAATGACCGTCTCTCTGATCAAGCGCTTTGAGCGCGAGCGATACGTAAAAATAATCCGATGCGACATGGAAAGCCAGCACGACGGATGGATAGCAGCCGATTTGGAATTCAACACCTTAGAATCGGCCTCAGCATTTCTTCTAAGCTGCGGAGCGGAAATCGAGGTGATGGCCCCGCAGGAGCTGCGTGAGCATGTCAGCACAGCCGCAAAAGCCATTTCACGGCTATATGAATAGATCATAAGAAAAACGCCTATCGACGTACCTTCACAGATGCCAGACCGCAGTTAGATGAAGTTTTTCTTGCGATATCAGGAGGTCACAAGCTTAAAGTTTATACTTTCTGATATCTATAAGTAAAACGCCTAACGACATACTTTCTTTCTGCTATCTAAAAAAGCATCAGGCAAATGCCTCAAAAGGGAGGCTTGCCCGGTGCTTTTTGCTGCGCATATATGCGCCCTCATTATTGAATGGTATGGAGAGGCTTTAGGTTGGCTTCAATCTGTTCCCGCTTCTCCTCAAGGAACGGTGGCAGCGCAAGGGATTCGCCGAGATGATCGATATGCTCATCCGTGTCAAAACCCGGGCCATCAGTAGCCACCTCGAACAAAATACCGTTAGGCTCTCTGAAATACAAGGAACGGAAGTAGAAACGATCAACAAACCCCGAATTCGAAAATCCTACATCGCCAATCCGGTTGATCCATGCTCGGAGCTCCTCCTCGTCCTCTACGCGGAATGCAACGTGATGAACGCCGCCCCGACCAAGCCGCTCCTGCGGAAGGTCCGTTCTTTCTTCAACGTGCACTTCCGCTCCCGTGCCGCCTTCTCCTGTTTCAAAAACAAGGATGTCCGCCTGCCCATCTACTGGCGAGGCATACTGACCTTTGTAACGGAAGCCCATCAGCTCCGTCAATACCTTCACGGTCTGTACTGGATTAGGTACAGTCAGCTGCACCGGACCTAATCCGATGATAGCGTATTCCGCAGGAACCGGTCCCTTTTCCCAAGGGATGCCCCCAGGAACTCCCTCATTATGTTCATCCGAGACCAGAATGATGCGCTGGCCCTCGAAATCTCTGAAGAGAAGCGTCAATCGGCCGGCACGTTCCTTGATCTCCTCGCGTTCTACCCCATGTTCATCCAGCCGCTGGGTCCAATATTCCAAAGCGCGGTCACTAGGTACGCGGAGGGATGTTGCCGAGATGCTGTTGTTTCCCTCGCGGGTCCGGCCTGCCATCGGAATTTCGAAGAAGGTCAGCTCCGTCCCAGGGTTTCCTTTTTCATCGCCATAAAACAGATGGTATACCGATACATCGTCCTGGTTCACCGTTTTCTTGACCAGCCGCATGCCAAGAACCTTCGTATAAAATTCGAAGTTCCGCGAAGCCGCAGCCGTTAACGCCGATACGTGATGAATTCCTTTAAACTTCATGACTTCAACCTCCATCTATATTTGATTTATTCTTCATTAACAAAACACTATCTCCTTATTCAAAAAGCACCTTAATCAAAAAGCACCTTCACCCTTGCTTCTTCAACTTATCGTGTACATCTGGCGCTTAATCTCAGTTTAGTATTTAACTCAGGAATCGTCAAGTCTTAATATTAAGATATTTAAAATAAAAATAACAGAACTCCTTTTTCCCTGATCAAACCCGGAAAAAATAGATCTGTTATTCATTCCCTGCTATGCTGAAGGCTATCCTCACATGATTGGCCCAGTAACACCACGAACGAATCATCGCCTCTTTATGTATTGGATATCGCCTCTTCGCGATACTCGGAGGGCGTTTTCCCTGTTATTTTCTTGAATACTTGCGTGAAATATCGAGGGTCCTGATACCCTACCAGCGGCGCTACCTGGTATACCTTCACATCCGTATTCAGCAAAATGCTTTTGGCCTTCTCGATCCGGCATTCCGTCAAGTACTCCAGAAACGTATATCCCGTTGTTGCCTTAAACAGGGTGCAGAAATGGCTGATGCTCAAATCCGCCAGCTCCGAAACCTCTTCAATGCTGAGATCCTTCTGATAATTTTCCGCGATATAATCCTTGGCCTTACCCATAACGGCCTGGACATTGTCCTTGGCCTGCCCGGACCGGCTCTCGGCAATCCACTTGCTGAAATGGCTCTTGATGACATCCATCAGCTGCTGAAGGGTGCCGGAAGCATGAAGCTCCTGCAGCAGTTCCTCCAGCGACCACTCAAACAGCACCTTCATATGCTCAAACTGCCGATACAGCACAACGCTCATCTCCAGCAGCACCCGCTCGGTCATCTCCCGACTAAAGGCATGCTCCTCGATGTAAGCCTTGGTCTCATCAAAAAGTTCCAGCAGCCGTTCCTTGTGAAGCGTGCGGATGCTTTCCACCATGAGCGACTCGAGATGCTTCGGATACTTTGCTTCGCTGGCCGTTTCCATAATGGAATCGGGAGTCCCGAGGAACACCCCCTCTTCCCCGGAATAGAACCGCTGGTATAAGGCGCGGACGGCCGTCTCGTAAGCCGTTCCCAAGCGGTCAATCCCGGCCATGCTGGGGCTGAAGCCGACCGAGCAGGATAGCTTCGTATTCCGCTTGATCAATTGCACCAGATCCCTGCCAATATCCTCCTGTCGCTCTTTCGTCAGGTTCGGAAACAGCAGCACCCATTCACCGCTGCGGAAAGGGAATACCGTCAGTCCGCCATGCTGCAAAGACCATTCCTCGAGGACGTTCCGTACCGCAAAGAGCCACAGGCGCTTCTCATCCATGCTCCACAACTCGTTAAGCCGCAAGTAATGATCCAATTGAATGACGGCCATCGTGTATCCATGCTCCAGCTCGCTGTCTTCCAGCCACTGCATATGCTGCAAGGGGCTTCGATTTCCCTCGATAAATTCCGTCAGCATCCTCTCCCGGGCCAGCAGCGATAAAACCTTGATCGAGTGCATCATATGGTCATCCGCAATCTGCTTCTCCAGGGTTCTGGCTGCCTTGGCTATCGTTTCCGTCAGCTCATCGTGATCGATCGGCTTCAGCAAGTAATCGAAAGCCCCTTCGCGCAGCGCTTCTCTTGCGTATTCGAACTCTCCGTACCCGCTAATGAAAATAATGATCCGCCGTGCCTGATCTGCCTTCAGCTCCTTCATGAGCGTAATGCCATCCATTCCCGGCATCCGAATATCGCTGATGATCATATGCGGCGACACTTCACGCGCCAGCTTGAGAGCGCTGTCCCCTGTCTTGGCCTCCCCTACGACTTCCAGATCCAGCTCATCCCAGGGAATGGCTGCCCTTAGACTGCGCAGAATGATCGGCTCATCATCAACCAGAATGACTCTGAATTTTCCATCCGATCCGCCCATGACGTTCCCCCTTGTCTCTTTTGGTTACTCCGGCACCGTGTTTCGCCTTAGCTGCCAATAGCGCACCGAGGACTTCTGTATCTGTTCCAGTGCGCCGGCCGCTTGCGTCCGTCCTCCAATCATATCCTCGATCACTTTGAGGAATAAACGGTTCACCTCAGGTGACAGCTTGTTGTCATATGGCAGAAAGGTACTCGTGGATTCCTCCATCAATTCCGTGACCTGAGCAAACACCGGCCCGGTTTTCTTCGAATCATAGGCAACTTTCATCGAAGGGACGCGGAGCCCTTCATACACCAGCCGCGTCTGCACCTCTGGGGTATAGAACATGCCCAGCAGCTCCAAAGCCGCTTGCTTCTTCGACTCATCCATATCCGATGACAGCCCGATGCCAATGGTGTATCCGCCTGCCAAGGATCGTTCTTCACCGGGAAGAAGGGACGGAAAGGGAATGACGCCTACCTCGTTCTGAAAATCCGGATGATCCTCATTCCGGAACAGCGTAATATCCCAGCTGCCGTTCAAATACATCGCTGCTTTCCCTTCAGTGAACTGGGCTATCGCTTCTTCAGTGGAAATATCATTCGCGTTCGGACTGAACGCCCCTTCGTTGATCCACGACTCCAGCTGCTCAAACGCCTCCAAATATGACTCATGCACAAAGCTGACCTGATCCTCTCCTTCAACCAGCCGGTCAATCAGCTCCGGCCCCGCGTATCGATCCATGAAATAATGCGCAAAAATCCCTGCCGGCCAGCGGTCTTCATTCCCAAGCGCAAAGGGAATGATATCGTTCTCGCGAAGCTTACGAATCACCTCATTCAGCTCTGCCAGCGTCTTCGGAGGCTCCAGATTCAGCTTCCGGAATAAAGCCCGGTTATAATAGATCGGCTCCGCGTGCCCCTCAAAGGGCAGGCCGTAGATCCGATTGTCGAAGGTCCAATGGTGGAGATCCTTGAATTGCTCCTTCAGACCGGTATCCTGCAAAAAATCCGTTAAATCCATCAGCCGGTTGGATCTGGCATACGGCATAATCTCGGCTCCTCCGAACAGGACAAACATATCCGGCGGCGTACCCGTGACCATCTCGCTTTTCAGCTTTTGCTCCCGATGAATCGTCTGATCGATGCTCTCAAAGTTCACCTTTACATTGGGATGCGCTTTCTCATACGTGCGGACAATACTCTCGAATATGGCCAGCACCGGTTTGTCATGCTCCTTGTTCCAGAAATGCCGGAACGTCAGCGTAATTTTCTCCGGCTGTTCCTCCTGGGCCGGTCCTTGACTCTGCACCGTAACCCACGCGACAGACAGCGTTAGCAGCGCGGCATATCCGACAATCCAGCCCCAATTCCAAAACCACCTCACGCTGCAGCACCCCCTGTCATGTCAGTATTTTCGGTATTCGGATTCGTATCAAAGAGCCGTAACCGGGCGAGGAACAGATCATCAATCCGTAACGACTGCCAAACCGGATCCGCAGCCTTTCATGCACATTCTTCAGGCCGACTCCATTCTCGCGATACTTCTTCAGTTGTCCCTGGTCCGTATTCCACAGTTTGATCAGCGTCTCCGGATCAAAACCCGGACCGTTGTCCTCCACATCAATCACGATATCCTCGCCGTCTTCGGACACCCTGATCGAGATCAATCCGCTTTCCTCCATCGGCTCAATCCCGTGATATAAAGCGTTCTCAACAATCGGCTGAACAATCAGCTTTTGCGTAACGTAGTGCTTAAGCGCATTCGGAAGCTCTATGCCGTAATCAAACTTTTCTTCAAACCGGAATTTCTGTATCCGCATATAATGCTGGACATGCTCCAGCTCCATACTCAGCGGTATGAGCTCATGATGCTCGCTGATGCTGATGCGAAGCAGCTTTCCAAGGGAGACCACCATCTTGCTGATATCCTTGTTTCCCTGAAGCACGGCCATCGAATTAATCGATTCCAATGAATTGTATATAAAATGCGGATTGATTTGAGCGACCAGCGCCTGCAGCTCCGCTTCCTTTTTCCGGGCTTGTTCCGTCTCGACCTGTCCGATCAGCTCCTGGATCTGCGTGCTCATCCGGTTAAAGCCGTCAATTAACAGATCCGTCTCGTCCTCCGCCACTTTATGCGATGGGATCGGGACGAAGATCCCCTGCTTGACGCGCTTCATTCCGTTAACCGCACTGATGATGCTGCGCACCATTCTGCGCACAAAAAAACGGTCGAACAGAAACGCCGACACGAGCGAGATCAATCCCAGAATCAAGGCCAGATTACGAATCGAGACCGATTCGGCCGAGATAAGTTTGCTTGGCGTGATAGCGACCAGAAACCATTCTTTATTATGCGAAGGAGAATACGTGATCAGCGATTTTTCATCGGCATATTGATCGATATAATAGCCTTTTCCATTCGTATAGCCATCCGACAGAAACGGGAACGCCGTCCGCTCCCCGATATGTCCGCCCGACTTGCTGAATACGATCCGACCCTGCTTATTGACCAGCAAAATATCTCCCTGCTTCAGCGTTGCCGCCTCCCAGAATACCTGATCGAGCAGATCCGGCTTCACATAAATCACGACAGTCCCAATATCCTCCAGCGAGTAATAATCCTTAATGACTCTGGATTGGATCAAAACGGGAGAACCGGATGCCGCAGAGCCGTTCTCGCCGGGACCGACCCATACAGGGCGCCCTTCCCCCTCCTCCACCGCTTCATACCATTCCTGTTGTCTCAGCTCCTGAAGCTCCATTCCGCCATTCGTATGATAAAGCAATTGGTCGTTGGAATAAAAGGCAAACGACGCAATCATCGGATGATTGATCAAATTGTTGATCTCCTGACGCTGCTCGTAGGTAACCGCGTATTCCGGCTGTTTCAACATCTGCTGAACCGACTGCTGGGTGATCGCCGAGTTCGATATCGTCGTGATTTCATTCAAGGCGAACTTCAGCTTCCGATCCGTTTCCAGAAGCGAAATCCAGTAGAAATCATTCGACTTCTTCTCCATCGCTTCTGAAAAGCTGTAATAGGATACCCCGCCCAGCGCGATGACCGGAATGAAGACCAGAAGAATAATAGCGAGCAATATCTTTCGGCGGAGTTTCATGGATCCTTCCTCCCTCCACTCTACTATGTCTATTATTCTTCATGACAGTCCGCATTCCTTGTAAGACATCACCCCGCATGTTAACTTTTTATCGCGCCTGATGTCAGACCCGCGATGACATAGCGGCTGAACAATAGAAACACAATGAGAAGCGGCAGCGTCGCCGTGAAGGTGGCCGACATGATCATTCCGAAATCAAGGCCGTCTTTATTGGTGAACAATTGCTGCAGCGCAATTTGAATGGTGTAATTCTCTCTGTTTTTCAATACGACGAGCGGCCAGAAGAAATCATTCCACACATTCATGAAATTCAGAATCCCCAGTGTAGCCATCGCCGGTGTTACGACAGGAATGGCTATGTTCCAGAAAATCCGGAAATGTCCGCCGCCATCAATCCGCCCCGCTTCGATCAGCTCGGTATGAACGGCAGAAGCAATGTACTGCCGCATCCAGAAAATGCCGAAGGCATTGACCATGGCGGGCACGATCAGCGCTTTGTAGCTGTCGATCCAGTGCAACTTGGCCATGATGACGTACTGTGGAAGCACGCCCAGCTGAGCAGGCACAAGCATCGTGGCAATGACAAAAACAAACAGCGTCTTCTTCAAAGGAAACTCATACTTGGCAAAGGCATAACCCGCAAGCGTACAGAGGAACACAACGGACAATGTAACGGCTGAAGACACAACGACCGAGTTCATCAACGCCCTGAAAAAATCCGTTCGCTCCAGCACGCGCGAGAAGTTATCCAGAAACTCCGTTCCGGGCGTAAGGAGCGGCGGAATATGAAATGCCGCATCCTTGTCATTCGTAGCCACGACAAACATCCAGTAGAACGGGAAGATCGAGACCAGCGCGCCAAGGATCACGAAGAGGTAGAAGAAGAATTTTGCGACAACACCAGGTTCATCCGGTTTTTTCCGGCTTATGGCGACTGTGCTCATGCTTTTTTACCTCCCGTATCTTTACCTTCGCGGCCCACCATCATATTCAATACCGAGAACAGAATAGTGGCGATAAACAAAAGCACCGCCGTTGCCGCAGCCGTACCGAAAAATCCGTTCTTAAATGCTTCATTATACAGATAAGTGACCATCGTTACCCCTTCCTGACGCGTAGAGCCCGTGCCGGACTGACCGAGGAATACATATGGCTCCGTAAACAATTGGAGCGCGCCGATCGTCGATACCAAGGTCACGAACAGAATGAATGGCCGAAGAAGCGGCAGCGTGATATAGAGCAGCTGCTGGCCTCGGGTGGCGCCGTCGATTTTGGCCGCTTCATAAATATCGGTCGGAATGCTCTGCAGACCCGACAGAAAAATAATGGCGTTATAGCCCATCCACCGCCACATCACCATGGTCGAAATCGCGATTTTAACACCCCACCAGCCGGAGTTGAACGGTACGCTTTCCGCGCCGAAGGTGTTCAGCATCCAGTTAACCATCCCGTTGTTGCCAAACATCGTACTGAACACCAGCGTCACGGCAACGATGGAGGTGATGTTCGGCATGAAATACAGAATGCGGAATGTGTTCTTGAATTTGTTCAAGGCCGAGCCCAGCATAACCGCAACAAATAATGCCACAATCAGCTGCGGCACGGTTCCCATCAAAGCCATAATGAGTGTGTTGCTAAAAGCGATCCAGAAGGTCGGGTCGCTTGTAATCAACTCGTAGTTCTTGAAGCCGACGTATTTCATCGGTCCGAGCGCGTCCCATTTGAAGAAGGACAAATAGATGGTAAAAAGAATCGGATACAGTCCAAAAATTGCGAACAAGATGAAGAAAGGCGATATGAACGTATACGCCGTAAACCGGCTTCGCACGGTCTCCGTCAACAAACGCCGCCTCGGGGGCACCGGTTGCGGTGACTCTGCTGTAGCTGTGTCTGCCATGAATGCACCTCCAGGTAGGTAAGGATAAATCCGAATCCGAGCGAAGAGAGCTTCCTCCCTACTCGGATTCGGACGGATTACGGGCTGAACGGGCTAGCGAGGAATGATCCTTTTCCTAGCTGCGATCAACCAGCGTCTTGATTTGTTTCATTGCGCTTTCCCATTCTTTTTGCGGGTCGGCCTTTTTCTCCAGCACGTTTTTGAGCGCGTTCTTGATAATCGTGTCGGTCTGGTCGTGAAGCGGTCCGTAGTAAACCGGCTTGATGCGTTCCGCCGATTTGGCATATGCTTCGGAAATGACCTGGCCGCCGAAGAATTCATCCTTCTCCTCCGTGAATGAAGGCTCGCTGTAAACCGCCGGGATAGATGGGAACAAGCCGCTGTCCTTGAACGATTTTAGCTGATTCTCCTTGTTGAGCACCCACGAGATAAATTCGTAGGCTTCCTTAGAATGCTTGCCTTCCTTCGGCAAGGTCAGGAACGAACCGCCCCAGTTGCCTGCTCCTTCAGGAAGCTGGGCAATCTGCCATTTGCCTGCGGTATCCTTGGCATTGCGGATCGTGCCGGCAATCCAAGCCGGGCCGAGCATGACGCCAAAGTCTCCATCATTAATCGCTTTTTGCCATTCAGGAGACCACAGTATCCAGTTGCCGATCCAGCCTTCCTGAATTCCTTTTACCGTAAAGTCGTAAGCTTTTCTCACTTGCGGATTCGTATCTCCGATAAAGGAGCCGTCCTCTTTGTTGAAGTAGATTTGATCCGGGGACTGGTCGCGCACCCCGTTATATACCAGGTCCGTCAAGTCCGCGAACGGTTTTCCTGTTTTGCTTGTGAAGTCCTTGGCTACGCTGGCGAATTTATCCCATGAATCAATCGCTGCGCTAAACCCGTCCGGATCCGTCGGCAATCCGGCTTGCTCAGCCAGATCCGTACGGTAATATACGACCGTAGGACCGATGTCTGTAGGCAGACCGAGTTGGAAGGAGCCGTCAACCGATGTGGCCTGCTTCCATTTCCACTCCAAGTAGTTGCCTTCTAAGTCTTTGGCGCCAAGATCGTACAGATTGTAGAATTTATCCTGGTTGTTGATAAAACGCTCCATAAAGGCGATTTCTAATTGGAAAATGTCAGGCGCGCCGGAACCTGCGGACAACGCTGTCGTCAGATTGTTGTGATGTGCGGTTTGGTCCGACGTATTCTGGAATTTGAACGTGATGTTCGGATGCTCCTTCGTATATTCCTTTGCCAGATCCTCATAGTTGGTCGTTCCCAGCGACCAGAAGGAGAGCTCGATTTTCTCTGTGGACTCGGTTCCTTCTTTGATATTGTCCGTCTCTTCGTTGCTGCTGCCTCCCCCCGGAGATTCAGCCGTACTGCTTCCGTTACCGCCTCCGCCTCCACATGCGGCCAGTGTGAACACCATGATGATACTCAGGAGCAGCATGCTCCATGACTTAAACCTTTTCATCGTTCTACCCCTCTTCCATGAAACGTATTTTTCTTCTTTAGTCTAATGAAAGCGGCGCCAAATTTTGAGGTGGTAAACTTTCGAATTTGAGTTGAATTTATTACGATTCAGGTTCGTTTATCCAAAAATTGCAGCACAAAAAAACCGCATATCGAATGTCGATAGCGGTCTTATAGATTTCATGATGTTCCATCGTTTTCATGTAACGAATTTATATCGTCCATTTTACGATGGAGCCGGCATAGGTCATTCCCCCGCCAAACCCGTAGAGTAAGACGTGGTCTCCCGCTTTTAGCCGTCCTTCATCCACCGCCAGCTGAAGTGCAAGCGGAATGGAGGCTGCCGACGTATTCCCGCGGTACTCGACGCTGGTTAAGGTGCGGTCCATTGTAAATGGCCCCCGCTCGTTAATCGCTTCGATCATGCGAAGATTGGCGCTATGCGGGACAAACCAATCCACTTCGGCTGGGGTCATGCCCCCTTTAGCCAAAAGAGCGCGAACGCCGTCCGGAATGTTCCGAATGGCCCACTTATAAATTTCCCGGCCATTTTGAACAAGACAGCCGCTCTTTAATTCCGTGCCGTCCATTTGCTCGGAGAGCGCTGTTTTATACAGATGAATGCCGCCTTCGCCAAAGGTTCCCGATACAGACGCTATGACACTTGGCGAATCCTCATCTTTCTCCAGCAATACGGCACCGGCGCCGTCCCCAAACAATACGCATGTCGTCCGGTCGGTGTAATCCGTAATCTTCGATAAGGTTTCCGCCCCGATAACCAGGATCTTACGGTAGGCTCCCCCGGATATTAATCCGTCAGCCATCTGGAGCGCATATACAAATCCCGCACAGGCGGCATTCAGATCCAGCGCACCCGTGCTCGCAATGCCCAGCTTCGATTGCACCCGGGAGGCTGTACTTGGAAAAGAATACTCCGGAGTGCTTGTGGCCACAAGAATCATATCCGCATCCTGCACGGTAACGCCGTACCGATCAACCATATCCTCCACAGCTTTAATGGCAAGATCCGACACGTACTCGTGTGGGGCGGCAATCCGGCGTTCCCGCATGCCTGTTCGCTGGACAATCCACTCATCACTCGTTTCAACCATCTTCTCTAAATCCGTATTGGTTAATATCCGTTCAGGAACATAGGTCCCGATTGCCGTAATTCTTGACTTTGATTGGCTCATCATTCACACCTCCAAGTTTATATCTATTATATCACCAAGTACTAGTACTTGGTACTAATTTATTTTTATATATGTTCATTACAGCCTTCACCAACTTCACCTACATCTAAACACATAACAGCCATTCCACAAAAAAACCTTTATCGCGAAAGCGATAAAGGTTCTCTAAGCACGACTAGAAATAGACTTCCTCACCGACCGACATGGAATAAATGTGAAGGTTCGGTGCTTCCTCTGTCAGACGGGCTCGTAACCGGTCCGTTTCTCGTTTGTCTGCATGGACGAGTACGGTATGCAGTGCCGGAACGCCGGTTATCATCTGGCGCACGTCCGTCAGGCCCTGGTGTACCTTATACCTGATTTTTGTTACTGAGCAGGCACCGTATGACGCCGGATGTTGAAGGAGACGATGTCCAAAAGTCCCCTGGGAAACATGACCCGTGAGCAGGACCAGATTCCGGGTATCGCTGGACATCTGGCTATAATACCACTGCGCAAGATTCGACTGCATCATCCCATCGGTTACGAACCATAGCGATGCCCCGTGCTTCTGGAGCAAGGACTCGCGTTCTACCTCGCTAGCCGGTATGATCCAATCGTTCCGATTCAGTAATAACTCCAGCTGATCTCTCATTCCTTGATCCGATTCCTGGCTGCGAAGCCACTCCGAACGCTCGAGCAGTCGCTTCATCCCCTCGATCAGCGGCGCTTCGATCACGATCGGCACGTTTCCCCAGTTCCTGTATGCCCATAGGATCATTTCCTGCCCTCGGCCGGCAGCCGGCACCGGTAATAATACCTTCCCGCCGGTTTGCAGCGTGCTCTCAATCTTTTGTTCCAATTGCTTCAGTTTATCGGCCTGTGAATTAGCGTCGGTCCCGTACGCCGCATCCACGATAGCCAGATCCAGCAGCATGGAAGAGGGCTTGTCTACCAGCGCAGGGCTGTCATCCTCAAGCAGCAGCGATTCGGATGTATAGTCTCCTGAATAAAAGATCCGTTTTCCTTCAGCCTGTACCAAAAACCAGACAGCCCCCACCATATGTCCGCTTCGCCCCCACATGACCTCTACGCCGGGAAGCGCTTCAAACCATGTCAACTTCTCAGCCTCTTCCTCCAGGTACCGGTAGCGGATCGCCAGCTGATCCTCCTCCATATAAGGAAGCTCTACGCCTGCCCTTGTCGTGTACTCTCTCCAAGAGGCAAAGTAGGTCGTTAACTGCGCTGCCGTCTCACGGGTGGTCCACACCTCTCCTTGATAGCCAAGCCGGTACAGGAGCGGAATCGCCACCGAGTGATCCTCATGGGCATGCGATAGAAACACGGCATCCAGCTTCGGCACCTGTTCTTGCTGGATCATGGGATAGTCTCCCGATCCTTCCTTCTTGACGCCACAATCCAGGAGTAAATGAACCTGGCTGCCACTTAGTAAATAGGCGGAACGGCCATGCTCGCCTGCACCGCCCCACACCGTCAGTTTCATCATGATGCATTCCACTTTCTTTTAGAATTCATAGCTTCGACCAGCAGTAACAGCAGCACCGTCATACCGACGGAGACGACGGCCATCGCCATCCCGAGAGACACCTGTCCCTGCTCAAACTGCGCAAAGATATATGTAGCTGATGTCTGCATCGATGGAGGCAAAATGAGCAGTGACCCGACCAGCTCCCGTGACGCAATCGTGAAGGTCATGATCCATCCTGCCAGCATGCCGGGCATAATCAGCGGCAGCAGAATCCGCCGCAATATAAGCAGAGGACCGCCTCCAAATACCTGCCCCGCCTGAAACAGGGTACCGTCAATCTGCGTAAAGCTGGCCTTCACATATTGCACCGTGTATGGGAGGAACAGCACGACGTACGTCAACACCACCATCCCATAGGTATTGTAGAGCGTAACCGGCATCCATGGTGCATTCCAGAGCAGGATCAAACCGACCACCATCACAATGCCGGGGACCGTATTCGGCAAAAGACTTAACAGATCGATGACCCGCTGCATCCGTGCCTGGGACTTACCGATCGTTAGGGCAAAACCGGTACCGAGTAGAACAGCAACCGTAGATGCTGCAAGCGACAGACCCAGACTGTTACTAATCGCTTTCTGGCTGACCGATCCCCAGGACAGCAATTCCTTGTAATGATCAAGCGTCAGATTATCTAAGGACAATCCGGCTCCGCGGAGCTTCATCAGGGATGCCGCAATGATTGAAAAATAAGGAATGCCGACAGACAATATCAGCAGCAAACCGATGTATAAAGCGCAGACGGCGCCTTTGCTGCCGCGCAGCGAATATCTTTTGGAGCGCTGACCTTTGCCGCCGACAAGACGGTAGGTAAACCTCCGGCTGATCGTAGACTGCATGTACCACATCACCAGACAAACCGACAGCAGGACTGATGCCAGCGAGGTCGCTTTACCGAAATCGATGGGCCAGCTAGAAATATATTTGTGGATTTCCGAGGTCATCACATAATAGCCGATGCGGCGACCAAACGTTGCCGGCGTGCCGAATTCCGCAATGGTTTTTACGAACACCAGCATCGCACCCATGCCGTAAGAGGATAACAGCAACGGCATTATGATTCTTCTAAACCGGTATCCTGCGCTTGCGCCGTGAACCGCTCCGGCCTCCTCAAGATTACCGCCGATGCGGATCAGAGCGTCCCGCAGCAGCAGGTATAGAAACGGGAACAAGTGCAGACTCATGATCAGCACCATGCCTCCGAAGCTGAAGAAGGAATCACTCCACCTCGCTGCTCCCGGCAGCCACTGCTGTAAATATCCGCCCTTTTGCATAAATAGAATCCAGCCCATCGAACCGATATACGGCGGGGTCATGAACGGAATCATCAAGATCACGTCCACCCACCGATGCTGTCCCAACCGGGTTTTGGCCATCATCCAGGCAAGCGGCAGCGCAAACAGTGTCGATCCTGCCACCACGCATACCCCTAGCCAGATGGTTTGCAGCAAAATACCGGACAGCTCATGACCGGCTATCGTTCGTATCGGCGCCAGCCAATCGAAGTGCTGATCCGGGTATACACTTTGCCAGAAAATAAGCAGCAATGGCACACCAATGCCTATAATGAGAAGAAAAAGGGCGAGAACAACGCCCATTTTCCTTAAAAATCGCTGACTGTCCATGATGACAGGTCTCACTGCGGTTCACCTCACATTGCCTTCCTGTGGTTCCTCTTATGCACTTACTTGAATACTTCGGAAAAACGTGCTGCCGTCTCGTCCCCATGGTCATTCATCCAAGCCCAATCCACTTTAAACACCGGAATATCTTTCAGATTGGTCCGGCCTTCGGCCTCCACATCCTCACGACCCGGAATCAGATAGGCATCCGCCACCAGTTTCTGCGCTTCGTCAGACAGCAAGTAGTCGATGAAAGCCTTGGCATTATCTACGTTCGGACTGGATTTCAAAATCGCAGCCGGTCTCGGACTCACGACAGTTCCTTCCTCCGGGTATACAATGTCAAGCGGCTCGCCTTTGGCTTTAGCCGAATAAGCCATATAATCCACGCCTGCAGCAACCAAACTCTTGGCACCGGTGATCACAGGGTCCAGCGCTTCCTGGTTCGCTCCTGCCATAGCAGTCCCATTGGCTTTATAATCCTCGAACAGTTTCCAGCCTGCGTCGCCCTTCACGCTCAAATAGCCCGTGATAAAATCCAGCGCCGATCCCGACAGCGTCGGATCCGGAATATTGACCGCATCCTTCCACTCTGGCAAGCCTAAGTCCGCCCAGCTTTGAGGCGGCGCAGAGACCAGATTGGTGTTGTATACAATCCCGAGCGCCGATGCGCTTGTGCTGAAATAGTTTCCTTCCGCGTCGGACCAATCCTTATTCAGCTTGTCCGCATTGGCAGCTTCAGGATAAGGCAATGTCAGACCATCCGCCTTGAGCGCCTGTGCGGATGGGAGGGAGGCCAGAATGACAACATCCGCGACCGGATTCGATTTTTCCGCTTCCATCCGTGCCAAAATTTTGCCCGTTGTGCCTTGGAACATCTCTACCTTCACTCCGGTCTTAGCTTCAAAACCGCTCACGATATTGTCGGCAAGCTTTTGAGGGCCAGCGCTGTAAAGGACGAGCTTACCTCCGGCTTGCGCACTCCCCGATGCAGTTTGCTTGCCTGTATCCTGTGCCGGCTTAGTAGCTGAATCCCCATTCGGCGTACTGCCGCATCCAAACAGACTTAGGCTCATAACCGATGCCAACAACAGTACCGCGCTTTTTTTCCGGAACTTCAATTGACTCATTTCTCCCCAACTCCCCTTCATCTTAGCCTGCAGCAGCAGGTGTGCGTTTTGCTATATTCTGTTGCATGCTCACGTTCTTATCATGACTTGTTCCTTCACCCATCTGGCAGATCGTATGCAGAGACACGTACAGATTCACGCGTTCTCCGACCGGAATTCTCTTGTCCAGGTAAGCGGTCCATTTGTCCAAACCATCCACCTGTAAGTGAATTTCGTATCGCTCGCCTACATAGCTCACGCTTAGCACGGTTGCCTGATAGCATGCTTCCTCCGTGCTTGTCCTGCTCCAGCTCACATGCTCCGGCCTCACCATGGAGTGATCGACCGTCAACCAATTGGACTTGCCGATAAACGAAGCCACAAAGGGATGACTGGGTGTTTCATATATCATCTCCGGGGTTCCACGCTGCAGGACTTCCCCTTTCCGCATGACCACAATTTCATCCGACATCGACATGGCTTCCACCTGATCGTGTGTGACATAAAGGGCAGTCAACCCCATATCCTTCACAAGCGACATCATTTCGATCCGCATTTCCTCCCTAAGCACCGCATCCAGCGCACTCAGAGGCTCATCGAACAGTACTAGAGCCGGACGGATCGCTACTGCTCTGGCAAATGCAACCCGCTGCTGTTGTCCACCGGACAGCTGATGCGGATAACGATCTTCCATTCCTTCTAAACGGACCAAAGCCAACGCTTCGGTTACTTTTTGCCTGAGATCCGTCTTAAGCTTGGCCGCTTTTAATCCGAAAGCAACGTTCTCGTATACCGTCATATGCGGCCAGAGGGCAAAATCCTGAAATACCATCCCGAAGTTGCGTTTGTGCGCCGGAACGTCAATCTTCTTGTGCACGGAGTAGATACACCGGTCTTCCGCATAGATTTCTCCTCCGTCCGGCTGTTCCAGCCCGGCGATCATCCGCAGCAGTGTCGTTTTGCCGCAGCCTGACGGCCCGAGCAATGTGGTGAATTGACCATGACGCAGTTTTAAATCGGTAGGAAGTAACGCGGGTGTACCCTGAAACGATTTTTGAATGCCCCTGATTTCAATATCCACTTTCGATCCCAACCTGTCTTCTTAAGCTATTTCCAGTGTAAGGGTTACGTTTAAGCGTTGTATTAGACTAATGTAAACTCAGAATTAACTTTTTGTTTGAATTCTGTTGATACTCATAGATTAAATCTATATAGAGAGCATAAATAAGAAATCATCAAGGGAGCGATATACGAATGAATCTGATGAAGCTGCAAATTGTGGAGCTGATCGACCGCCATCATCATATGACCAGCGTGGCAGAAATACTTGGCATTAAGCAGCCAACAGTTACTTTTCATATGAAGTCACTAGAAGAAGAACTGCAAGTCCGGCTGTTTGAGTCCCGAAGCGGAAAAACATTTCTCACCGAGGCTGGACAAGCTCTGCTGCATTATGCGGTAAAAATAAACGCGCTTGCCAAGGAGTCGGAGCGGGTCGTCCGCGAATACGACAGCTTATATCGGGGAACGCTGCACATTGGAGCCAGTTATGTCCCTGCCACCTATCTGCTGCCCGCGATATTGAATACCTTTGCCCGTGAGTTTCCCGGCATACGGATCTCCTTATCCGTCAAACCTTCTCCGGTTATCCGTGAGATGCTAGCGAGGCACCAGATTGATCTGGGCATTATTTCATCCGAACCCTTTACGGGGTCCAGTCTGCAGGCCGAGTCCTTGTGCAAAGATGATCTGGCCCTAATATGTTCGCCTGACCATCCGCTAGCCAAAACGGATTCGCTGCAGCCCGAGCAGATCATTCGCACTCCCTTCGCCTTGCATGGAACCGAATCCAGCACAAGGCAGCTGACCGACCTGTGGCTGGAGCAGCATGGTTTGCATATGCGGAGTCCCGTAAAGCTGGACTCGCTGGAAGCGATCAAGCAACTTGTGTTGTTGGGGGACCATGTTTCCTTTATGTCACCGATGGCGGTACAACGGGAGCAGCAGCAAGGTTTACTGCACGTTATGCCGATTCCCGGCCATCGAGCATCCCGGCACATATTCAGCGTCCATAATAAGGAACGTCTTCCTTCCGTCCAAATTCAGCGTTTTCAAGAGGTTTTGCGTGAAGTGGGCAAACAATTGGAGCAGGTCCTGTGATCTAGGTGAGTATATTCTGTAAGCTATGTGGATGGATTAACAAAAAATGTATGCTGCTATTCAATAATTCTATAAACATTTGATACAATCGCCCTCCCCCGTTAACAACTCACAATTATTCAGCGTTTAAAGTAAGCTGTGTACCTAAATCCAGCTTATGGGAGTGATTGTGTTGAGAAAATGGAAACAGCTGACGTTGTCTTTCATGGTAGGTTTCGCGACTTTAGGAAGTGGACTAACCGGTCTCCAGTCGGAGGTTTCGGCCGCCGCCAATGCCGTGCCTTCGTATGAAGTGAAGTTCCTTGCCAAACCCGAAACCGTGCTGGAATCCGGTGGGAGCCTGCGGAGCGAAGTCATTCAAGCATTCGGAATAGCCTCTGTTCCCCAAGCAATCGGTGTTGCTTATTATGATACGGACAACCTGGAACTGGATGCCGAAGGCTGGAACGTCCGTTTTCGCAAAAAAGAGGATAAAGATAACTACGAGCTTACCTATAAGAAACGGTATCCCATCGTGAATGGAGATATTAACGCGGCGCTCAGCTTGGCAAACCAGGAAGGCTTTGATGCTTCGGATGACAATTACGAGGCCGAGATTGATTGGGGCTATGGCAAACAAACACTTAGCTTCTCCAACACCAAGAAAGTAAGCACGAATACAACCGGCACAACACTTCCATCCGATCAAGACGCTTTGGCTTTACTGCTGGACAAACTACCGGGTAAGCTCAAAAAATGGTCCTCTCCGAATTGGGGTCAACAAAAGCTCACACAGTCCCGTATTCATGGACCGCTGACGTTCTACCGCTATGAAGGATCATGGAAAGGCCAGAAAATGAGCCTCGAAGTTTGGCCGATCCGCAATGCAGACGGCACAGGAACCGAGAATCTGATCGAAATCTCTTTTAAAACGTCCGATGTCTCGGTTGCTTCCCAACTCCGATCAGAGCTAATGAACACCCTAGAGTCTAACGGTTGGCTTCTTCCTATGGATGGCTTGAAGACACAGCTGATATTGGAAAGATACTAAGATAAAGATATTTAAGATAAAAAAAGATATTAAGGTAAAGAAAAGAAGGGCACCCGCTATGTGGGTGCCCTTCTTTCTGATGCTTCATGATTCTTTTCACGAGTTCGTGCGGGGGATAACAAAAAAGACCGCTATCGATTACTCGATAACGGTCTTTATGGTTGTTCGCTTGGCGACGTCCTACTCTCCCGGGACCCTTCGGTCCAAGTACCATCGGCGCTGGAAGGCTTAACGGTCGTGTTCGGTATGGGAACGCGTGGAACCCTTCCGCCATCGCCACCAAACGGTTCAGATGCTTGATCACCTGAAAACTAGATACGAAACGAATTTGCAGCACATTGAAATATGTTTTGGATAAGCCCTCGACCGATTAGTATTGGTCAGCTCCATGCATTGCT